>JANOZJ010000055.1:0-34002 GCA_031429315.1 Akkermansiaceae bacterium
AAAAGGTGGTCAGGTGAACACTTTTAGATTGACGGCACTCGGGAGATTTCTTTTATAGGGGGCCATGAATGCATCAAAGACGCGTTGGTGTTGGAGGACGGATCTGGCGGAATTCCGTGGCCTGACGGACCGGGAGCGTGCGGGATTTTTGTTGGTTTTGGAGTGGTTTGAGAACTTCCGGCTGCGTCATGAGCTGGCAGCGGGTCGGGAAGCCGCCAAGGTATTCTGGCGTTCTGAGGTTTTGCGGTGAATGGGGTCGTAGCTCACAGATTAACGTCAAGCTGTTACGAAGCGCAGTTCCACCTTCCGGCCGAGAGCGGCGGCTGCTTTTCCAAGGCTGGCCACAGTCAGTGAGGGATTTGAGGGATCGAGCATCCGGTCCAGCGAGGCCCGGCTGGTTTTCATGGGTGAGGCCAGTTCGGTCTTGGTGACGAGTTCCTGTTTTGGCGCGGTCCGGGACTTTTTGACGATGCCATTCGAAAGGATGATTTCCTTTCGTCAGTTGTCAGCTTGAGCAGCCATTCCCGAACCGGCTCATTTCCAGTCACTGCGCGAAAAAAGATGACGCGCAGTGGGCGGGAAGCTGGCTTGGCCATGGGAGATGCGTATCAAAAATGATGCTCGCGTCATTTGGCATTTCGCTTTTGCCCGGACTCACAGAAACACGGAGGACTTGCGGTAGGCGAGCCAGGCGCAGGAGACGGCGGAGAGGAGGAACATCACAGCCAGCGCAGCGATCCAGCCGAGCGTGACGAGAAGGCCGGTTTCCGGCAGGGCGGGGAGGATGGAGATGACGGCGGCGAGGAGGCCGATGCCGATGGCCCAGAGGATGAATTGGCGGGTCTCGCGGAAGATCAACGAGCGGATAATCCTGCGGGAAATGCCGATTTGATGGAGTTGGGTGAATTCGTTTTTGCGCTCTGATAGATTGCGCGCGGTGACGATGCCGAGTCCGGCGGCACCGAGGATGACGCCGAGGCCGCCGAGGACGTTGAAGATGGAGATGTAGGTGTTTTCCACGCTGTTGAAGGCGGCGAGGCGGTCGCTGGTGGTGGTGACGGTGGCTCCGAGATCGGGGAGGGACTTCTGGAGGACGCTGCGGGTTACGGCGAGGTCGGTGGGGGTGTCTGCTAGGAAAAGGTGGTAGCCGCCGGTGGATGGATAGCGTGCGAGGAAGCGTTGTTCGTCCACGATGAAACTGCCTTGGAAGACGGATCCTGCCAGGGTGCCGGCGATTTCCAGTGGGAAGGTGTTTCCTTGTTCGTCGGTGTAGTCGATGCGGTCGCCGGGCTTCTTTTTCAGGACCCACATGAGCGTGGTTTCGTCGATGAAGGCGCGGAGGGTGTCGCCCTCGCGCAGGGATTTCCAGGTGGGGGCGATGCCGGCGGCGGTGGATTTGATGGTGAATGAGCCGCGCTTTTCGAGGGCGGCGGTGTCGGTGGCGAGCAGGCGCGGGCGGGCGACGGAGTTGAGGTTGAAACAGGATGCGTCGTCGCCGGTGCCGACTCGGAACGGGAGGATGTCGCCGAGTTTTCCGCGTTGGTCGCGGAGCTTGAGGATGTCTGCGGTGGAATCGCTGGCGGAGCTGCGATGGACGGCGGTGGTGGTTTCGATCCAGAACGCGAAACCGCCGGAGCCGCTGGTGCGCTTCCGCCAATCGCCGCTGCCGTGTTTTTGGAAGGCGGTGACGGAGACGACGAGGAAAAGTCCGGCGGCGAGGCTGCCGACGACGACCAGCGAGCGGGTCGGGCGGCGGGCGGTGTTGAGCCGGGCGAGATGGGCGAGTGTTAGAGGCGGAGCGGGACGCTCCGGCGACGGACTGGAGCGAGACGCTCCAGCCACGCTGAAGAGCGCGAGACCGGCGACGAGGAACGAAAAACCGGCGAGAAAGAACGCGCCTTGAGGACCCATCGCCTTTGAGGGGGCTAACGCGGCGAGCCCGGAAATCGTGGCGACAGTAGCAATCCAGCGGGCACGGGATTTCCCGTGGCGGATGATTTCCTCGGTGCCGGATTCGAGGCGCAGGCTGGCGGATCGTTTCGCCTGGCGGCGGGTGACAAACCAGATGGTGGTCATCATCAGGAGGATGAAGCCGATGATGCCGCCGATGAGGGATGCCGGGGCGGCGTGGAAGCGGAATAGGCTGTCGCTGCCTCGATTCCAGATGGATTCGAGAAAAAGCAGCAAGCCGCGGGTGTAGGCGAAGGCGAGCAGGGCTCCGATCGCGCTGCCTAGGGTGACGACGACCAAGCCCTCCAGCAGCCGCCAGCGGAGGATTTTCTTTGCGGAAATGCCGAGGGCGGTGAGCAGGCCGGACTCGTGATTGCGCTGCTCGACATTGAAACGGAACAACATGGCGGTCAGCGCGACGGCGGAGAGGATGAGGAAAAACGACATGCTCAGGAACAAGCTGGCGATATCGACGGGCGAGGCGGCGGCGGCTTGGCTTTCGCCGCCGAGGTCGCGAACGAGCAGACCGGCGTCGGCGGGGGTGAGGGTTTCGAGGATTTTTCTTTCCAATTCGGGGACAGGGATGTCCCCGCCACTGATGCGCAGCGAGGTGGAGTTTCCCCAGCGGTTGCTCCACATGTCGCGGGCGGCGGCGTAGGTGATGAAGGCTTTGGGAGTGCCGCGGTGGTCGTCCCAATAGGTTTCGTCCTTCTGGCGGATGCGGCTGAGATCGAGTGGCAGGCCGGGGGTCCAGTCGGCGGAATTGTCGGCTTCGGCAATGCCGGGGAAGTCGGGCATCCAGAGTTTGTCGGCGGCGGCTCCTTCGAGCGGGACGATGCTGTGGACGGTGAAAGCGGAGGATTTTTCGACGAGTTGGTTGCCGCTGCCGAGGGTGAAATAGCTGACCGTGACCGCGTCGCCGGGTTTGGCGGCGAGATCCTCGGCTTCCCACGAATTGAGGACGATTTGATCCGCCGCGAGATCGGCGGGAAGGAAGGAAACGGCGGCGGGATCGGTGCCGGTGACCATGGAGTAGGGAGTTTCCTTGCCGTTGGCGGCGATGGTGTTGGCGAGGTAGGTGATGACCGGGCGGGCGGCGGGAAGGAGGGCGCGGAGTTTTTCCTCAATCAGTGACGGCAGGAAAATCCGGTCGGTGCGGATCTCGGTGGCGGCGGAAAGCGGGACGTCCTGAAGTGAAAGCCCGTAGTCGGCGAGTTGGGCGGATTTGCGGATGAGGGCGGTGGCTTGGGTGGCGGAAATCGGGTCCTGGAAGAGGAGGAGGTTGGCGCGGTCGCTGCGTTCGATGGCGGAGGCGAGGCGTTCGATCGGCAGGAAAACCGCCGGGGCGGGGAGCTGGGTGGCTTCGAGGTTGAAGCGGCCCATCGCGTCGTCCTCGCGGATTTCGGCGACGGTGCCGCGGAGGGTGATGAGTGCTTCGGGTTCGCCGGAAAGCGGGGCGTCGCGCGAGGCGAGGCCGGGCTTGCCGAGGCGGATGACGAGGGTGTCGCCGGGCGAAAGGTCGAGGGTGCGGGCGAGTTCGCGGTTGATGGCCCAGGCGCGGTCGTCGAGCGCGGGCGCGGTGGAATTTCCGGGGGCGAATTTCCAGAACTCCGGAGTGACGCCGAACAGATTGACTTGGCCGGTCGAGCGGCCGGATGGCGTATCGACCTGGCTGCGGAGCTGGAGGACCGGCGCGGTGCCGGGGAGGTCGTTGGCGAGGCTGGCGCGGAAGAAATTTTCGCCCCCGGCGAGGACGACGGTGGTGCGACCGGTGCGTTGTTCTGCGATCTGGCGGAGAGTGGATTTCACCGAATCGCCGGCGAACAGCGCGCCTAGCAGGACCATCGCGCCGAGCGCGGAGCCTAGCAGAACGCCGAGGTAGGCGCTGCGGTAGTGGCAGAGGCCGCAGAGGATGAAGGAGCGGGAAGTCATGACTCGCCGAGTTTGCCGCTCCGGAGCTCGAAGGTTTTGCCCATGCGGCGGGCGAGGGCGACGTTGTGGGTGACGACGATGAGCGTGACTCCATGGTCGCGGTTCAGGGCGAGGAGGAGGTCGGCAATGGTGTCAGTGGAGGCGGGATCGAGCGAGCCGGTGGGTTCGTCGGCGAGGATGAGCTTGGGCCGGTTGATGAGGGCGCGGGCGACGGCGGTGCGGAGTTTCTCGCCGCCGGAGAGTTGCCACGGGAGGTGGCGGAGGCGGTCGGACAGGCCGACGGTTTCGAGGAGCTGGAGGGCGCGTTTTTCCGTATCGGCGGTAGATTCCTGCCAATCGCCGGCGAGTCGGGGGACGAGGACGTTTTCGAGAACGTTGAGTTGCGGCAGGAGGTGCTGTTGCTGGAAAATGAAGCCCAGCGAGTGGTTGCGGAATGCGGCGGCTTGTTCTTCGGAAAAGGAGGAAATGTCCTGGTCGCCAATTCTGATCGAGCCGGATGTCGGGCGATCGAGGGCACCGAGGAGATTGAGAAACGTCGATTTTCCGCAACCCGAAGGACCGACGATGGCGGCGGTTTCGCCGGTGGCGAGAGTGAGGTCGAGGCGGTCGAGCACCTGGATGGCTTCGCCCGGGGTTTGGTAGGTTTTGGAGAGTTGGCGGACTTCGATCATGGTTGGGAAAGGGGTTGGGCGGGGACAGGATTTCCCAGCCACTATCGGAGAATATTCCAGCGTTTGGCTTTGACCTCGAAGGTGGGAAGTGTGCCCGGCGTGACCGCCATGACGGGGATGCGGAGGGTGAAAGTGGAACGAAGTTTCTGTGCAAGGGCGGCGGCCGTTTCAGCGGTGGACTCGACGGTTAGGTTGAGCTCGGCAAGGGCCGGACGCTGGTCGATCTCCACCTGATACTCAGCGATGTCAGGAAACGAGCGGACGATCGCATCGATGGAGCTGGGATGGATATTGATGCCGCGGATGACGACCATGTCATCGGTCCGGCTGAGAACGCCGCCGCGGAGGGCGAAGTGATTTTCGTGCGGGACCGGCTGGACGAGATCGCCGGTGCGGTAGCGGAGAAGCGGTGAACCGTGACGGCCGAGAGTGGTTAGGACGAGTTCGCCGGTCTCGCGGAAAGCGGTGGGAGTTCCGTTAGCAGGATCGATGACCTCGCAGAAATAGGCAGAGTGCCGGAGCAGGAGCAGATCGGGATCCATTTTTGAGCTAACGGACACCGGGCCGATCTCGGTCATGCCATGGTGGTCGTAAACGCGCGCCTGCCAGGCGGCCTCGATGCGCTGGCGGACTTCGAGAATACTGCCGCCGGATTCGCCGCAAACGATGATTTTCGTGATACCGAGCGACGAGACCGGGAGCTTGATTTTTTCGCCCACCTCGGCAAGGCGCAGGGCGTAAGTGGGCGTGCAGCAGAGGATGGAGGATTGGCTGCGCAGGAGGAGTTGCAGGCGGTCTTCCGAGGAAAGTCCGCCACCGGGGACGGCGCGGACGCCCATGCGGGTGGCCGCTTCGAAGCCGGCCCAGAAGCCGAGAAATGGACCGAACGAGAACGGGAAAAAGGCGGTGGCGCCGGCTTTCACATCCGCGCCGCGCCAGACCCATTCCCAGTTGTCGAGGATCCACGCCCAGCCGTCGGGTTCGTCGAGCCAGATGAGCGGCTTGCCACGGGTGCCGCTGGTTTGGTGGAAACGGTGATAACGGGCGAGCGGGAAAGTGTGGGTCGTGCCGTAGGGCGGGTGCTGCTCATGGTTGGCGGCGAGTTCCTCCTTGGTGGTGAAAGGAACGTTGTTAGTGAAATCTGACAGGCTGGTGAACTTCCCGAGCGGCCCGAGTTTTTCGGCGTAGAAACGGTTCGCCGGGAGAATGGCTTGGATCAGGTCATTGAGTTTCTGGAGCTGGGAAGACATAGGTCTTATAGGTCCTATAAGACCTATGTTAGGGCTTCTCAGCAGTGGTGATCTTCGGCGGCGGCGCTGAGGCCGGCTTGTATTTCGTGACCATGAATCCACCGACCGCGGCCAGCAGAATTCCCAAAACAAACGGCACCGGTATCGCGGAAAATCCTCCCTTGGGCGGATGCATGGCGATCCCAACGATGGCGTTCACGATGGGCGCTCCTGCAAAGATAATCGACATGACCGACACCGCGACGATGCCGGGATTCATTCCGGCCTTAGCGCCGGACCCCATCGCCAGCAATACGAAGAACGCCCCGATCGCCCCGAGGATCCCGGCAAAGAGGGAAATCCACATGCCTTTGGGTGGCATGTTCCAGTCCATGTTCTTCGAGGCTAGCAGAATGATCAGCGGTGCGAGGACGGCGGTTAGGAAATAGGCGATGCCGACAAACAGGAACGCCTTGTAACGGCCAAGCTGCGGATCCTTCATCCCGACTTGTCCGGCGTGGAGGAAAATTCCGTATAGCCCCCAACAGGCGACGGTGACGAGTGCGAGATAGAACCAGTTCATAGTTTTCATGGTGAGAGGTGATCAGTGCGCAGACACCAGCGCGGAGAGTTTTTCCGCGAGCGCGGGTGGAAGCGGGACGGCCTTGATGCCATCCGGAGTAATCGCCACATACGCGGCGGAGATGGATCCCTCGGCGATCATCGTTTCGTCGCGGGTGATTTCGAACCGATAGCGGACGGAGCGGGTGCGGACTTCGGCGATGAACAGGCGGATCGTTAGGAGATCGCCGAAGCGCGCGGGCGAGCGGTAGTCGCAGTTGGCGTTGACGCGCGGCCAGCCGGTTTCGAGGCCGTCGAGCACGCCGTGGAGTTCGTGGTCGAGGCTGCGGACAAAGGCGTGCTCGCAGGTTTCCATGTAGCGGAAGAAGTTGGAAAAATGGACGATGCCCGCCATGTCGGTTTCGTAGAATTCGACATGGCGCTGGATTTCAAAGGCGGGTTTCATGGGTGGGACGATCAGGACGGAAGGAAGCCAGTGCGCAATAATGTTTCATGACCAGGGCGCGAGGACGGGAACGACACGGCGATTGTTGAGGCGGTAGATCTTGAAGTCCGAATCGATGGTCCAGATTTTTGGGTCTCTCGAGGTCTCGGCCATCCGGACCAGGCAGGCATCGGCGAAATCCATCGGCGTGTCATCGTATTTCACCAACAGCTTTGCGATGTCGGGTAGATGGTCGCCCACGCGGAAAGGGAGGGAGAAAGCGCCACCGGAAATCATCTTGAGCAACGTGCTCTTGCCGGGGGGAAAGCGCTGGAGAAGGAAGTAGGCCTCGCAAAGAACCGCCTCACAGGTGGCGAGCGGGGGGGCAAGGTGCCTGAAGCATTCCCGAGCCCAGGAGTGATGGCTGTCGGACCCGTCCAACAGCGCAACGATCGGGCCGGTGTCCGCGATCACGGCGGTCATGATTCCCCGAATCCTTTCATGTGCGTCTTGTTGGAGGCGAGGTCGGAAATTTTACTCCCGCCCCGGGCCCAGAGATTTTCGAGATCCTTCGCGAAAAGATCGTAGCAGGAAGGTTGATCGGAGTCCCATGACTCCGAAAGAACTTTGCGCAGGCCTTCCCGGATCAGGTCGGAGACGGGGACCTTTCTTGCGGAAGCGACCGCTTTGAGCCGGGCTTTCTCGGCAGAAGTGATCTTTATGGAAAGCGTTTCGGACATATCGGTTACGGTAAGTCGAAAATGGCAGGAGTCAACTACGGGAATGAATGAGGTTCGCAAGGGCGAGGAAGCGGTCGCGCATTGCGGCGACGCTGTAGAGATCCTCCGCAGCACGGCGACCACTTTGCCCGAGTTCATTCAATCGCTCGGGGCGTTCGAGAAGTTCGAGCCACGCGGTGGCGAGGGCGAATGGATCGCCGGGTGGGACGAGCACGCCGCCGCCGCTGGTGGTGATGATTTCAGGAAATGATGACCCGCAGGGCTGCACGACGGGGACTCCGCTGGCCAGGGCTTCTATCAAGTAGAGTCCGAAGGCTTCCGGATAGGTCGCGGGGACGGAGAACAGCGTCAGCGAGGCGAGCATGTTGGCTTTTTCCTCGCGGGAAATGTTAGGCGACCAGGCGACCTGATCGCTGAGTCCGGCGGTTTCAAGCTGTTGTTTGAGTGCTCCAATGAGCGTGGAATCTCCCTCGATGGCGGTCCCGGCGATGTGCAGGCGGGCGTCGGGGTGTTTCAGGCCGGTGCGAAGATGGATGAATGCTTCTACCAAATGAGGAAGACCCTTTTCCCGGATCATGCGGGCGAGGTAGCCGATGACGGGAGGCGAAGTAGGTGTGGCGACGCGGTAGCCAGCGAGGTCGATTCCGTTAGGCATGACTTCGATGCGAAGCCCGGGCGCATCCAGCCGTTTCCGCATGAGGTCGGCGTAAAATTGACTGGGAGCTACTAGCAGATCGGCATCTGCGAGCCGACTGCGCAACTCGGACCAGCACTCGGTCTTAAACGGCTCGGGAAGCCCGTCGAGGAAACTGTCCTCGCCTTGGAAATA
Source organism: Akkermansiaceae bacterium (assembly GCA_031429315.1). Taxonomy (GTDB): domain Bacteria; phylum Verrucomicrobiota; class Verrucomicrobiia; order Verrucomicrobiales; family Akkermansiaceae; genus Luteolibacter. The sequence continues at coordinate 8,358 of JANOZJ010000055.1, forward strand.
ACAGATGATCTTCACGCCGAGGCGCTGCTTGAGCTGGCGAATCATGCCTGCCTGGAGAGCGGTGCCGAGGCAGAGGATGTCCGGTTTGTCGGTGGCGAGCCAGTCGATGAGTTTGTCGAGTTCCTTGCCGAAGTGGCTGTCCTCGATGCGGAGCATGGCCAGCGCCATCGCGCCGTGGACGCGGGAGGAGGTCATGTGGCTGCGCTTGGCAGCGGAGCGGAGGAGTTTGGAGTGATTGAGAAAGTTATCTAACCAGCGGGGAGTATGCCGGAAGAGGGAAACGTTCTGTTGGAGATAAACATTGATGCCGCCGAAGAAGATCGGGTTCTGCGCTTGGGGCAGCACCTCCTCATCAAGCTGAAGCGGCAGATACATCGGCAGCAGGGAAACCTGGTGGCCCGCTGCTAGAAGTGACTTCGCGAGCGCGTTGTCGCGCATGCAGGCCCCGCAGTAGTAGGAGCCGGTGCCGGGGGTGAGAAAAGCGAGGTTCATCTAAAGAAGATTATCAACCGCAGATGGACACAGATGGACACAGATAAGAATTCATTAAAATCACTCTTTATCTGCGTTTATCCGTGTCCATCTGCGGTTGAAAAATTCTTAAACTTTTTGTGTTGGGCTGCAACGCGGCCGTAATCGAGGGGTTCTGGCAACTCCGCGAAATCGGCCATGGCGCGGGCGAGGTCGGAGTAATCCTGGCCTTCGACGTTGCCGATGAGCACATCGGTTAGCTTGGCGCGGAGATTGGGGTATTTGCGGATGAGTTTGGCGAAGCTGAAATCCTTGTCGTAAAAAGCGTAAACGACTTTGCGCATGGTCTCGATGTGGCCGCAGAGTTCCTCACCGTAGGTTGCGAACGCGGCTGCGGACGTGTCGCCGTTTTCGAGCGCTGCGTGAGCGGCATCGGCGGCCATTTCACCGGATTTGAGGGCGAGGAAAACTCCGGAGGAAAAGACCGGATCAAGGAAGGCGAACGCGTCGCCTACCAAAACCAGTCCGTCCGTCGCGCAGTTTTCGGCCCGATAGGAATACTCGCCGGTGACCCAATACTGGCCGAACTGTTTGCCTTCCGAGAGGTGTTCCTTGATCCAGGCGTTGTTCTCGATTTCACGGGCGTAAATCTCCGCAGGGTCGCGGGTGTCGCCGCGGTAGAGGTAATCACGTTCGGCGACGATGCCGGAGCTGACGATGCCATCGCGCAACGGGATGTTCCAGAACCAACCGCCTTCCGGCAGATAGGCGATGGTGGTGGCTCCTTCGTCGAGGCCCGGGTCGCGCTTGGCGTCCTGATAGAGGGTCCAGATGGAAATCTTGTTGAGCATCGGGTCGCGTTTGCGGGTGCCGTGCTTGCGCTGATAGAGCGCGTCGCGGCCGGTGCAGTCGAGAGTGATCGGGGCGGTGGCTTCGAACGGATCCGCATCGCCGGTGCGGGCGCGGACGCCGGTGATGCGCTCGCCATCCTTGAGGAAATCCAGGGCGGTGGTGTTCTCGCGGACCTCGACACCTTTGGAGCGCGAATTATTCAGCAGCATCAGATCGAAGGCCTTGCGCTCGACCTGCCAGGTCGTGGCGGCGGGGTGGTCGAAGTGCTGGAAAAAATAGAACGGCGTGGAGATGCGTCCGTCGGTAGTGGCGAACTGGACCGAGTGCTTGCGGGTGAAACCGATTTCCGCCATGCGGTCGATCACGCCTAACCGGTCGAGCGAGAACCAGCAGAACGGCATCAGCGACTCGCCGACGTGGTAGCGGGGAAATGTTTCCTTCTCGATGAGCAGAACCCGGTGGCCCATTTCGGCGAGAAGGCTGGCTGCGGTGGAGCCGGCGGGGCCGCCGCCGATGATGATCGCGTCGTAGTCGGACATGGGAAGTTGGTTTGATTTCACGAATCCAACGGAGGAAGGATTTCAAGGATGCGGGCGAGGCAGGTGCTTTCACCACAAATCAGGTGATTGTAGCGGCCAAACAATTTCGCGACAGTGGGTGAATTCGGAAAAACCGCGCGGAGGACGTCGGCGCGGATTATGAAAAACCCCTGCGGCTCGCTGCGGAAATCGAGGCCGGAAGTGGTGAGGATGGTTCCGAGCGGCGTGTCGCCCGCGAGAATGAGGGGCCGGAGCTCGGCGGGAAAGGAAGCGAGAAGAATCTCGATGAGACCATACTCCACGGGCGCGCCGGTGGTGGCGGCGTGGAGGGTGACCTCGCGGAAATAGATGTTTCCCGTCTGCCGGGACTGGAGGACGGTTAGGGAAATCGGGGACTGATGATATCCGGCAAGCTCGGAAGTCATGTCGTGGTCGTGGACGAGGAGCTGCTGATAGGGCGAGGGAACTTCCGCAGCGGGAAGCCAGGCGAGCGGCGTCGCACCGAGCAGGGACGCGGCGAGGAGCGGCGAGAGTTCTGCTGGGAGCGTGGGTGGGGCCTGGAAGGGATTCATTTTGGATCAGGACTTCAAAACTTGGGGCGAGATGCCCCAATCACGGCCTGCCGCGAGACGCGGCAGCTACGAACCTTACACGATCTTGTCCGTGTGGTGTTGCGGGAGGAAAAAGTCGTGGAGGAGGTTATCGACGCAGAGCAGGCCGTCGCGGGTGAGGACGATGGCCGCGTCCTCGATATTGAGCAGTCCCTCGCTCTGGATCTGGGCGAGCGGGGCGGCGAATCGTTCGAGGATGTCGATGCCGAATTTCTCGCGGAACCCATCCGCCTTCACCCGGCCGAGTTTCATCTTGAGGATGAACTCGCGGATCATCCGCTCTTCCTCCGTCGTTCTGAGCGCGCGCTTGATCGGCATGCGGCCGGCGTCGAGCGCGGCATCGTAATCGTCAATTTCCGTCAGGTTCTGATAGTGGACGCCCTTCGCGTGTGAGAACGAGGCCACGCCGATTCCTAGCAGGTCGGCGCCGCCCCAGAGGGAATCCCGATAGATGAATTTCGTGCGTTCTGGATTCCTAACTGCCGTGTAGCCGGAGCTGATCGTATAACCGTTCTTCTCCAGCTCGGCGAACGCCTCCTTCACCCAGCGGCGTTTGGTTTCCCAATCCGCGATCGGCGCGACGAGGCTGCCGCTGGCTTTCATGTCCTTGTAAATGCCCGTGTTGTAAGGCACTTCCATCTGATAGATTGTGACGCTGTCGGGTTCCAGTTCGAGGGTCTTGGCGATGTTGATCTGCCAGTTCGCCTCGTTTTCCTCCAGCATGCCGGCGATGAGATCGATGTTGATCTGATCGAAATTCTCGGCGCGGGCGCGTTCGTAAGCGCGGTAAACTTCCTTTGTGCGATGGGCGCGGCCGTTGATTTCAAGAATCCGGTCGTCGAAATTCTCAATCCCAAGAGAAAGCCGGGTCACGCCGATGTCCTTGATGGCGGTGAGTTTTCCCGGGTTGAGCGTGCCGGGTTCGCACTCGAACGCGACCTCCTCGGCGGCGTCCCACGGCAGGATCGCCTTCATCCGGTCAGTTAGATCGACCAACTGCGTGGCGGATAGATACGACGGAGTGCCGCCGCCGAAATAGACGAAGTGCGGCTTGCGACCGGCGATGAGCGGCTTGCGGGCCATCATTTCAAGCTCGCGGACGGTGCAGTCGAGGTAGTGCTTGATCTCGTCGGCGTTCTTGTCGGTGTAAACGCGGAAATAACAGAAATGGCAGCGCTTCCGGCAAAACGGAATGTGGTGATACAACCCGAGCGCGGGCGGCGTGCCCTCATGCGGTGCGGCGTAGGCTTCTTCGACCGCGCCCGTCTGCTCCTCGGACCAGAAGGAAAACGGCGGATAATTCGAGATGAAATAATTGCCCGCGCGGGTGCCGTGCGATTGGGGTGGCGTGGATGCGATGTCGGGCATGATTTTAAATGAAGTTCAGGGATTAGCGGGATTTCCTTCCGATATCACGAAAAGCGTGCCGTCGCCACCCGTGATGATCAGGCGACCCCGGGCATATACGGGCGCGGCGGTGAGATCTTCCCCCAAATCGAGCCTCCAGAGCTCGGTGCCGTCGGCGGGGTTGGCGGCGTAGAGGCGACCGTCGCTGGAGCCGAAGACGACGCCGTCGTTGAAGGCAAGCGGCGAACTCTCGACGCGGCCGCCGGTTTTGAAGGTCCAGGCGCGGGTGCCGTCGGCGCGTTTGATGGCGTGCAGGGATTTGTCGCGGGAGCCGATATAGACGTTCTGCCCGTCCACGGCGGGAGCGGTGAAAAACGGGAAATCACTGGCTTGATAGATCCAGGCCAGCTTTTCGGCATCCGCCTCGGCGGCGACCAGCTGGTTGGCGTGGTTGCCGCTGTAAATCGTGGTGCCAATGGTGGCGACGGAATTGGTGATCTGGGCGTCCGTGATGATTTCGTTCACGAGCTTGCCGTCCGCGAGATTGATGACGTGGATCACCTTGTCACATCCGCCAAAAGCGATGAGGCGGCCATCGATCACGGCGGGGGTTCCGTTGATGTAGTCGTCGGTCTTGTAAGTCCAGACCTCGGAGCCGTCGGTCGCGCGAAGGCAGCGGGTGATGCCGTCGTAGCCGTTGACGAGCACCCATTCGCCCGAACCGTCGGGGTCGGAGACGACGCTCGCGGCGGAGGAAAATTTGTCGCCACCCTCGATGGACCAGAGTTTGTTGCCGGTCTTGAGGTCGAGCGCGTAGAAATGCTTGTCGCCGGAGCCGGCGAAAACGCGACCGTTGGAAATTGCGGGCGCGGCCTGGATCGTGTCGCCGGTTTCCATTTTCCAACGCAGCTTCCGCGTTTCGAAATCGATGCAGTAAAGAATGCCCATCGCGTCACCGACGAGTATCACTCCTTCAGCGACGGCGGCTTCCGCGGCACCGGGTGATTCCAACTGGAACGTCCATTCGATCACCGGAGCTTTGGGAATGGCTGCGTTCACGCGCCCTTGAAGCGACGGCCCGCCGCGGGTGATCGGCCAGTTGGTTAAAGCGGGCGGAGCGACTTTCACGGTTCCCGCGCTATTCAAAGGCTGCGGCTTGTCGCAGGCCGTTAGAAAAAAGAGCGGGAGTGCTGCGAGAAGACGGTTCATGACGCGACGGCCTTCTGATAGAGCGCGGTGAGGATGGCGTGATCGAGCGGAACCGGGTTGAAGCGACCGGTCCATTGTTGGGTGGCGGCATCAGCGAGCTCGGAGATCGACGCGGGATCGATTTCGGCCACGGGAAGTTTCGCGAGGGCGATCGTTTCCTCCAGCCACGGGAGAAGCGGACAGCCGAGCACGGCGGCGAAATCCTTGTAAATCGCGGCGATGGGGGGCTCGCTGGAATTCAGGCGAATCACGTGCGGCAGCATCAGCGAAACCGCGTGACCGTGGGTGAGATCGAAGCGGGCCGTGAGCGGATTCGCCGCGGCGTGGGCGGCTCCGAGCATGCTGTTTTCGATGGCGGAACCCGCCATGGCGGCACCGAGCAACATGCGGCCACGGGTTTCAAGATCCGCGGAACCGTCGAGAACGGAACGGATGGCGGCAACGATGAGACCGAACGCTGCGGCGGAATACGCGGAGGAAACCGGGTTGCGCTTGGTGCAAACGGCGGACTCAAGCGCGTGCGAAAGCGCGTCGAGCGCGGTGAGAATCGCCACTGACCGGGGCTGGGAAACCGTTAGTTCGGGATCCAGAATGGCAATGCGGGCAAGCGCCTTGGGATCGCCGCAGGCCATTTTTTCGTGGGAATCATCGCGCGAAACCACGGCGTAGGATTGGCACTCGCTGCCGGTGCCGGCGGTGGTCGGGATGGCGATGAAGGGCAACATCGCATTTTTCGCCAGGCCGTAGCCGCGGTAGTCGGCCATCCTTCCGCCGTTGTTGAGGAGGAAATTGCAGCCTTTCGCGGTGTCCATGCTACTGCCGCCGCCGAGACCGATCAGGGCATCGGGGTTGAGGTTTTTGGCGAAATCGCGACAGGCCTCGATGTCGGATTCGGTCGGGTTGACGTGGGAGCCTTCGTAAACGGTGACGTCGAGGCCCGCAGCTTTGAGGAATTCCGTGGCGCGGCCGACATGGCCTGCGGCGACGATTCCGGGGTCCGTGACGAGGAGAAGCTTCGAGACGCCGAGGGAAGCGACGGCTTCGGGGAGTTCGGACAGGCGTCCGGGTCCGAAGACGAGGCGGGGGTTTGGGCGGGCGTCGAAGGGGGTCATTTGGAATCGAATGGGGCGGAAGTTGGAGAACGGTTTACTTGCAAAAGCGACGGCAGTGTGCAGGATTCTCTCATGAAACTGTCTGAAATCGGGGCTGAGGCGATGAAGCTGGACGAGGGAGATCGGGCCGAGCTTGCGGCGATGATTCTGGACAGTCTGGTGAATGCTTGTTAGCCGGGACTGGTCCCGGCGACGAGACACTCCATTAGGAAGCCTCAGGGCCTTTGTATAGAGCCCAGTACTGACCAATGTGGTGGCGAATTTGCTCCTCGGTAAGCTTTGATGGTGCACATCTGTCAGCCCAGTTTCTGCCCGGGTGCAGCGTGTCCCAGTTCGGCCGAGCTCCTTGGTGGCGTCCCGAGCCTGGGTCATGGTTTCCGAAGCCGTCGATCAAGGAGTTCCAGATTGGCCGGTGGCGTTGGATGAGAAGTGATTCACCAAGAGGTATCCAAATGTCATCAACAACCAAATAGCGGCACCAGAAGTCCCCGATATCAAGGTTCGTTGCCTGCTCAATTGACTTTCGGTGTTCGTCGAGACGGGTGAAAAGCGCGGCTCCTTTTGCTGAGACGTCGGGATCGACGTTCCCTTTTCGGCCGCCCGTAGGAACTGCCTTGCCGATGTAGATGGGCACGTTCAAGTCGTCGACGCTGGTATTCCAATTACCAAGCTTGGAATAAGTATCGAAAGCTCCAGTATAGTAGATCGCATAGACACCCGCGCCTGAGAAACGCTCCACAGAACCCAGCGGCACCGGCTTCTGCTTGATCAAGGAATCGGCAACGCTTTTGCCGAGATTTTCTTTCTCAAGAGGATTGTAGGGCTTCATCCGCAGAGGATTTGGACTTTTTCGGAGGTTGTCCAGCAAGGGCTTTGGCCACCGAAGAACCCACAATCTGGGCGAGCTTTACCGGGACGGCATTTCCAAGCTGGCGCATCGCCTCCGTCCAGCTTCCAAGAAATACGTAGTCATCAGGAAAAGTCTGAACTCTGGCGCTTTCCCTTACCGTCAGATACCGCACGGATTCATCCGGATACAGGATCATGTTTTCTCCCCCAGGCACACCATGGGCGCCGGCCTTGAGTGCTTTGGCTGGCCGATCCAGTGCGCTTCCAGTGTGTCCCGGGTAGGCTTTGGCTCCCGGCTGTAAAAGATGGTTGTGCCATTTTTTGGCGGCACGGGAACACGGGTCGGGCAAGTCACTGATTGCCTCGGAAAGCGTGATCCACGAATTGGAATCGTTGTGGGTGGTCTTTGGAAAAGACCAATCCGTCACGAAATCCGAGCGGAACCCGACGAAGAAAACCCGGTGCCGGTGCTGAGGAACTCCGAATTCAGCGGCGTTGGCCTGATGGACATGCACGCGATATCTCAATCCAGCCGATGCCTTTCCGACTCTTTCCTTGTGTCGCTCCAACCGTGCCAAATTCTGATCCCAGCTTGCGTTCTCCGAAATCGAGAATTCCGGGAACTCCATTTGGAGTCGGATGTACTCCACGTAGTTAGAGAAGGCTGGCCTGAGTAAGCCGCGGACGTTTTCAAAAATGAAGGCTCGTGGTTGGGCTTCCGCTACGGCGCGAATCGCCTGGGGAAACATGTCGCGCACGTCGTTCATGCCAGCCGCCTTGCCACCCATTGAGAACGGCTGGCAAGGTGGCCCACCAGCGACGAGGTCTACGCCCCGGTACTTGGTGAAGTCCACGTCCCGGACGTCTGCCTTGCTGATTTTACATCCTATGAGCGAGGGGTGGCCCATGCTTTGGTTATAGACGAGAGTTTCCACAGCTGTAGCGTTCCATTCGTAAAGTGCCTTGTGGCGAAAGCCAGCGGCGTGGAGTCCAAGAGCCAAGCCGCCTGCGCCTGAAAATAGTTCGATGGATTTAAGTTCGCTCATAGGTTCACGTGAACAGCTGTTAACTTCGGTGTCAAGCTTTGAGATCGCGTCGGATTTGTTTGATGGAGAAAATCCCGAATGTGACTACGGAGCAAACTGTTGGGCTTGCCAGTTGAAAACCGCCGCCACATTTCCCTGGATCGCGCGGCGGTGGTAGAGGAACTCGAATAGGTTGCCTTCGTGCGGTTGTTCCCACTGGACGCGGTTGGTGGGGTAGGTGCCGAGGTTGAGGCGCTCGATGTCGGGGCTGAGCAGGAGTTGCTCGATGAAATGCGGGTCTTCGGTGAAGGCGGAGACGACGAGGGTTTGGCCGATGTTGGCGAGCATTTCAGCCTGCGGAATTTCCACGATGCTGGCGTAGGGGAACATGAACTCGGTGTTGGCGAGCGCGTGGTCCTTGTCGGAGCAGGCGATGAGGGTGGGTTGGAGGTAGGTTTGGCCGTAGGCTTCGATCTTGCGCGGGGTGCAGCGGTGGGCGGCTGTTAGGTCGGTGGCGCCTGAATCCTTGAGGTGGGCGGTGATGAGATCGTCGATGCCGTCGGCGAGCGCGGGGTTGGCGAAACCGCAGAGCAGCGCGTCCGGGTGGTCGCGAGGGTGGGGCTGGATTTTAGCGAGTTCGGCGGCGAGGGCGTCGGCGATTTCGTCGCGGAGTCGCGGGACGAGGATGGCGGAGGTGTTGATGCAGGAGCGGCCGCCGTTGGCGGAGATCGACTGGACCATGACATCGAGAAACTCTGGCCAACGCTCGATCATGTCCTCGCCGACGAGGATTTTCGAGCGGCCGGTGCCGTGGACGGAGATGCTGGGGAAGGCTGAATATTTCTTCACCGTGGCGTCATTGCCGAAGGAAATCCCGCGGCCGCAGGTGGTGAGCAGGGTGTCGCCGCCTTCGTGGGTGGTCGGGTAGTAGCCGAACGCTTCCTTCGGGAAACCGGCCTGGATCATCGCCTGCACGATGCGCAACGGGGTGAACGGATCCTCACGGCCCGGTTTGAGCAGGACTGGAATTTTCATCACCGGTGCGGGAATCCACAGCGAGTTGACCGCCGGGGCATTGCTCGGCAGCGAGACGCCGAGCGACGATGTGGTAGGGAAATAGTTGATGACTAGGTCGTCGATGCGGGAGACGCCCTTGTCGAAAATGTTCAGCGGCATGTTGCGGGTGAGTCCGGCGATCACCGTGCGGACCTGCGACATCGCGGCGTGGATTTTCCCCATGTTCATCCGGACGAGCGTATGCGGCAGCCGGGTCAGCGCGGAGAGTGACTCAACGTATTTTTCCGGCGATTGAACGGTGTCGCCACAAGGCAGATCGGCGTGGAGAAACAACTCGGCGGCCTGCTCGCAATAAGTCGCAAGCGTGTCGGCGGGAATCGCGTCGAGCGCGGCCTTGGCCTTGGCGATCTGGAGCAGGTCGCGGCGGATTAGCCCGGGATTGGCGGTGTGGGTGGTCAACGTTTCGCCACCGAGGTCGAGCTCGACCACGTCGTAGGATGTGTATTCGCGGCCGAGGCGGAGGATGGGGATGTTCATGGTATTGTTCAATAAACTCCTTCGATCACCGTCTTGGTGCCGGATTGGAACGGCCTAACATCACCGACACCATCCCACGGAAATTCATCGCAAGGAGCACGGCGGATGGCTTCGTCGCGCTCGAGGAAGCGGGGCATGAAGAATTCCTTGGTCATGGTGGTGAGTTCGACGCGGCCGTATTCGCCGTAGGGCATGAGCTCGGATGGGGATTCGGGATTGACGATGCGCAGCACGGCGCGCGGTTGCGGGGCGTGGTAGGTGAGGGAGAATTCGCCGGGGCCGCGCTTTTTGCTTATGGCGAGGCCCATCAGGGTGTTGCCGTAAGTGGGGGCGAAATTGATTTTTCCTTCGAGGACTTCCTCTTCGATGAAGCGGACGTATTGCGGCGTCATGGTGGTGCCGCCGGCGAAGACGCCGCGGATGCCGGCAGCGACGAGCGACATGCGCTCGGCGAGGCTTTCCAGCAGCTTGGGAGTCGTGAACAGGCAGCCGATGTCGCGGTGGCGGATGATGGTGGCGGCCTGGTCGATGACGTGCTCCTGATAGAGCTTGGCCATCCGCATTTCGCCCATGCCGATGAGGCGTTTCACCCAGCGCGGGTCGAGGTCGATGAAATAACAGGCCCCGCCGCGGATGTTGGCGAGGTGCTCGATGGCGAGACGCAAACGGCGCGGACCGGTGGGTCCGACCATGAGCCAGTTGGCACCCTGCGGAAAGAAGTCGGGGCCGTAGTGTTCCGAAAACTCGGTGTAGTCAGTCTGATGGTCGTCCCAGCCGATGCGCTGCTTGGGCATGCCGGTGGTGCCGCCGGTTTCGAAGACGTTGTAGGGGCGCTTTCCAAAGGCTTTCGGGATAAAACGGGCGGGATCTTCCTTGCGCAGGACCTCGTCGTCGAAGGGCGAGAACTTCTGGATGTCGGCGAAGCAGGAAATGTCCTTGAGGGGGTCGAAGCCGAGGTTCGGTAATTGTTCGAGCCAGTAGGGACAGCCGGTTTCCGGGGAGAAATGCCACTTCACCATTTCACGGGTGTGGGCGTCGAGGGCTTCGGCGGCGGCGGCGGGAGTGAGCGAGGAGGACATGGGATTAAATGGAATGATGCTCAGTTGAAAAATTTCCGCAAGGTGGCGTCGGAGGGTTTTGCAGTGAAGAGGGAAACTCCGACGAGCGTGGCGGCGGATGCGGCGATGATCAGGGTGACGGGCATCATGCCGGCGATGAGTGGGGAGTTGGCGGCACCGGGCAGCTTCACGGTGAAGACATCGCGATAGAAAAGAATGCTCCAAGTGAGGATGGTGACAATGATACACGAAATGGCTCCGGCACGGGTGGCTCCCTTCCAGTAAACGGCGGCGACGACGAGTGGGAAAAGCCCCGCGAATCCGCTGAAACACCACACGCCCAGCGCAAAGACCTGGGCAGTGTCCATCAGGACGACTGAAAGGGCATAAGTGACGCCGGCGATCAACAGGATGAAGCCTCGGGCGACCAGGACTTTCTGGGAGTCGGTCAGGCGGTTGGGGCCGAGCTTTTGCAGGACGATGTCATTGGTAAACATCGTGCCGAGGCACATGAATTGCGAGTCGAGGCTGGACATGGCGGCGAGGACTCCGGCACCGACGAGGCCGGAGAGGACCGGTGATTTGACGAGGCCTTCGACCATGCGTCCGAGCACCCCGTTCGCACTCTGACCGGGACCCAGCGGGCCGAACTCGGCTGCGGCCCAGATTCCGATGAGGATGCAGGGCAGCCAAACGATCAGGATGAAAATCGGAAAGGCGACCACCGTGAGTTTGAAGGTTTTCGCGCTTTTGGCGGTGAGCCAATGTTGGAAAAGGTGGGGAAACATGCCGACCGAAAGCGGGATGAAGCAGTAGGTGAAAAATTGCCCATGGCCCATGATGCCTTCACGGGCGGCGCGGGGTCGGGCGAAGTCGCTGTCGAGCACGGCCTGGCTGGCAGCGGCGAGGCCGCCGAGTTTCTGGGAGATCATCCAGTAGGCGACCACGCCCGTGATCATGAAGATGGTCGTCTGCAAAGTGTTTGCCCACACGGCTCCACGCAGGCCGCCGAAGAACACGTAAAACAGAATGATCGCGCAAAGAATGCCACCGCCAAGTTCAGGCGGGAGGCCGCCGGTGAGCGGGTGAGGGCTGCCATCCGCGAGAGTCCGCGCGAATTGCTCCGGAAACATGCCCTTGGTGAAGGCTTGCAGGAATTTCCCGGCGGCGATGACTCCCACGAGCAGATAAGGGATCAGGAGCAGCACGAGGATCGGGAAAAGCAGGTAGCCGAGGCCGTTTGAGTCGAAACGATTGCGGAAATACTCGCACTGGGTGAGGTAGCCATGGCGCTTGCCCACCGCCCACAACCGGATGCCGATCAGGAAGAAGACGGCAGAGTGCATGAGGCCGGACCACGAGGCCATCGCGCCATAAACGCCGATGCCGGAGGAAAACGCCTCGCCCGTGGACCCGACGAGCGCGAAGCCGGTCATGGTGGCTCCGAACATCGACATCAGCAGCAGAAACGACCCGATCGAGCGATCCACCACGAAGAAGTCGGCGCTGGTTCCCTTTGAAAAGTGGTTCGTGACGAAGCCGAGAAGGATGAGCAGCCCGAGGTAAGCGACGATGATATAGAGGCTGGTCATTGTCAAAAGCGCTGGCAGCCGTCCGGCAAATATAGGGAGGTTGAAATGAAGTTGGAGCAGCTTTTGGCCGGCTCCCAGCCGAGAATCGTTCGGTCAGGAAACATTTTGAGGGCATTCTAGGGCTAGGATGTCATAGCGAAAATAGTCATCTAGAAACGCGTCTAAATCGAGTTCGTCGAAGCACTCTTCTTCATGGTTAAGCATTAAGCAGCGCCCGTCTTCGTGCCAACCAATATAGTCTCCATTGCCGAAGGAGTAGAAGAGCCAACACTTACACGCTGTGTCCAAAATATCAGGGATGAAATGCCACCCGGATTCGGATGCGAGGACGATCATTTCTGGAGGCACTAGTCCGTAGTCTCCTGAACGGTCATCGTTGATTCCTCCGAAGTTCTCATAGACCTTTCGGAGCCGCATTGGCATCGATTCTTGCAGAATCGCATTAGATGAGGGGCGAAATCGAATATGCCTTCGCTCTGCTACGTAGGTGAATCCAAACCAACAAAGCCACGGCGCATTATCTTTATTTTCGAGATAGACTCGCATGGAGTGATTGTCATCTAGCAGATTGAGCGCGTCATACAGGGCAGGTTCTCCAGTTCTTTTCGCAGCGTCCTTGAAGTAACTTGCACCACTCTCGTAGGCGAGGATGTCGGCCTCGCTGAGAAGGTCGTGAATATCGGACGGTATCTTCGCGAATGGGACGTCCCAGGTGCTGATTTCGATTTTTCGGGTGATCATAATTTTAGACCTGATAGTGTTATTGAGCGACCAGCCGGGTTTGTCCGACCGGTTGACGAGTAAGAGTTAGTCGCGACCTGGAGATAAAGACTCCGGCGTTACCCGTCTTTCCTCTTGATTCAATGAAGATATGCCGATGTCGGATTCATCAGCCCATTTTTCGATCGAGTGCGGCCAGGCGTATCGCGTGACAAGAACCCAGAAAATGCAAACCACGATGCTGTATCCGGCGTGATAGGCGAGGCCGACGGGGATGAACCCGAAGACCAAGTTGGCATTCGACCAGTTCCAGAAATCGTGGTGGAGGATGAACAGAACCACGAAGGCCAGCATGGAAATGACAACGGGCCTTCTCATGTCACTTGGTGCCGATCGCGTAGAGGTGCGTCATCGTGGCGACATAGAGCACGTTGTTAGCCACGACCGGAGTGCTGTAGATGGGAGCGCCGAAATTTGCTTTGCCGAGTTCCTTCTTCTCCTTGGTGGCGGCGAGGATGTGGAGATCGCCGTCCTCGGTGGGGAGGAAGACCTTGCCATCGGCGACGACGGTCGAGCCCCAGATGCGGGACTGGGTTTCGTGGACCCAGTGGGGCTTGCCGGTCTTGGCGTCGAGGCAATGGAGCTTGCCGGCGTATTCAGCAATGAAGAGCAGCCTGTCAATGATGCTGGGGGTGGAAATGGAGCGGCCGATGTCTTTGTAGGTCCACTTCGGTTTGCCGGTGGCAGGGTCGATGCAACTAAGCTGGCCGACGCCGTCGCCATGCTCGGGGTCTTGGCCGATGACTGCATAGACGAGGCCGTCGGCAATCACGGTGGTGCCGATGACTTCGCTGGGGCCACGGAAGGTCGCGTATTTGATGGGTTCGCCGTCCTTCTTGCGGTATTCCGGCGGGTTGCAATCGTAGCTCCAGAGTTCCTTGAGGACATTGATGTCTTCTTCCTCGTTGCGAACGGGTTTGGGCTCGAAGCCATAGGCAAATCCATCACCACCGCCCCAAAGGAGCATTTCCTTGTCGCCGACCTTGCCGAGCGCGGGGGAGGACCAGGATGCATGGAGGACCCGCTCGGCGACGCCGGACATGTCCTCGCCCACCAGTTTTCCGGTGGTGGCATCGACGGCGACGAGCGAAGGCGCGAGCGGCGCGGGGATGTTCGTGTGCGACCAGTCCATGCCGTTGGAGGTCGCGGTGTAAACGATGCCGTTGACGACCAGCGGTGAGCACGAGGAGACGTTGTGGGGGAAAACCCCAAGTTCTTCGCGCATGTCGAAGATCCAGAGGATGTCGGCATGTTTCTCTCCGACCACGACGGGTTTCGCCGGTTCCGCAGACATGTATTTTACCTCATCTTTGAAAGGTCCGTCGTTGCCGTTGGCCATGCCATTGAGGTCGAGACAGACGATTTCGCCACGGTTCGTCACGACCCAAGCCTTGTCGCCAACGATGGCGGGCGAAGAGCAGAGTCCGACAAACTCCCAGTCGCTGACCTTGCCGGCGCCGAGCTTGGGAATGATCAACTGCCAGTGATAAGCGCCGGTTTTCTCATCGAAGCACATCAGGTTACCGCGATCGCCATTTTGCTCGGGATCGCGTGGAGATTCGTTGTTGGTGCCGACAAGAATCTTGCCGCTCGCGACGACGGGATTGCCGTAAGTTTGAGAGCCGAGCTTGGCGGTCCAGAGAGTGTTTTTCGCTTCCGCTAAATCGACGGTTTCCTTTTCGGGATCAATTTTGCCGGGAACGATCTCGGTGGGAATGCCCTTGGCCTCGGCGACCATGTTGCGGGATGGCGTGCCGCCCCACATCGGCCAATCATTGGCGTGAAGAGTCGGTGCGAGGGCAAGAAGAAGAATGGGAAGTCTCATGGGATTGAAGAGTGAGTTGGAATGGGCAGGCCCTTCACGGATTTTTGGAAAGCTTGATGTTGTCGATGTAAACGCGCTTCTGGGATTGCGGCGAGAAGGCGAAAACGGCGGGAGAACCCGTGCGGTGGACATGTTTTACTGGCGTCTCGATGGTCCACTCGGTGGGTTCGTCAGTGCCCCTGGGCCAAGCCTTGGCATAAATGGTTCCGGTGCCGTCGCGCATGGATTTGACCTGGGTCTTGAGGCGATACCAGGTGTTGGGCTTGATCGGGAATTTCACAGACTGCTTGAGGCGGTCGTGGTTGCTGGAAACCTCGAGGATCTGCGCGTTTCCGACGAGAGCGACCAAGTAGCGCTGATTCACGAAGCCGACGGTGGACATGATGCGGCGGGTGCCGTCGGTCATGACGTCGCCTTCGAGGGTGTAGTCGGACATGTCGGAAGCGCCGAAGAAATTCATGGTCCGCTGGAACAGAATGTTGTCGAGGCGGTTGCCGAGGACTTTGGAGCCGTCTTTTTCGAGCACATGCCATTTGAGCCGTGCCCCAAGCCAGGGAAGCGGCGGGAAATTGACCGACTCAGTGGGATCGAATTCGTTTTTCATCGAAAGCTCGATGGCTTCGAAATCGGCGCTGTAACCGTAACCGGCGACGATCCGGCCGCGGGTGGTGGCGGTGAGGCCGTTGGCGGTGACCTTGAATGCACCGGCAGAGAGTTTCGCTGCGGGTCCTGCTTTGAGGGTGGAGCCTTCAAATTTGGCATCGACGGTGGACTGAACTTTGGCGGTGGGCGGGATGAAGGTCGCCCAGGATTCCGCTTTCACTTCCTTGACGCGGCGGCCCATCGCATCGAGTCCGAAGACCTTGAAATCGATGGATTCGCCCGCCTTGAGGGCAAACTCGGCGGGGACGACCTGCAGGCTGGCGATTTCGCCGGGCGCGGCTTTTGGCGCGGGATCGACGCCCTTGTAAGTGCCTTCCTTTGAGCCGAAGCAGTGGAGTTTGTCCTTGGAAAAGAGATACACCTTGCCGGCCCAGATGGCGGGCGCGCCGAGGAGGTTGTTTTCGAATTTGGTTTCAAAAACGCGCTCAGCCTTGTCCGCGCCGGGCTTGAGGATGTGGAAGGTTCCATCGAACATCGGGACGTAGAGCTTGCCGTCGGCGAAGGTGGGCGAGGCGTGGATCTGGTCCGGGGCGAGCTTTTCGGACCACAGCGTTTTGCTGGAGGCGGCATCGACACAAAGCAGGGAGCCGGTGGCGACGGTCGAGTAAATTTTCCCGTCGGCGAGGGTGGGGGAGGAGGTGAAGGCGGTGATCTCGTCGTTGCGCCACAGCTCGGCTTCTTTGCCGAGGGTGACGAGTTCCGCAGGGTATTCGGTGGGCATTTTCAGGCAAACCATGCGACCGGCGGTGGAGGCGTCGGTGTTTTCGGTGCCGTGGACGGCGACGAGTTTGTTGTCGCCGAGAAGTAGGACCTGCGCGTTGACTCCGCCTTGGGACAAGCGGAAACGCCAGAGGGGTTTGCCGGTGTTTGCATCAATACAGACCACATGGCCGCAGCCGGTGCCGGCATAAAAAACGTCCCGTCCGCCGAGCGTCCCGAAAACAGGACTGGCGAACGAGCTGTCGACCGGAACGATGCCGGGGGTGGATGCCCAGATGAGTTCGCCGGTGAGTTTGTCGAACGCGTAGAAACGGTCGGCGGCCGGTCCGTCGCCGCCCCAGTTGGCGGTGACGCAGTGGAAAATGGCGAGATGCTCGTAGATGGCGGGCGCGCCGGTGCGGCCGTTCGGGAAAGTGAGGCGGCCGAAATCCTCCATCAGCGAATGTTCCCAGAGTAGCTTGCCATCACCGGTGTAGGCGAAACTGTGGCCGTTGCTGAGCTGGAGGTAAACATTTCCCGTTTCCGGGTCGACCGTCGGAGCACCGATGCCGTAGCGGCTGTAAACGACGTCGCTGAGGTAGTCGGTGTAGCGCACCTCCCAGAGTTTCTTGCCGGTAACGGCGTCCACACAAAGCAGCGCCTCGCGGACATCCTCGCCAACGTCACCGTAGAAGCCAAACGCATAGAGCTTGCCATCGGCGATGACCGGGGTGCCGGCTCCACGGATGTCATAGGTCCAGAGTTCGGTGCCGGGTTCGCATTTCTCCGGCAGGCCCGATTCCAGCGAGGCCCCGGTGTGGAGCGGGCCGCGCCAGTTGAGCCAGCCGGTGACATCGGCAAACAGTGGAGCGGTCAACAGGACGGTGAGGAGAAGCGGGCGCATGGTGGATTGAATTTAAAATGTGACGCGGGCGCGCACGCCGAAGACCTGCGGATTTCCGGGCGAGCCGGCAAAAATCTGAGGATTGATAAAGGTGTAATATTCTTCATCAAGCAGATTTCGTCCGAAGAGTGCGACGCTGAAGCGGTCGTTGGCATAGCCGATCTCGGCGTCCCATACGATGTAGGCGTCCTGCGAAAACGCGTTGGTATTTGCCGCATCAAAGCTCGTCGAGCCGGACGCCCGGGCGGAAGTTTGGGCGTAGAAGCCGCCTTCGAAATCGTAGCGGATGCCGAGGCTGCCGGTGTATTCGGGGACGAACGGCACTTTGTTGCCATCGTAGGAAACTCCGGCGGTGAATGGATCCTGATAGGAGTCGAACTTCGCGTCAACGTAGCCGAAACTGCCCCTCACAGTGACCTGCTCCACCGGTGCCCAGGCAAGATCGAGTTCCACTCCGCGGGAGGTGACTTCGTCGGCGTTCAGCTCGATGAAATCCGAGGAATTCGGCACCGACTGGTTGAATTGGTAGTCGTCGATCTGGTCCCAGAAACCGCGCAGGCCGACCCGGAGGCCGTATGCGGGGCAGTCGTATTGGACGCCGATTTCGTTCGACCAGTTCTGCTCGCGTTCAAATTGGGCGAGGTCGGCATCGTCGCTGTAGGCGGAAAATCCGCCGGGTTTGTTGCCGAGACCGCTGCGGACAAAGGCATCGACCGATGGAGTGATGGCGTAGGTCAGGCCGACAACCGGGGAAACGAACCACTCGTCCTGGTCGTCTTGGACGATGTCGTCACCGGGAAGCGGATCGGTCTGCACCCGGTCGATTTCCGACTCGTGGTAGTCCACCCGCAGTCCGGCGTCGAGGGCGAGGCGGTCGGTGGCCTGCCAGGTCAGGTTGCCAAATCCGGCGACGTTGAGTTGATCGATGGTAAACCGGGTGTCCTCGATATAGCCGGGAAACAACTGGCGGGAAGCGAATCCATCGTTATCAATCCACATCTGGAAAAGCCCGGTTTTCCAACGGAGTTTGGCGTCGTCCGGGGAGGAGAAGCGGATTTCGTTCGAGACGAGATCCTGGCTCTGGTTGATGGTCGAGCGGCTGTCCGCGAAGTTGTTGAAGGCGTTTGGATACGTGAGGTCGAGATCGACTGTCGAGGGATCGAGTTCCCACGTTTGATAGCTGCTGATGGTTTCGATTTTTCCCCAAGAGAAATCCTTCCGTGAGTGGAGCGACCATTGGTAGCGCTCCAGATCGGTGGAGCCGCGGAAATCGGACGAGTCTTCAAACATGTCCGGGCTGAACAGCGAGCTGAGCCGTTGGGAGCCGTCGTTGATTTGCTCGCCGTAGAAACGGAGCCGGAGTTCGACATCGTCGGCGGGGTTCCAGAACAGGTTGACGAGGCCGCCGGCGGCCTCGCGGTCGTCGGTTTCGTCATTCAGGAACGTGTTGTGGACGTAGCCGTCGCGCTGGTCGTGAAAAAGCTGGAGCGTGTAGGAAAAATCCCCGCCGAGCGGGCCGGAGGTGTTCAAACCGAGTCCGACATGGTCGTAGGATCCATACTCGGCGGTGACGCTGGTCGAAATTTTTTCGCCCGGCCGAGGAGTGAACATTTCCACCATCCCGGCGGGACCGTTGCGGCCGAAGTTCGGGCCTTGCGGACCGCGGTAAACCCGCACTTCAGCGAGTTCCAACATTTCGGACGGATAGCTGTAAGCATCGCCGAGCGGGACGTCATCGATGGTGAGTCCGAGCGCGGGCGGACCGAAGAAAAGCGTGTTGGCGGAGCCCCGCATGACGACGACCTGGCCGTAGCCGCGCGAATCGGCGGAAACCACGTTGAAGCCGGGGACGATTCCCGAGAGATCGGAAAATGATTGCACTTGGAAGAGATCGAGCGATTGGCTCGAAATCACGCTGACGGCCGACGGCTCGTGATCAATCCGTTCCGCTTCCACGATCGTCGGCGAAAGTAAGAAGGGTTCCTGTGCATGAAGGGTGGCGCTCAAGGCGAGGGCGACGGAAGCGGTGCGGATCGGTGGGGTCATCGTTGGGTGGGGTTAATATGGGTGTAATAAGGTGGAAGTGAGGAAACTCGGTGCGGCAGAGTAAGTTCCGGGCAACTTCTTTCGTTTCCAGCAGTTCACCGACATTGGGCGTAATGCGTTCTATCGACAATTCTTACAACAAACACCATGAAAACTCCGATAATCTCGATTCCATTCCTCCTGGTCATCGGCTCCCAACTCGCCGAAGTCCGCGCGGCCGACATTCGTTCCTGGCGAAATGATGGCAACGGTCTGTATCCCGCCGCGCAGGCCGCCACGGATTGGGCGGACGCCTCGCGGGTGAAATGGGAGACCGCACTCCCCGCGCGTGGAAATGGCTGCCCCATCCTGGTGGGTGGCAAGCTGTTTCTAACGGCGGAGCCCGCGACCCTGGTGTGTGCGGATGCCGCCACCGGCAAAATTTTGTGGCAGAAGCCAAACGAGTACGCGGACCTGATGGAGATGGTGCCCGGACAGTCCAAGGAGATGGAAGCGACGCTAGCGAAGTCGAAGGAGATCGAGGAAAAAGCCGCACCGTTGGAGCGCGACCTGTATCGAGAGGAGCGGCGGCTGCGCCGCAATGCCGCCGACGAAGCCCTGCGCACCCGCGTTGATGAATTGAAAAAGCAGATCGCCGACTTGAGGGAAGATGCCGGACCACAGGCGGCACAAATGAAAAAGCCACCTGCCCACGACATCAACGGCTACGCGTCCTACACCCCGGTTTCCGACGGCAAACACGTCTGGGTCTGTTTCGGCACCGGGGTGGTCGTTTGCTACGATCTCGAAGGCAAGCGCGTCTGGCACAAGCGCACCGACAGCCCCGACCACGATTGGGGAGGCGCGAGTTCGCCGACGCTGGTGGATGGCAAACTGATCATCCGTTTCAGCGATTACGCCGCGCTGGATCCAGCAACGGGCAAGGAAATCTGGCGGACGCCGTCAGCCGGGGTGACCTTCAACTGCCCCGCGCATTTCGAACTCGACGGCAAGCACTACCTCTTCACCGCCCGCGGCGAGTTGATCCGCGCGAGCGACGGCAAAAAGCTGCCCTCCGAGGATCTTAAAGGGATCGCCAAACCCTGGTGCTTTTTCAACACCCCATCCGTCATCAGCAACCGCATCTACACCGCCCACGGCAGCGAAGGGGAGCAGGGCGAGGCCCACGCTTACGAAATCCCGCAATCCGCCGAACTGCTCGAAAAAGACGGGCTGAAAAAACTCTGGCACACGCCTGTCAGTAAGAACCGCTACTACTCCTCGCCACTGGTTCACGAGGGGATCGTCTATCTGATTTCCCGCGAGTATCAGATGCAGGCGCTCGATGCCGCGACCGGCGCTCAGATCTACTCGGAAAAGATCAAGGGCTTCTCCGGCACCGCCTATCCGAGTCTGACGCTGGCCGGCAACACGATTTTCGTGGGCGAGGAAAATGGCGGTGCCGCGTTCGTCAAACCCGGCCGCACCTTTGAGGAAATTTCGCGCACCAAGGTGGGATCCGTACCGCAGCACGCCGATTTTCGAGGGCGAGCTGACCTACCTGCGGACTCAGGAGAAGTTGCTGGCGATCCGGGCAAAATGACCTTGATTCCTTGCCCACGGACCGAATCGACTTAGTATCCAAAATTATGAAACTTCCCCTGCTCCTCGTCGCATTGCTTCCCGGCCTCGCCCTTGCCCAGGATTGGCCGCGCTACCTCGGCCCGGACGGAGCGGGAAAAGTGGCGGGGAAAATCCGCACCGACTGGGCGGCTAACAAGCCCAAGGAACTCTGGCGCAAGGATCTCGGCAAAGGCTGCACCAGCTTCGCGATCGCCGGCGACAAAGTGGTGGTCATGGGCAACAAGAACGACACCGATATCGTCTGGTGCCTCGACGCGGCGACCGGAAACGAACTCTGGACCCACAAGTATTCGGAAAAACTCGACCCGAAGCTTTACGACGGCGGCCCGAACGCCACCCCGACGATTGACGGAGATGTCGTTTACACCCTCAGCCGGACGGGAAATCTCTTCTGCCTTTCCCTCGCAGACGGAAAGCCGAAATGGCACAAACATTTCCAGTCGGATTTCAAAGGCACCGCGCCGAGTTGGGGTTATTCCGCGTCGCCGGTGGTGAAGGGGGAT
This sequence comes from Akkermansiaceae bacterium, assembly GCA_031429315.1. GTDB lineage: Bacteria > Verrucomicrobiota > Verrucomicrobiia > Verrucomicrobiales > Akkermansiaceae > Luteolibacter. The sequence goes on from JANOZJ010000055.1 coordinate 29,620, forward strand.
CTGCTCTATTGTCTGCCCTGTGCCGATGACGGCGGATTGTTCGCACTGGAAAAAGCCACCGGCAACGTGAGCTGGAAATCGGGCGACAGCACCAAGCCGGGCTACGCGGCACCGGTGTTTTTCAACCACAAGGGCCGCGAGGTGGTGGCCGCGTTTCACGGTCGCGAATTGGTGACCTATAATCTTGATGGCAAAGGCAAACCGGTCTTCAATTTCGGCTGGCGGACCTCCTATGACATCAATGCCAGCAATCCCCAATATCACGACGGCATGATGTTCCTCGCCTCCGGCTACGGCATGGGTTACGTGGTCATCGATGTCTCCGGCGGCGAACCGAAGGTGCTCCACAAGAATGAGGACACCCGCATGATTTTCCAAAACAGCATCCTCCAGGGTGGCGATATCCTCGGCGTGTTCGGCGACAAAAACATCGACGCCGAACTCATCCGCATGGACATGAAAACCGGCAAAGCCCACTGGCGCGCGAAGATGCCCGGAACCCGCGGCAGCTCGCTGATGGTCGGCAACCAAATGGTGATCCTCGCGGAAACCGGCGACATCATTTGCGGCGAGCCGGCCAAGACCGGATGGACCGAACATGGCCGCGTCAAAGCGCTGTCATCCGTCTGTTGGGCACCCGTGGCCTTCGCTCATGGACGGATTTTCGCCCGCTCCAACAAGGGCGAGGCGGTTTGCCTCGATCTGAACTGAGGTGCGGATTTCCGACAGTTGGCGGAATCCGCTTTCGTATGGGGCTCTGATGAAAGCTCAAATTTTTGCAGCCAGCTTGGTGTTGACGGGTGTTCTTGCTGCCGGGAACTGGCCCGCGTGGCGCGGTGCCGGCGGTAACGGGGTGGCGACCGACAAGCAGCCGCCACTCGATCTGGCGGGGAAATTGCTCTGGAAGGCCGAGCTCCCCGGCCGCGGTTGCTCGACCCCGATCCTTTGGGATGACAAGCTTTACGTCACCAGCCCGATCGGCGATCAGGACGGTTTGCTCGCCTTCGATGCCAAGGGCAAGGAACTGTGGCGGAAAACCTTCGGCACGCTCTCACCCGGGCGCGGCCAGCGCGTCGGAAGCGCCGCGAATTCCTCGCCGGTCACCGACGGCGAGGTGGTCGTTGTTTATTTCAAATCAGGAACCGTCGCCTGCCTGGATCTCGATGGAAAACCCCAGTGGCAGATCAATCTTCAGGAACGCTACGGCAAGGACACGCTCTGGTGGGATCAGGGCACTTCTCCCATTTTCGCCGCAGGCCATGTGGTCGTCGCCGTGATGCAGACCGACGGTGAATCGTATCTGGTGTCGCTGGACCGGAAAACCGGCAAGGAAGTTTGGAAAACGCCTAGGAAATACGAAACCGGCAAGGAATCCGGCGACGCCTACACCACGCCGCACGTGGTCAAGGTGAATGGCAAGGAGCAAATCGTCTGTTGGGGTGGGGATCATCTGACCGGCCACGATGCCACGACGGGAAAACTCATCTGGGAGTGCGGCGGATTCAATCCGAAGCGGGCCGGCATGCAGCGGGTGATCGCATCCGCGGTCATCGGTGACGGACTCGCCGTGGTTCCTTTCAACCGGGGAGACTCCCTCGCCGCGATCCGCCTGGACGGTAGCGGCGATGTCTCGGAAACCCATTGGGCATGGCGCGACGACAAGCTCGGGTCCGACGCCTCCACCCCCGTCCTCCACGACGGTAAAGTCTATCTGCTCAAGGATGGCGGCCAGCAACGCGGCCGGTTGACCTGCCTGGACGCGAAGTCCGGCAAACCTCTCTGGGAATCGACTCTTCCGAAAGCGCCGCAGGTCTATTATTCCTCGCCGGTTCTTGTCGGCGACCAGATTTACTGCGCGAGAGAGGACGGGATGTTGTTCAGCGGGCGGGTCGGCGCGGAGGGCCTGACCGAAGTCAAAAGCCATCCGCTGGAGGAGGGCGTGATCGCCTCTCCCATTTGCGCCAACGGCCGCCTGATCGTCCGCAGCGACAAGCACCTGTTCTGTTTTGGCGCGGAGTGAGCGGTCAGATCACCGGTTTTTCTGATTTCACCGCATAGGTGGAAATATTAGAGAAATTTGCAAAATAGGGCTTGTCAGGTCGGGTTTGATTCCTAGAGTCGCCCCCCCCACAGCGAGGGCCGCTGACGATTGGTTTCGAAGCGGCTCAAATTACAGGGAAAATTTATCGGGTCCAGCTCCGGAAAAAAGCTACTACAAGGTCGCCTTGTCGTCGCTCCGGTTTGTCCCCATGGGAAAATCAGAACCACCGCAAGGAAATCATGCCGACCATCAATCAGCTCGTTCGCAAGGGACGCCTCACTCCGGCCGAAAAGTCGAAGTCACCCGCTCTCGTGAATTGCCCACAGCGCCGCGGAGTATGCCTCCAAGTCATGACTCGGACGCCCAAAAAGCCGAACTCGGCTCTCCGCAAGGTGGCCAAGGTGCGCCTTACCAACGGATTCGAAGTCATCGCCTACATCGGCGGTGAAGGACACAACCTCCAAGAGCACTCCATCGTCCTCGTCCGTGGTGGACGGGTGAAGGACCTTCCAGGTGTCCGCTACCACATCGTCCGTGGTTCACTCGATACCCTTGGTGTCGATAAGCGCCGTCAATCTCGCTCCAAATATGGTGCGAAGCGTCCGAAGCCCGGTGCCGTCGCGGCCCCAGCCAAAAAGGGCGGTAAGAAGTAATTCACGCCATTTTTAACTCAACACAACCATCCCAACGCCATGCCACGCCGCAAGCGCATTTTCACCAAGCCAGACCGTCGCGATCCTCGCTACGACAGCGCCCTCGTTGGTCACCTCATTAGTAAGGTGATGGAATCCGGAAAACGTTCGCTCGCACAGCGCATCGTTTACGCCGCAATTGATCGCGCCAACGAAGGCGTCGATACCGTCGATCCTCTCGAAGTGATCACCCGGGCCGTGGAAAACACCAAACCACGCGTGGAAGTGAAATCCCGCCGCGTCGGTGGTGCTACCTACCAAGTCCCGCTCGAAGTCGCACCGGATCGCTCCGAGTCACTCTCGATGCGCTGGCTCGTGAACTACGCCCGCAATCGCAAAGGCACACCGATGCACGTCGCACTCTCCAACGAGATCAAGGACGCAGCAAACAATCAAGGCAGTGCCGTCCGCAAGCGCGACGACGTGCACAAGATGGCGCAAGCCAATCGTGCCTTCGCTCACTTCCGATTCTAATTAACTGACAGCGCTCCCGCCATTTCGTCCGTGAATCCGAATAGTCCAAACCGCCAGTATGTGCTCGAGCGCACCCGAAATATCGGGATCGCCGCGCACATCGATGCGGGGAAGACGACACTCACGGAGCGGATCCTGTTCTACACAGGTGTGATTCATAAAATCGGTGAGGTCCACGATGGTGGAGCGACCACCGACTGGATGGAGCAGGAGCGTGAGCGTGGCATCACGATCACCTCCGCCGCCGTCACTACCGAGTGGTGGCAGCACGAGGAAGCTGGAGTCACCAAGCTTTTTCCGGGACAAAAGAATCGAATTAACATCATCGATACACCGGGCCACGTTGACTTCACCGCCGAAGTTGAGCGTTCGCTGCGGGTGCTCGACGGTGCAATTGTCGTTTTCGATGCCGTCGCCGGTGTCCAGCCACAGACTGAAACGGTATGGCGGCAGGCAACTAAATACAATGTTCCGAGGCTAGTATTCGTGAACAAGATGGATCGCACCGGCGCGGATTTCGCGAACGTCGTCAGCGAGATTAAGGAAAAGCTGGGTGCCAACGCCGTAAGGATTTTAATCCCAATCGGTGCCGAAGATCAACTCATCGGCCAAATCGATGTGGTGAATCGCAAAGCAGTTTATTTTTCCGATGACGATAAATTCGGTTCAACCTACACTATTAAAGAGCTGGACGGTTCTCTCGTTGAACTCTGTGAGCAGGCCTACGGAGAGCTTCTCAACGCCGTCGCAGATGTGGACGATGTCGTCGGTGAAAAGTTCCTCAACGAGCAGACCATTACGACCGAGGAATTGAAGCAAGGCATCCGCCGCGCGACCATCGCTAACTTATTAGTCCCGGTCGCAGGTGGTTCTGCATTTAAGAATAAGGGCGTTCAGTATCTACTCGACGCCGTAATCGACTATCTTCCAAGCCCGCTTGATATCCCAGCCGCCATCGGCATGGATCCCGATGACGAGGGGCGCAAGATCGAGGTCATCACTTCGGACAACGAGAAGTTCGTCTCGCTCGCTTTCAAACTTTGGGCGGACAAATTCGTCGGTAAGCTAGTGTTCTTCCGCGTTTATTCGGGGATGATCAAAAAGGGCGATACCGTTTACAACCCCCGCACCCGCCGCTCTGAGCGCGTCGGTCGTTTGATCCAAATTCAAGCGAAC
>JANOZJ010000056.1:0-17361 GCA_031429315.1 Akkermansiaceae bacterium
GCCGGGGTTGGTGTCGATGAAGCGTTTCATGTCGTCCGGATAGCCGGCGACGATCACAATCAGCCGCTCGCGGAAGTCCTCCATGCGCTTCACCAGCGTGTCGATGGCCTCCCGGCCGAAATCGTTTTCCCCGCCGGAAACGAGCGCGTAGGCTTCGTCCACGAACAGCACGCCGTCGAGCGACTGGTTCACCAGATCGTCGGTTTTTTTCGCGGTGTGGCCGACGTATTGGCCGACGAGGCCGAGGCGGTCGGTCTCGACGAGGTGGCCGTTTTCTAACACACCGAGCGCGGAAAAGATCCGGGAAACGATGCGGGCGACGGTGGTTTTGCCGGTGCCGGGATTGCCGGAAAACACCATGTGCAGCGACATCGCGGCGCCTTTCAGATCGTGCTGCTCGCGTGCCTTGTTGATTTCCAGAAAACGGACGAGGCTTTCAATTTCGCCTTTCACATTGGCGAGTCCGGCCAGTTTCGTGAGTTCGGCGAGGCAGGTTTCCAAGTCCTCCTTTGGCATTTTCACCGGCGTCGGTTTGACCGGCTCTTCTTCGCCGGATTCCAGCCGGGCGAGAATCTGTCCGGCGCGGGCGGTGTCGCCGTTGAGGAGTTGATAGGTCAGATTGGTGAGAAACAGGCGCTCGTCGGATTGGATCGAGCCGTCGGCTAACACCATCCCGGCGGCGATGCGGAACAACTGCTCTCCCCACGCCGCGTGTTGCTTGCCGAACCGGAGCGCGGACAAATCATAACTCGGTTGGGCGAACACACGGGCTTCCAACAGCCGCTCGTGCGCGGCGGACCACTCGATTTTCCACGCGGCGGCGGCGGCGAATTCCTTTTCCGCGTGGTTCGTCTCGCCGTCGATCCGGGCGGTGAGGAAAAGCACGAGCTTGAGTTCGTAGTCGAGTTCCAAGGCTTCGCAGCCGTGTTCGGCAACCAGGGATCTCCGGAGCGCGGGCACTCCTGCGCAGGATCGTTCGGCGAGGCTGTCTATCATGGGAGTGCGGTGATTCGCTGCGGGACGGCGTTAGGTCCGCGTTCGAACGAGGTCCGGTGGACGGTTTCCGCGTGGAGTGAGGCGATGATGAGTTCCATCACTGCTTCCGCCACTTCCGGGCGGCCGCAGGTGAATACGTCCACCGCCGCGTAGCCGTGCTCGGGCCAGGTGTGGACGGTGACATGGCTTTCCGCGATGACGACCACGCCACTAACACCCTGCGGCGCGAAGTGGTGGAAGTGCGACGAGACCAGCGTGGCCCCGCCCTCTTCGGCGCAGCGGCGGAAGCATTTTTCCAAGCCGGCGGGGTCGTTCAAGACCACCGCCGGGCAGCCGGTCAGCTCGGCGAGGACGTGCCTGCCCGCTGGCGGTGCGTTCGGTGTGGTCTGGAACATCGCGATCGGTTAGCCGGGGCTGCTGGTTCCGAGCTTGGCCTTGAGGGCGTCGAGCTTGGCCTGCACGTCCGGACTTCCGGAGCCGGTGGAGAGTGTTTTGAATTCGTCTTCTAGGCTGGTCGCGCCGGAGTTGTCGGCCATTTCCTTGGCGGCATCCGCCTCGTAGCCTTGGCGCTCCGCCTTGGCTTTCATGCGGGCCATCAGGTCGTCCGGACTGCGCTTGTTAGTCATCTTGGCCTTGGCCTCGTAGATGTCTTTCTTGACCTGGGCGGCCTTGCTTTGGGCGATGATGAAATCCTTGTTGCGTCGGTATTCGGCGACCTCGGCTTCCATCTTGATGACTTCCTGTTTGAGCTCGGCGACGGACGATTGCTGGCCCTGCCAACTCGGCTCCAGCGAGGCGGCGCGGCTTTCGTGTTCGCTGGCGCGTTCCAGCGCCTTCACCGCGAGATCCTCGCGGCCGGAGCGCATGGCGGCTTCCGCTTTCTGCTCCCACTGGAATTTTTCGGCCTTCTCTTTTTCGAGCTGTGCCTTGGTCTGGCGCTCGGTGGCGATGACCTGTTGGACGGACTGCTTCACCTCGCGGATCTGCTTCTCCTTGTCCGCGATCGCTTGTTCGAGCATCAGCTCGGGCTTCTCGAATTTTTCCACCACCTTGTTGGCGGAGGCTTGGCCGATTTTAAAAATACGTGCGAAAATGCTCATGGTGGTAAGTGGTTAGGAGTTGAAGGAAGGGCTGAGGATTTCGGTGACACGGTCCACGGCGAGTTCGAGGGCGTCGAACACGGCGAGCAGCTCCTGATCCGACAGATCGCCGGTTTCACGGCTTTCGACCAGCACCAGCCGCCGGTCTTCCGGGTTGCTGGTGTCGAGACCGGCGCTGACGGGCAGGATTTCCGTATTGAGTGCTAACAGGGAAAGCAGCAGCTCCTGGGAGATGATTGAGTCGATGTTGCCGAGATCGACCTCGAAGTAGATTTGCTTGTCATCCAGCTTGAGAAAAACCGGCAGTTCATCTTCACGCTGGACGCGGAAGACGTTGTTCGAGAGGTCCTCGACGTTGAAGCCGTTGGATTCTAGGAAACGCGCGATTTCCTCGTCGCGTTGGAGTTTGATCAGTATGTTTTTCATGCGGATTGAGGTTGGAGATTCAATTGGAGAAGGGTGGTTTCGAAGGTTTCGTAGTCCGCGCGCCTTTCGGCGAGAAGGACTAACTGGTCGTTCACTTCGAGACAAAGTGATTTGTGCAGGATCATGGGACTTGTTAGCTCCAGTTGTCATCCCAGAAGCGGTCACGGTTGGCGGGTTCGATGTAGTTCGCGAAATTGAAATCCGAGGCCGGCGGGAACTCGACCGGGGCGACGACGCGCTCCGATTCGTTTCCGCCGCCATGGCTCGGGCTGGTTCCCTTCAGCTCGCTCTCGGCGCGGGCCAGCAGTTTGCCCAGCAGGGCACCGCCTTGTTGCAGGATGTCCTCGGCCACCGTCGCGCCGTCGATCCAGCGGTCGCCGTCCTGATAGCCAAGCTCGCTGGCATCGGTGGCGCTGTTGCAGACATCGAGAATCTCGTCCCACACGCTTCCTAGCAGCAGATCGAACTGCCAACCAGTGGCATCGCGGCCGAAGCGGTCTTCGCGGATGAAGCTCATGAAAACGATTTCCACCGCGTCGATGCCGAGGTGCTCGGCGATGGCGATGCGGACGTCTTCAAACCGCTCGTTGTGGAGATAGGCCTGCCACTCATCCGGCTCGAGGATTTCGAAATAACGCTCGAAGGCGAACTCGCCGGACCCGAGATCGACGCCGGAGAAGACGTCGAAAAAATAGACGAAGCGGGCGTAGCGTTCCATGAAGCGCTTGATGATGTTCCGCCCTTCCTCGGTGGGGATGTAGTCCTTGGCGTCGCGGATTTGGATCCACTCTTTCACTAACAACCATTCGAGGATTGGTTCCAGATCGGAGTCCTCGTCCTCCAGCCACAGTTGGAAAATCCTCGGGTGGTTGATCATGAATTCCAACAGAAAGATCCCAGCGAAGCGGAGTTTCTGCTCGTCGGAAACCGTCCAAGGAACATCGTTGATATCGTCGGGCATGGTTTTCAGGAGAAGGTGGCGTCGAGCAAGAGTGCTATTCCGATGGCGGCGGAGCCTTCGATGAGCGCCACACCCCAGTTCCTATCTCGGGCGATTTCGTCGTGGAGGCGAGCATTAGGCAGGATGACGAGATCCACCAACCAGCGGCTGCCTAGCAGAACGAGCAGTGAGATGGGAATCCAGACCGCGAGGGCCACCAGCGAGTCGCCGCGGCGAATTTGCCCGGAGATGAGGATGGCGAGGGCGACGAGCGTGGCTCCGAAGGCGATGCCGGCGCCTTCATTGTCGCGCTCGATCTCATCATGCACATTGTAGCCGCAGGTCCGTTGATAGATCGCGCCCAACAGGATGAAGCCAAGTTGCCCGATGACAAAGTAAACCAGCGTATCGAGGATTTCCATGCCGAAGCCGCCGCCGGTGGTGCCGCTGATAGATGCGGAGACGATGAGGGCGGTGCCGATATAGGTGCCTGCCAGAACCGCGCCAGTGCCGACGTTGCGGTCGGTGATGAGTTCCTTGTGCATCTCAAACCGGTTGAGCAGGAACTTGCGGTTGATCCATGCGGACAGTAGCAGCAACGAAAGGGAAATGACGGTCCAGACGGCGACGGAGATTAGTTCGCGAGCTGTTGCGGCCCAGGGAATTTCGGGCATCAGGTTGTTCCACTCCATGGCATCTGAATTTCCGCCGGAGATCATCACTCCGCGGATGATGGTGAGGACGCCGAAGATGTAGCCGGCTGTGGCGACGGCTACCGCTTTGTTATCATGTTTGGTGAGTTCGTCACTGAGATGATAGCGGGTGGTGAGCCCCTTGACGGGTTTCGCGAGTAACACAAGCACCAGGCCCGCCACAAAGTAGAGGATGGCCGGCGAGGTAAAGATTTCCACCACGGGAGCGGTGTCGAGCCAGGCTTGAAGGTGTTCGTTCACAGTTAGGGTGGGGTTGGGATTATTTGCCGCCGCCGAAGGAGCCTCCGCTGCGGGATGAACTGGCGCTGGTGGATCGCCCGAAGCCGCCGGAGGAGCTGGGTTTGCTGGTGGTCGTTGTGGTTGATGGCCTGCTGGTAGAACTGGCGAACGAGCGCTGTGACTGGGTCGCGGAGGTGATGGCCTTGGCCTTGGCCGCCATTTTTTGCGCGTTCGGTGAGATGGCGGGTTGGGAAATGACCGGGCTGGACGACTTGCTAACGGATGATCCTGCGTTACGGGAATTCATGGTGCCGGTGTAGCTGTCACTCGACTGGCGATTCCAGCCGCCGCCGTAAGATGGCGGATAGTTCCCGTATCCGTAGGGCGAGGAATAGGAGGAGCGGTTCGAGAACAGCCAGCCCATTAGTAGCGCATCGGTCATGCCGAAGCTGGAGTGGTGGTAGCTTCCGGGGCCGTAGAGCGAGGGATTCCCGGTGGTCTGCATGACGGTCTTGTCGGCTTCCTTTTGGAAATCAATGGTGGCGATTTCCTGGGTCTTTCCGGGGGAAATCTCGGTGGTGAGCGAGAAACCCCGGCGGTCGCCGCTGCCATACTCGGTGACTTTGATATAATCGACCTTGCCATCGTCGTTGAGGTCGATGTTGTTGATGGCTTCCGCCTGGTTGTTGAGGAGGCGCTCGAAGTCGGCGGCGTCCTTGGACTTTTTCGCCAGCGCAGTGACGGCGTCCAGGTCGAGGCCTTTGGAGTATTCCTTGAGGATGACTTCCGCCTGTTTTTCAGCAGTCGGCGGTGGCGGGGTGGGGGAACTCTTGCGGCCGCACTGGGAGACCATGGAGAATGCCACGAACAACGCAAATATTCCGACACCGATTTTTGTAAGAGCATTCATGGGATTTCTTCGATATTCCAACCTTGGAGGTGGTAGTGGTAAACACGGGGTTCCGTAAGTGAAGTAAAATCTTGATAGGTGGAAACAAGCTGGCTTTTTCCAAAGACTAACGAGGCGGCGGCGAGTTCCGGTGTCAGGTAGCGGGTAGGGACATCTAGCAGACTCAGGCTGGCGAGAGATTCCCGGGTTTGTGCGGCGGATTGCCCGCTTTTGGCGAGCCACCAGCCCCACTCGCCGAATGACGGGACGTTGTCATGATAGGGGACGACGTCGAAACCGGCGGCCTTCAAGGTGCGGCCGATGCAAAGGTATGCCTCGCGGGCCTGGAAGCACGAGCCGGATTGCTGGACGATGACCGCGCCCGGACTGAGCATTTTTTCGAGATGGTCGTAAAACGGGCGGCCGTAGAGTTTTGCGAGATCGGGCGAGTTAGGATCCGGGAAATCCATGATCACCACGTCGTAGCGCTCGGCGACGGATTTGACGAACTCTGCGGCGTCGAGATTGATGACGTGGAGCGTGACGGTCTCGTGGAGTGTGGTGGCGAACTTCTCATATTGGCTCGGCTGGGTGTTCTGATAGGCCGTGCCGGTGGTCACTCCCGCAGCGGCTTTTCTGACCACGCGAGGGTCTGTCATGCTGCCGTCATTCATGCGGATGAGTTCCGGATTGGAAGTGGCGAGACCGGTCATCATCGGGTCCAAATCGACCAGTGTGACCGCGCGGACTTGCGGGTATTTCAGCACCTCGCGCAGGGCCAAGCCGTCGCCGCCGCCGAGGATCAGGATCCTCTCGCGGCGGTCTGCGAGATGCATAGCCGGGTGGACGAGGTTTTCGTGATAGATGTGCTCGTCCGCCTCGTTGAACTGCAGGTGACCGTTGATATAACAGCGGACGTTGCCGATGCGGTTTTTGGTGAGGATGATGTGTTGGAAGGGCGAGGTGAGGGATGTGATGATGGGATCGCGATATAGAAACTGCTCCGCCTTCAAGGTGAGGCTCCGACCGATGACTAGGCCGACGGTCACCAACACCAAGCCGCCGAGGATTTCCAACAACCGGGCGTGCGGACGGGCGAGGCGCTTCCGATAGAGAAACCAGCACAGGATCGCGGACGCCATGGTCGCCAGGCCGACGACGAAGCTGATGCGGTCGATGCTCAGATAGCGGACCAGCAGGAAGGTCCATAAAAGTGCTCCCACCAGCGCGCCAATGTAGTCCATCTTGAGTACTTGCGCGAGATTGATGCGCATGTCCGGCGCGTCCTCCTCGTTGATGCGCATCATCAGTGGGATTTCATAACCGATGAGCATGCCGACACCGAACGCCAGCGAGTATTGGATGACGATGTAAAGCTGGGGCAGCAGCGCGAAGCCGTGAATCATGATCAACGGCCCGAATCCACCGAGCACGGCGAGCATCACCTGGGTGGTGATCAAGCGGTCGGCTAACACCCTGGCAGACGTGTGTTTCTGGACATCCGCGCCGAGGCCCATCGCGAAAAGCATCGTCGCGATCATCGTCGCCCACTGCTGCACCGAGTTTCCGAGCAGGTCGGAGGCAATCTTGCTCAGCGTGTATTCGTAAGCCAGTCCGCAGCCGCCAAGCAGGAACATCAGCAAGCCAAGCGCCCAGCGCTCGTGCTGGTGGGTGAGGGTGATGGCGGACTCTCGGTTCACCGGGGGAAACTAGCCACCTCGTCCGGGATGGAAACTACAAATTCGCGCCGACATTCTGCCCGCCGATCAGGTGACCCAGCAACGGCACGCCGGTGAGATCCCCGACCACGGCCTTGTGGGTGATCATGGCGGTAGCCATTTGCCGTGGCAAACTAGCAGCAAGTCGGGCCGCGAAAATATGAGCCATGCGGCGCGTCACGGAGTCACGCTGACGTTGCTGAACTGCGAGGTGTTGAGCGTGGTGTCGCTGCCGCTGCCGACGGCCAGGCCGATGTAGCAGGTGGTGGCGAAGGTTGTGTTAGTGGTGCTGCCGACCGAGGTCCATGAGGTGCCGTTGGTGCTCTTGTAGGCGGTGATGGTGGTGCCGCTGCGGACGAGGCGCACCCAGGTGTTAGGCAAGGTGCCGCTGTTGCTGTTGCTGCTGGTGGTGGTGCCGCCGATGGTGGTGCGGCGCACCCAGCGGTAGGCGTTGCTGCCGGTCATGCCCATGAAGATCTCCTTCGAGTTGGCTGCCAGTGTGTCGCGGATCATCACGCCGACGCGTGACGAGTTACCGGTGTTTTGCAGGGCACTGATTCTGGCGATGATCTCACCGTCGCCGGTGAGCGTCTGATAGGTATAGCGCAGCTTGTCACTGGTGGAGCCGATGATGCCCGAGCCGGCTTGGGTGAAGGTGCCGACACTGTGGGTGGCGGAACCAACAAGCATGCCGGTGCCGATATCGGTGGAAACCCAGGGCAAGGGCAGACCCGTCACCGTGATCTGTAGGGTGGCGTCGGCGGTGGCCGCAGCGTCGTCGGTGGCGCGCACTACGAACGAGTTGAGTCCCGCGCTGCCGCTGGGCGGCGTGCCGGACAGCGTTCCGTTAGAAGCGACAATGAGCCAAGCCGGACCGCTGACTTTCGAGTAGGCGATTGTTGCACCGGCATCCACATCGGTGGCCCGGCCGACGAGGGTCTGGCCGGTGTAGGCGACGCTTTCGCTGGCTCCGGCGGCGACGATGGGGTTGATGGTGAACACTGGCACGTCATTGACGGCGGTCACGGTGATGGAGACCGTTGCTGGAGCGGAGTCGAACGTACCGTCGTTGACTTTGAAGGTGAAACTGGCAGCTCCGTTGTAATTTGCCACAGGCGTGTAAGTCACGTTGGGCGCGGTGCCACTGAGTGTGCCACTCGCGGGTTGCGTGACGATCGTGTAGGTGAGGGCGCTGCCCTCCGCATCGGTGCCGGCCAAAGTGATTGCCTTGGCGGTGTCTTCTGCGGTGCTCACGCTTTGTGCGTTGGCCACCGGCGCGTCGTTGACCGCTGTCACTGTGATCGAGACCGTGGCTGGTGCCGAATCAAGCAATCCGTCGTTGGCTTTAAAGGTAAAACTATCAGGACCGCTGTAGCTGGTAGCGGGCGTGTAGGTCACATTTGGCGCGGTGCCACTGAGCGTGCCGCTCGTGGGTGCGCTAACGATGATGTAAGTGAGCGAGTCTCCTTGGCCATCCGTGGCGGTCAGAGTGATTGGCACGGCGGCGTCTTCCGGAGTGCTCACGCTCTGGGCGTTCCCCACTGGCGCGGTGTTGATCGAAGTCACGGTGATGGTGGTGTCATCGGCGATGGCCGCAGCGGTGTCCAAGGCGTTGCCTGCGGCATCGTTGAGGACGGCGGCGGCATTGGTCCTGAGTCGCAGGGTTCCAGCGCTGGTCGGAGTGACCGGCACGGTGAAAACTCCTGGGCTGGTCTCGCTGACCGTGCCGATGGCGATGGCCGAGGTGCCCGCACTGCCGAAATCAGCGGCGGAAACTGTGCTGGCGTCCATGTCCTCGCTGAAGGTCACGGTGTAGTTCACCAAGGTGTTAGCAACGACGGGTCCACCACTCTTGTCATCGACGATGGAAGTCAGGGTTGGTGCAGTGGTGTCGGCAGCGTTGATAATCGTCAACGGAGCCGAGAGGGCGTAAACCGGCAGGAAAGCGGTGGGGGCGGCGTTCCAGACTCGGATCCAATATTGGTTTACTTGGTCCGTTGTGCCAACCTGAAGATTGGTTGCATTGCCTAGCACAAAGCCGACATCCTTCGTGCCGTCGGCAAAAGTTCCCGCAAACACGTATGAGCTTGGTTGGATGAGAGCGCCCCTTTCATCGAGATTCAGAGCACTATTGATCGAACTATCCCAGAGGTCGGCATAGTTGTTAGCGATTTTGGTGGTCCCGTTCACGAGGAAGATCGCCTCGCCGGTGCCGTTCACGCCCGGATGGGTGGAAGTGTTGGCTCTGGCATCAACCGTCGCCGTCGAGCCGATGACTTTCCAGGAGGCTCCGCTGAGGTTGAGGTTGGAACTGTTGGCGACCCCTTGGACGAAGGTGTTGTAGGTGGCGATGTTCGTCGAGGTGGCCTGGGTGGTGGCTCTGGTGACAAAGGCGAGGCGGTATTTGTCGCCGACGGCCCAGGCGGCGTTCGTGGCGGGATTGATCCCACCGTTGGCGGTTAGATTAAGGATTCCGAGTGGGCACGCGGGGTTCGACACTGGAAGCACGGTGAGGGTGGTGTCATCGCTGATGGCAGAGGTGGTGACCAAGACGTTGCCCGCGGCATCGTTGAGGACGGCAGCAGCATTCACCTGCAGTCGGAGGGTTCCAGTAGTGGTTGGCGTGACCGACACGGTGAAGACTCCGGGGCTGGTCTCGCTGACCGTTCCAACACTGATGGCCGAGGTGCCAGCATTGCCGAAGTCGGCGGCGGATACCGTGCTGGCATCCATATCTTCGCTGAAGGTCACGGTGTAGTTCACCTCGGTGTTCACAACGACTGAGCCACCGCTTTTGTCATCGACGATGGAACTGCTAGTCAACGTCGGCGGCGTGGTGTCTGCGACGATGGTTTCCCTGATCTGGAAACCATTCGGGCCGACGTGATTGAAACCGCCGGGGCCCGTGCCCCATGTTTGGGTCGTGAACGAAGGTCCCGTCACGCCACTGAAGACGATGTAGTTGCCCTGAGTGGTCGCATTGACCATCTCAGTGAAGCTGCCGTCAAAGGCTCCCGGCTTCAGGGTGAAGGCACGATCAGTGCCGCCGTTGAATTTGATGACTCCCGTGCCATCACCGTATTGGTCCTTATTGGCACCGATGTAGAAGATCACATCGTAAACGGCGAAGGGAATACCTGTCATCTCCATATCGAACACGTAGGGTCCATCAAGTGTGGAGTTGACGTGACCATCCATCATGTTCCCGTTGCCGTCTCCTAACAATGTGGTGCGCGGGGTGGACCAATCGTAAGGACCACCATTTCGGCAATTTTTGAAGACGAATGTCGCCGCGCTCCCTCGATTGCTGGTCAGGGTCGCCGGAGCCTGCGGTGCGGAGGGGGTCCACGGCACCTCAATATTGGTCCAGCCGGAGGTAAACGAATTAGCGAGACCGGCGGACATACTGGTGTTCACTTTCAAGTTGGCTTGCGCCTCTGGGGTGGTAAACCCGCCGTAAGCAAAGAAATTGACGCTGAAGGTATGGGCCGGAAGCACGTTGATCGAGACCGTCGCTGGTGCCGAGTCGCTGGTGCCGTTATTGACCTTGAAAGTGAAACTATCTAGGCCGATGTAGTTGACAAACGGGGTGTAGGTCAGGTTGGGAGCGGAGCCGGTGAGGGTACCGTGGGCCGGTGGGGTGACGACCGAGTAAGTCAGGGTGCCGGCGTTGCCCGCCAGAGTGACCGCTTGTGACGTGTTCTTCAACAGGGTGAGTGACTGCGCGAAGGCATAGGGCGTGCGGGTCATCCCCGCGCCGTCAAAGAGCCATTGACTGCCGATGATCTCCCCGTTGGCACCTGCGAACGAAGGGCCGGTCCACTTGAGCTTTGCCACCGCCGAGCCGGTGTTTTCGAAATAATCCATCTGGATCTCAACCATCTGGCCTTCGGTTAGGTTGACGGAAGTGCTGTCGTTCCAATTGATTTCCTGATTGGCGAATTGATTGATCACCAGCACTCCGTTGATATACAATCTAACGCCATCGCTATTGAGGGTGGAGAATGTGTAGGAGCCGGTTTCCGGCACCAGCAGCAGGCCGCTCCAGCGCACGCTGAAGGTGTCCGCGCCGAGCAAGGCGTTTGGCGAGCTAGTGCCCCAGTTGAAGTTTACTTGGGCATCGGTGCGGGTGAGTTTCAGGTTAGTGAAGTTAGCATTGTCATAATACTCGCCTTTTAAGCCGGTGCCGGCGGTGCCGACAATGATGGCCACCGTGCCCGATTCGGAGGTGGTTAGGCTGTCAACCGCCTGGAAGGTGAACTGGTCCGGTCCGGTGTAACCGCTGTTAGGGGTATAGATCAGGTTAGGGGCGGTGCCAGTGAGCGTGCCGTGGGCGGGCGCAGTCACGTTGGTGAAAGTCACCGCGCTGCGGGGCGAGGTGCCGGTGAGAGTGATGGCCTTAGCACCGGTGGTGGACACGACTTGTGGGGTGGCCAACGGCAACAGGTGGATGATGCCGCTGGGTGAGGTGGTGGCGGCTTCAATCGCGGCGATGGTGGTCAGTAGCTTTGGCTGGATCGCGGCGAAGTCGCTGGGATGCAGACTGGCTTCCAAGGTGGAGATGTCATCGTTGAGGACGGGTAGGGTCCACCGCGCCGAATCGCCGTAAGTTACCAGAACGTCCATGCTGGGAGGCAAGTAATTGGTGCTAGACCAACCCCATCCCGGCTTCACGTCCAGCATGGAAAGAGCCATCGGCAGACCTTCCGCGCAGTTATACTTCATCAACAGGTTGATACCGCTAAGTTGAGGATTGTAGCTCCACATGGTGTCGGCCTGGGACTTGGTGGTTATTACCTCAATGATGTCCAACGTCAGAGCCTGGACATCTGGAAGCGTTAGGTAGTTATAGCAAAATTGGGCGGCACCGGAGCGCGAATTTGAGTCCGGCTGCTTTAAGCCGGCCTTAACCGCCGGATAGAGCAGGTTTTTGGGGGCGTTGATGGTGTAGCTTGCGATATTGTTGCCGCCATAGACAGCATCGCCAAAGAGTGCGAAGGACAGGTAGTTATTGGCAATCTGGATCGGGTCATCCCACACGATCACCTCCGGGTCAGTGGCATTGGCAGTGTATACGGTGAGCATCGAGTCGCGGTAAGCACTGGCGGCGGCGGGAGTGTAGCTGCGAATCGCAGAGGCGGCTTTGGCACGCACCCAGGAGTTTGGTTCGATATTCTTGTCAATCCGTTGGTTGATGATTGGCAAGGCGGTGGCGTCATTGAGAAGTCCGAGCGTCTGGCAGGCACCCATGCGACCGTTAGCATCGGTGCCAGTGACCATGTTGCGCAGGGTGGTGAGTTCCGGCGCACTCAAGGAACGCTTGCCCAGTTCGATGGCGCCATAATTCCGCACCACAGGATCAAACTCGCTCAGGGAGGCAATCAACTGGGTGGTGGTGAAGCCGGGGCAATCCTGTTTGAAGGTCGCGGAGGAAATCGCGTTGGTCACCTTGGTCGCATCAAGGGTATTGGCGGGGATGGCGTTTTTGCCGGTGATATAGAGTCGTTGCAGCGGCAGGGCATAGGTGAGGATATAACAGGCCGTGGGGTTCATGTCATAATAGCCGCACGCGCCCAGATAGGTGCCGTCAGCGGTCGTCCCACCACCGCTTCCTTCTTGGCTGTCATAGACAAATGAGCCATCCGTGCGGCGTTGCAAATCGAGGTGCCAGCGGATTTGTTTCAAGTATTCGGCCACGGCCAGCGAGCCGCCCATGTTGGCACCCATGGCCCCCCACAGATAATTGAATCCTTGGCCGGTATGGCCATCCTCGCGGGCATTGAAACTGGCGGTGGTCATGCGGGAAAAGTATTCGGTTTCCACGGGCCGACCGGCCTGCAAGCCAAAGAGCACGGCGCACGACGCATCTTTGCCGTTGCTTGAGTGGTTATCCATTTGGGGTTCATGCTCCCCATAGGGAATCGGCCCCTTGTTGACATACCAGGCAAAGAAATCTGAGCCGCGCTGGATTGCCGGGTCGATCTCCGGATCGATCGGCTGGCCGGCCGCCAGCAAGGCTTTTTTACCCATGACGATGGCGGCGTTGGCGGGGATGCCGGCCGAGTTGACCGGGCCGTAGGGCGGGATCGTGCCATGCAAGGATCCGTCGGCTTTCAAGAGCGAACCGCCGTGGCCGAAGGTGCCATACCGGCTTTGGGCCTTGGCGAGGGCGACGGTGTAATTGTTGAGGCCGGTGACCACCTGGGCATCGCCGGTGCTCAGGTAATACTCGCTGAGAAACAGGGTGCCGAAGCCTGTGCTCCAAACATCAAGGGTCATCAAGTTAGATGTACTGGGGGGGGAGGCCGCCAGCGCGCGGGCAAAAGTCTGCAAGCGGGTCTGCACGGCGGCATAATTGGGATCAGCCGGTGCCACTCCGGCCAACAACGCCAAGCCATTGATGGGGCGGGAGTAAACTTGGCCAACAGTCAGGAAGTTCGGGTCGGCGAGGAGCTGGCCGACCAGCTTGTTGCGTGCGTTGGTCAGGATCAGCTCGGATTTCGGACAAGTGTAGGGAGCGGTGGCCGTGTAGTCGCCCATGATGGTCATGGCAATATTCACGTCGGTAGTGGTTCCAGCGCGCCAGCGCTTGACGCGCAGGGTGCCCGCCCCGGTCTTTTCGGCATTGCCGATAGCCGTGCCCAAAGCTTTGCGAGCATCACTGGCAAAGTTTGGAACAGTGCCACTGCTGACCGCCATGGCACCGAGGATCACGTCGTCCACCGCCAGCACGGCGCTGCCCGGCGTACTCGCCACGGTAACTAGAATCTGTCGGCTTTGAACGGTGATGGTTCCATCCGCACCATTTCCGCCGCCGACATAAATCCAGCCGCGCAGGCCGGTGGCGCCGAGGTTGTAGGTATCGCCATAAACCGGCGTGCTGTTTGGATTGGATTTAAGTGTGGCGATGGCACCCGCTGCGGTGAGATCCGGCGGCGCGGCCTGGACCTGGCAATGGAATGCGAGCAGCATGCTCAGGCCAAGCGCACGGCATGAGGACCGTAGATATGATGTGGTTTTCATCGGAGTTGGGTTGAATTTGAGAATGGAGACGAGCACCAGGACTTACATGCCGGAACACGGATCATCAGAGTTATCACCGAAAGCTGCAGCATGAAAATATCAGGGCTTTTGCACGCTAACGTGCAACCGGTGGCGCGAATACTTTCAATCCGGTTGATGAGCCGGAAAATCGCAGCTTCGTCAAACTTATTCTCCGATAAGTTTCGCGAGAACTTGGCCGACTGGCGGCCTAGATTTGAGCCATTCTGGAGTATCACTGACGATCATCAATGTTAGGGTCTGACCTTTTTGGGATCCGAGGGCGGGACGTCGAAGAACCGGCAGTTCTTGATCGGCTCGTATTCCTGAGGACCGTCAAACATGAAGACATAGTTACGGCGACCGGGCCGGTTTCCCCACTGGCTTGAGTAAATCGGCTTGACCTTGTTGTCCTTCACGATCGCCAGTTCCATATCGATTTCCATGACTTCCTCTTTCCAGGAAGCATTGGAGGCGAGGGTGTCATCGCTAGGTTTCACGGCGAATTTGCGGTCTCCGAAGATCACCGAGATCACCGAGTGTGAGAAATTATGAAAGCGGTAGTCACCCGCGCCGATGCGAGCTTTACCGATATCATAGGCGATGACGGTCTAGGGGCCATCGCCGCTTTTGAGGCATGCCAGCAAGACGCGGTCCGAGCCAAGCGGAAGATTGACCGAGGCATAGGGAGCGGGCAGGGGAGGTTTCAGTGAACACTCCGTCTCGGAGGTTCGCAGCATAAGCCGCTGCGGCCCCTTGAGCTGATGTAGGGGATCCGTAGTGGCATTTGGGTTGCGGTTGACGAACTCGGCCATCGAGCGGAACGGACCGCGTGCCTTGACTTCGTTGACGATTTCCCCGGCGAGTTGGTCCAGCTCGGTATCCGAGAGGTTGCGCCAGCCTTGCCAGAAGGGACTGTCGTCGCCTGGTCCGCCTTTTTCATAAGCTTGGTTCGTGATCACATGGCCGAAGCGGGTGAAGCGGGTGCCACCGGGGTCTTGCCACGAGGCGGCCCCGGTTTGCGGATTGAGAACGGGAAGCTGATATGCGGCCATGGAGGAAAGAACGGCTTTCCAAACGGTCTTGGAAGTGGAGTTCACATTGAACGCGCCTTTCACCGCATGTTCCTCGGCTGGATTTTTGATTTCCCCCTGAGCCTTAAGGGTTCAAGAGCGGTTTTTGATTTCCTGCGGATGGCTACGGCACCGATGGCGGCTTGCGCGCCAGAAGTGCGAGGATGCTTTGGGCTTCGGGGGTGGGCTCGGTGAGTTGCTGGAAGCTTTCTCCCATCCGCACTTGGTTGCGGTGCTGGCTCTTGAGGGTTTCCAAGATGCTGGCGAGGGTGAATGCCTTGGAAATCGCCGGACTTTGCGATGCTCTTCCTCCCGAAAAACGCGAGGAGGTGGCGGACTTCGCCCGATTCCTGCTTGCCCGTCAACAAGACGTGCAATGGGAAGCCCTGATCGCGGATCCGAAGCCCCGGCCCCGTCTGGATGCCTTCCTCCGCGAATCCGCTGCCGAAGCGGATCAAGCACTCGACCTGCGCCGGCTGTGACAACCTGCGGCGGGCCGCTGCAGCCACATTGCCTCTTGCCGCGCGTCCGTGGCTTCCTAGTCTCCGCGGACGATGGTGGCATGACGCCGCCGCTGCTAGATGATGAAACCAATCGCGACGGAATTTTTATTTGCCCTGACCAATCCCGGCACGGAGAAGGCGTTGAAGCTGGAGGTGGAGACGATGGGACTCGGCTGGCGCTCGGGCTATCAGCGGCGCGGGTTCGTGACATTCAAGGCGGAGGCTGATTTTTCGTTAGAATCGCTGGACGTGGAGATCGCCTGTGCGCGGCGGCTGTGCCTGTCGCTGGGGAAATTCGCGACGCGGGAGCAGGCGGTGGCGCGGCTCGGCGAGGCGGAGAAAATCCATCACGCGAAGTTTCATGAGCGGAAAATGCAAGGCGTGCAGGCCGATCCAACCCGACCGAAGCCCGGCGAACTCATCGGCACGGTGGTGGAGCTGGGTCCCGACGAGTTCTGGGCGGGCGTCCATCGCCACGGGAAATTTCTCAGTCCCGATCCGGCGGGGGATTCGGGGATCGCTATGCCGGCCAACTCGCCGTCGCGGGCGTGGCTCAAGCTCGAGGAAGCCGCGCGGTTCTTTGATTTGAAATTCACGCCTCACGACATCGTCGTCGAACTCGGCTGCGCACCCGGCGGGGTGGTGCTCGCGTTGCTGGAGCGTGGGGTCTCCGTCGTCGGCGTGGATCCCGCGAAGCTGGCGGAGGTGGTGATGGCCTCGGCGATCGCCAACCGCGAGGACGCTTCGAGCGGGAAACCGTGGTTCTATCATTGCCGCAAACCCGCCGCTCTAACGAGCAAGCGCGACCTCGGTCAAGGCGTCACCTGGTTCATGTCCGACATGAACCAGTCGCCCGCAGTGGTGCTCAAGGAGTGCGCCCGCTTCTGCAAGATGGCCCCAGGCATTTGCGGCGTCCTGATCACCTTAAAACTAACCGATCTGCTGCAGGTGGCGGACAAGACGCAATGGTTCGCCGCGCTCGCGGGCATGGGATTCAAAACGACCCGTCTCCAACAGCTTGGCGTCCATCACAAGGAGCTCGCGCTGCTGGGACTTCGTTAGTCCGGAGTGCGCGAAGCGCTGCTGATGGGGAAGGGACGTCGCGTCCATGCGCGGGGACGAGACGCCTCCGGTCATGCGCGGCGTAAGTTCACCGACCTCGGCCCCGCCTCACCCGAGGTCACACTGCCCGTGCTGCACTTCATCCAGCGCATCTACCAGATCGAAAAGCAGACCCGCCTGACCGAGGCCCCGCCCGCCTGCCGCGAACTGATCCGGTGCGCCCGCAGCCTTCCCGTCGCCGATGAACTCCACCGCTTCATCCTCGGGCAATACACACCCTCAACCAGTGGGAGAAAATCCGCTACTGCCTCAGCCAGGGAGTGCTCGAGATTGACACCAACCTTGTGGAAAACATGATCCGGCCCACCAAGCTCGGCATGAAAAACTGGATGTTTTTCGGCAGCGTCGAAGCCGGCACCAACAACGCCCTCATCTACACCCTGCTGGCCAACTGCCGTGCCCACGACCTCGATCCCGAAGATTATCTAATCGAATTCATCAAGCGCCTGTCAGCCACAGAGGCCACCCCGGAGCAAGCCGCCGCCCTGACGCCCGCCCTGACGCCCCCCCAGACCCCCCCCCCGGCCCCCCCCCCCGCGCCCCCCCCCAACCCCCCCCCCCCCCCCCCCCCCCACCCCCCCCCCCCCCCCCCCCCCCCCCCCCCCCCCCCCCCCCCCCCCC
>JANOZJ010000057.1:0-2707 GCA_031429315.1 Akkermansiaceae bacterium
CGCCGACCAGGTCGTCGCCACCAACCCGGAGCTTCTCACCAAGTTCACGACCGAAACCGGGAAGATCCTTCCCCGCCGCGTCACCGGAGTTTCCGCCAAGCTGCATCGCAAGATCAACAACGCGATCAAGCAATCCCGCGCCATCAACCTGCTTCCCTAACCGGTCGCAAACCGCCGGTTTTCCAACGAGCCAGTCCGTGCAACGCGGGCTGGCTCTTCGTTTTTCCCGGGGCATCGCGGCGGCAAATTCTTCCGGAACTTTTACCTTGGAGCGGTCCGTTTGACTTTCTACATTCCGCGCGGCGCAAGCCGCTACCCATGGCCAAACAAGATTTCACCATCCTCAACAAGCTCGGCATCCACGCCCGTCCCGCAGCGCAATTTGTCAAAACGGCCAATCGCTTCCAGTCGGACATCTTCGTCGAGAAGGATGGCGAGGAAGTCGATGGCAAGAGCATCATGGGCCTGATGATGCTCGCCGCCGGCCATGGCTCGATCATCTCCGTCAGTGCCGATGGCACCGACGCCACCGCCGCGCTCGAAGCCATCGCCGACCTCATCACCCGCAAGTTCGAGGAAGACTGATCTGGAGCGTGGTTGCCGCGTCTGGCGGCAACTCTTTTCCGGCGCTCCCGCGCAATTGCCGCGAGACGCGGCAACCACTCACTCTTCATACAACTCGATCCGCGTCCCGCCGGG
This sequence comes from Akkermansiaceae bacterium, assembly GCA_031429315.1. Classification (GTDB taxonomy): domain Bacteria; phylum Verrucomicrobiota; class Verrucomicrobiia; order Verrucomicrobiales; family Akkermansiaceae; genus Luteolibacter. The sequence continues at coordinate 700 of JANOZJ010000057.1, forward strand.
AATTTCCAGATCCAGCTTGTAGGAATCCCGCTTCGCCCGATAGACCTCGGACAGGATTTTGAAATCTAACGACTCGGTATAAAACCGCTTCGACACCGGATAGTCGCAGCAAATCACCGCCACATGGTGCAACCCGGGGAAACGGTCATAGTGCGGAGCGGTCGGCCATCTCCATGCAGCCCCAGCCATCCGGTTTGCCATTGAACGAGCGGGCGATTTCATTCAGCGCGAGTTCCATGGCCATGATCTCCTCGAAAGTCGGCACCATCCGGATGTGGACCGCAGTCAGCCACGCGTTTTGTTCGGCCCAGAAGTCGTGATCCGCTTGGTAGCCCTCGTTGCGGTTGGCTTCCTGAAACGCCACGGCATCCTCCTCGCTGGCGAACAGATGGTGGAAGTCGATGTGCCGCGCCATGGTTAGATCGTCGCCGTCCGCTGCCATCCGCCGCAAGACGTCGGCGTTTGCCTCCTCGGGCGATTCGTTGCCGTCCACCCCAAGCATGCGCTTGATCCAATTCAGATGCTCTTTCACGGGGGCAAACTGCGGGCAAACCCATGCCACGTCAAGGTTCCGCACCCCTTGTCGCTGCATCTGATAGCGGGAGATCGGCGGACCGAGTCCCTCGGATAGGATGCAAATCGTTCTTCCATCTTTGGAGAACGCCACAGACTCGGCCGCAGGCAGGGACGCTGTGCGTCAGGCAGGGACGCTGTGAATCAGGGGGGGACGCTGTGTGCGTCAGGCAGGGACGCTTTTCCGAAGCGTCCGGCGAATGAAATGCGAATGAAAAATCCGCCACGACCCCACATTCGCCGGACCTTTCGGAAAAAGGTTCCTGCCGGGAAGACCAACAGGCAGGGACGCTTTTCATCCGCTGGCTATACGGCTAGGCCTCACGCGCCCAACCTGCTTGCAGGCAAGCCATCGAACCACTCCGCCCCCTCATGCGGGCCTGCATCTGAAGTGTTAGGCGACAAACTTCAGTCCGTCCTTTTGCAGATTCAAAGAGCGGACTGAAGTCCTCGACTACTTTACTCCCACAAAAAAAACCGCACCCCGTGAGGAGTGCGGTTTTCGTGAAATCCAAAGATTAACGCTTGGAGAACTGGAAGCGCGCGCGGGCACCCGGTTGACCTGGCTTTTTGCGTTCCTTCATCCGTGGGTCACGGGTGAGGAATCCGAGTGGCTTGATGACCTTGCGATGCTCGGGGTCCACCAGGGTGAGCGAGCGGGAAATCGCGTGACGGATCGCGATCGCCTGGGACTGCTTGCCGCCGCCTTTGACGACGACGTTGAGGTCGAACTTGTTCGACAACGAAACGGCGAGGAACGGCGCGAGCACGTTGTTCTGAAGCTCGATGGTCGGAAGATATTCTTCGAAGCTACGGGCGTTGATGGTGATCTGGCCGGTGCCTTCGGTCATCCAGACGCGGGCGACTGCGGTTTTGCGGCGGCCGGTGGCGCTTTGAGTGGTGGTGGCGGTCATGTTAGGAAAGGTGCGGATTATTTGACGGCGTGGGCGACAGGTGCTTGGGCTTCGTGCGGGTGGGTTTCACCGGCATACACCTTGAGTTTGCCGAACTGGGCGCGACCGAGGCGGGTCTTGGGGATCATCCCCCAGACGGCACGCTCGACGAGCAGGATTGGACGGCGCTCGCGGACGATGCGCGGGGTCTCGACCTTCTGGCCGCCGACGTAGCCGGAGAAGCGGGTGTAGATCTTGGCCGTTTCCTTGGTGCCCGTTAAGACAACCTGGTCGGCATTGATCACGACGACAAAATCGCCGGTATCGACATGCGAGGTGAAAATCGGCTTGTGCTTGCCGCGGAGGAGGCGCGCGGCCTCCACGGCGACCTGGCCGAGGATCTTGCCCTTGGCGTCGATGACATACCACTTGCGCTCGACTTCGTGCGGCTTGGCGGAAAACGTATTCATGTGCTTGTAATAAAAAATGGCTTCGGACACACGGGATGTGCGAAGGGGTGGGGAAGCTAGGGAGCCGGTTTC
>JANOZJ010000058.1:0-2158 GCA_031429315.1 Akkermansiaceae bacterium
CGCCGAGAAGATCGGTGCCAATGCCCCGATGTGCCGCGTGTGTTCGTATTTCCACGATGTCGGCAAACTCAAGAAACCGGGCTATTTCATCGAGAACCAGCACGACGGCGCGGAAAACCCACATAACACCCTGACCTCCACGATGAGCTCGATGATCATCATCGCCCACGTCAAGGACGGTGTCGATCTGGCGGTCAAACACAAGCTCAACCCCCGCATCATCGATGTGATCCAAGAGCATCACGGCGACTCGCTGGTGTATTATTTCTACCGCCGCGCCCAGGAACAGAAGAAGGCGGACCTGGAAAAAGTGGATCGCCGGCTGGAAAATCCCGAGGATCTGCCGATGGTCGAGGAGAAAAATTTCCGCTATCCCGGGCCGCGGCCGCGCAGCCGCGAGAGTGGCATCATCGCCTTAGCCGACACCGTCGAAAGCGCGTCGCGTTCGCTCCAAAAGCCCACGCCCGCTAAGATCCGCACGATGGTCGAGGACCTCATCCGCGCGAAAATCAACGACGGCCAGCTCGACGATTGTCCCCTCACCTTGCGCGAACTTGCGATCGTCAAGGAGAGCTTCTCCACGACCCTCCGCAGCATGTTGCACAGCCGCATCGACTATCCGAAGGACGACAGCGCCACCGCCACCGCGACCAGGCGGCTGGCAAACGACGCGACCCAAGGCGGCCGCGTGATCCAAATGCCGAAACGCGCCTGACCCCTCGAAAGAAACCCAACCGCCATGTCGCTCGAAGTCATCATCGGCAACAACCAGCACGCCACGGAAATCCCCGAGTGCTGGCTCACCGCACTCGAAAGCGTGGCCCACGAAGCCGCCCGGCTCGCTTTGGAAAATGCCGCCGAGGACGAATCGCCGCTGTCGCTGTTAGCCACCCTCGAGGTCGCCATTGTCGATGACGCCACCAGCGACCAAGTCCACCGCGATTTCATGGACATCGAGGGGCCGACCGACGTGATCACCTTCCACCACGGCGAGATCGTCATCGGTGCCGAAGTGGCCGAGCGCCAGGCCGCGGAATACGGCGAGCCGCTGGCCCGCGAGATCCTCCGCTACTTCGTCCACGGCCTGCTCCACCTGGCCGGCCACGAAGACACGGAGCCGGGAGAACGCGCGATCATGGAAGCCGCTCAGGAAACCATCGTCGCCCAATTGTGGACGCCCGAGCTGCGCGAGCGGTTGATTCTTTGAGTTTTAGAAATGAGCCGCATCCATCACTCCGTCTGCCGCTGGTGTTACGGCAGCATCTCGTTAGAAGACCTTTGCCTCGCCGCCAAAGACATCGGCATTTCCTCGATCGAGTTGGTCATGCCGGAGAACATGCCCGTGTTAGCAAAGCACGGCCTCACCTGCGCGATGATCAGTTTCCCGCTCGGGAAAGCCGCCGACGGCATCGAAGTCGGCGGCATCGAAAAAGCCTTCAACCGCGTGGAGCATCACGATACCTTGGTGGAAATTTATGAACCCCATCTGCGGGCCGCCGCCGCTGCTGGGGCGAAGAACGTCATCGTTTTCTCCGGCAACCGCGACGGTCTATCCGACGAGGATGGCCTGCAAAATTGCGCCACCGGCCTGCGCCGCCTGCTGCCGTTAGCTGCGGAACTCGGTCTCACGCTGGTGATGGAATTGCTCAACAGCAAGATCGACCACCCCGACTATCAGTGCGACCGCAGCGCGTGGGGCATCCGGCTTTGCGAGGCGTTAGACCGCCCGCACTTCGGCCTGCTCTATGACATCTATCACATGCAAATCATGGAGGGCGACATCATCCGCACCATCCGCGATCATCATCGCCATTTCACTCACTACCACACCAGCGGCTGCCCCGGGCGGAATGAAATCGACGCCACGCAGGAGCTTCACTATCCCGCCATCATGCGCGCCATCGCAGCTACCGGCTACACCGGTCACGTCGGCCAGGAGTTCATTCCGTTAGGAAGCGAGCCACTCGCCAGCCTGCGGCAAGGCGTGGAGATTTGCAGTGTGTGAAATAAGGGGGTGGGAGGTCTCCTCCCACCTTTTCGAAGGGACGAGACGTCCCTTCCCCTTACTTCAGCCCATGCTCGGCCTTAAAAGCCGCCGCTGCTTCTGGATCATTCTGCAAATAATTCTCGTGGATGTATTGCAGCGTGTTCTGCCGCT
>JANOZJ010000059.1:0-6880 GCA_031429315.1 Akkermansiaceae bacterium
GGTTCTATTGACCACAACCCAGAGCAGCACCCGCCGCCCCAACCGGTGTCAAACGGCATGCCGTCTCACCCTAAAAAACCGCCCTCCCAACTGGGCAGTTTTAATTGTCGTCGGCGACCAGCTTTAATTGTCGTCGCACACCTCATTGGCTCCTCATGGGCCTCGGCGGATCGGAGTCCCCTCCTCCTTGGGTTTTTGGAGGCCGCGGCTTGGCTCACAAGCTGGTGATCGACCTTTCCCGCCGCCGGACTGCAGCCGGTTGGACGGTGGCGATGAACCGCTGGCAAACGCTGACCGAGCTAACAGTCGATCACCCCACGCTCGACCGCCTCGCGCCCTTTTGCGCTGAGTTCCTGATCCACGCCGCCGACGTCGAAGGCCTGTGCCGCGGAATCGATGCGGAACTGGTCGCGCTGCTCGGGAGCTGGGGGAAACGCCCGGTGACCTACGCGGGCGGTGCGGCGACGATGGCGGATCTGTTACTCGTGGAGCAGGCCGGGCGCGGCGCGGTGGACGTGACGGTGGGCAGCGCGCTGGATCTCTTCGGCGGTAAAGGGCTGATTTACAAGGATCTGGTCGAGTGGAACCGGCGGACCGACGATCCCACATGATCAGGGCACGGGGCTGGCGAGGCGGAAAAATTTCATGGGAGAATCGAGCGGCAGGACTAACTCTTTCACTCCGCCACTGGTCGTGGGAGACGCCAAGACCGGCGACCATGTCCCTTTCTGAAGGCTATCGGTCGAGTTGAGGATCCAGCCGTTGGCCCAGTCCGGCCAGCGGAGGGTCAATGAGCCGGAGCCTGCAGTGATGCCGACGACTGGCATGGGAACGAGAATTGCGAAGACCGCAGAACTGAGGCCGGCTCCGGATTCGTTATAGGCCGTCACTTTGTAATAGTTAGTCTTGCCGGGAGCCGCATTGAGATCGACGAAAGTGCTGGAAGTCAGGTTCTGGGCGATTTGGGTGAACGGGCCATCAGGAGTGGCTGACCAACTTATCGTGTAACCGTTCGCTTCCATGACCGGTGTCCAAGTCAAAGTCGCCCGGAGATTGCCCGCCACCGTTAGGAAATCCGCCGGCGCGCGCGCTGGGACGGCCGGACCGATGCCATATTTGAAGGCTAGCGCACTGCTCACGGCGCTGCGATCGGCGTCGCTGATGATTCCATCGTAGATCTTCACTTCGGCGATGTCACCGGTGAGATAGTTATTTAAAACAGGATGTGATCCGAGAACCAGCGAGGCCGGGGCGGTCAATGACTGCACCCCGCCGGTCGCGGTGCCTTGTGCGATTCCATCCGCGAAAAGTTCTAACAGGCCGATGGCTTTCGTCCGCTTGAAGACCGCGACGTGAGCAGAACCATTCTTGAAGGTGGAGCCGGCCGAGGCGATGGTCACGTCCGGGCTTCCAGTTCCAGCCAACAATTTACCGTTGGCATTCAGGCTGAGTCCGAAATCGTGGGTCACGCCGCTCTTCTCGCCGCTCACCAAGCCCGCTCCTTCGTAGAAGTTCGTGCCAGTGCCAATGCCCTGAGTGCTGCGGAATACGCAAAAGATCACGAAGTTATCTTTGACCGGCCGATTGAAGGCGAGGTTGTCACTTTCCGTAGCATTGAATCGAACCGCAGGCCGACCATTGATCGCGGCGCTCACATAACTTGGCTGGGAAGCTGTGGTGCTCTGCGTCGCGTTGTTGCCGCTGCCGGAAGAATCTGTCCAGCTTGGGACAAGAGCGCCGTTTGTATAATTCAACGCATCCGCCTTGAACCAAGCGGCCAAGGTCGGTTGCGGCACCGGTGGCGGCGGAGGAACAACTGCTGTCACGGCGATTTCCGCCGAGTTCGCGCTTTCGCCGGAGGCATTCATCGCGGAGACGACATAGTAATAAGTCACACCATTGGCGACGGTAGTGTCGATGACGGCATTGATCGGTGACGTGAGTAAGAGGTTGGTGTAGGGGCCGCCACTGGTGAGGGAGCGTTTGACTTGATAGGTCGTCGCGTTGGGCGCTGCCGCCCACCCCAATGACGGGCCGGACTTGCCGTTTCTCACAAGCAAGGTGGTGGGCTGGCTCGGCACGGGCCGTGCTGGCACCACCACGCCGCCTTGCATTAAGTTCAGGCCGACGTCGATGAATTGCCCCCCTGAGGTCTGACGGCAATGCACCGCGAGGACGTTGGTGGCGTTCGAGAGGATCGCATTTTGTCCCGCCGTCGTGAGCGCAAATAAGGCATAGTTTGAGTTATAGCCGCCCATACTCGCTGCCAGCACGCCATTGATATAGATTTCCGTATTCTCGTCGTGGAAAACCGAGAAGCGGAGATTCGGCAACTGCGAGGGCGTGAGAGTGCCAGGATTGAAGGTGCGGCGCAGCCAAATGTCGGGCGTGTTCCAAAGCGTATTACGGCTGCCGATTGTGCCGAATGCACCCAAGCCACTGCTCCAAGCCGTGTCACTGAAGGCCGATGTGGACCAATTACTCGCCGGGGTCGTGGTGGTGTATTTCCAAGTTTGCCCGACCGCCTGCGAACTCGGCATCAAAGCGGGAATGGTGATCACGCTGCTGGCCTGCGCGATCGATGCGCGGATCCGGTCCGCGTCGGGCTTGCGGACTTGGCGGTCGTATGTTAGGAAACCATTCAACTCGGACTCCACGTCAGTGATTTGGGTGTAAACCGCAGCGCTCAAGCCGCTGTTTCCAACAAGGTCCGACAACTGCAGGCTCATGTCCTCAAATTTGGTGGCAAGGGCATTGCTGTCCGCCACCGTGGTGTATTCAAAACCGCTTCCCCAAATGTGATTCGTGACGGGAAGACCGACTCCACCGTATTCGCCACAAACGACGGCCCGCGTCGCACTCGTCGGGCAGACAGGATCGGTGTAGTGATGGCTGTCCAAGACGTCTCCACCGCCGAAATCACTGTAGCCACTGGCATGGTTGACCAAGCGGGATGGATCGCGCGCCTTGACGAAATCACCGAGCGCAACGGTATCATGTTGACCTTGGTCTTCGTTGAAAATCACCCAACTGATGATCGATGGATGGTTCCTACGCGAATCGACCATCCGCGTCAGCTCGGCTTTAAACTGAGGTTTATCAATCGTCTGAGGGGCACTGTTGTAGGAATTGCAACTGGGCATATCTTGCCAGACCAGCATTCCTAACTTGTCCGCCCAGTAATACCAGCGAGCAGACTCCACCTTGAGATGCTTGCGGATCATGTTGCAGCCCAGAATTTTCGCCTGCTCGATGTCGCTCTTGAGCGCGTCGTCGGTCGGCGGAGTGTAAATGCCGTCCGGCCAAAAACCTTGGTCCAAGGGGCCGTATTGGAAGGTGAATTGGTTATTGAGTAACATTTTCACGAAACCACCGGACGTCCCAAGGCTGATTTTCCGCATGCCGAAGTAGCTGCCCACGCTGTCGAGTTGAGTCGCGCCGTTGGAAACTGTGACCTCGAGGTCGTAGAGAAACGGGCTGGAAGGCGACCACAGCTTCGGAGTCGGCACACTGAGTTGTAACACCGCGTTCGGCGCACCGGTGACCGTGCCGACGACAGTGGCCCCATCCTTCGCCACAGCGGTCACCGTCATTCCGGCAGTCGGCCCGGCCAGCGTCACGGTGACGTTGAGCCGGCTGTTGTCGATGTCCGGCACCAGTTTCAAATCCTCCACATTCGTCTGTGGCACTGGCTCCAGCCAGACGGTCTGCCAAATGCCGGTGCAGGAGGTATAGACGACATCATTCAGCGCCTTATCGAGCGTTTGCTTGCCGCGCGGATAGCCCGCCAAATCGGTGGGATCGTAGACTCGGACGATCATTTCATGCGGCCCGGCGGTGGTGACCTTGGAGGTGATGTCATAAGTCATGTTATCGTAGCCACCGCGATGAATGCCGCAGCTCACGCCATCGATGAAGACCTCCGACTCCCAATCCACCGCCTCGAGGTGCAGTAAAATTTTTTGGCCACTCCACGCCGGTGGCACCACAAACTGCCGCCGATACCACGACCGGGGATGCTGCGCGGCGACTCCAGAAATGACCGACTCCATCGGGAATGGCACCAGGATTTCACCTGGCAGAGTTTGGTTGGTCGGCACCGGATCTCCCACATTCCCCGCCTTGAACTCCCAAATTCCATTGAGGTTCAACCAATTGGCGCGAGTCATCTGCGGCCGGGGATATTCGGGCAAGGGAGCAGCCGGGTCCACCAATTGCGCCCACGGCGACATCACCGGCGCTTGCAGCAACTGCCATGCTGCGGCGGGAATTGCACTGATGAGTGAAAGGACGGCAGCGGCGAGCAGGCTTGGAAGGCGGGGAAAGGTCATGATGAAATCCGGCTGGATGGGTTTTGGACTTCCTTCACCAAGCGACAAATCCTCCTGATGTCAACGCGGGAGAGCACCGGACTGCGGGGACATGTCCCCGCTTTTCACTGGCCGACATGTCGGCCTGTGAAAAGCTCCGACATGTCGGAGCAGTCCACTGTTGCCCCTGCGGTCTGATGACTTTTCGGGAAAGCGGTTGCAGGTTTCCCATGCACTGTCTTAGCCTTGCGCCGTGCCGCACTTGGATATGCAAAATTTCGCCGAAGGGGTGGTGATGAACCGCGATTTCCTGCGGTCGGTGTTTCAGTCGATGCTGCGGGCGAGGATCCTGGAAAACAAGCTGTCGAGCCTCTACAAAGCGGGCAAAATCGTCGGCGGCGTCTATCTCGGCCGCGGCCAGGAAGCGGTCAGCGCGACGCTCGGCACGGCGCTGATCCAAGGCACTGATTTTTTCGCGCCGCTGATCCGTGACCAGGCGGGGCGCACCGCGTTCGGCGAGCCACTGATCGACTGCACGCGCACTTACCTCGGTTCGGTCGATGGGCCGATGCGCGGACGGGATGGCAATATCCACCGCGGACGGCCAGCCATGGGCATGCCGGCGATGATTTCCCACCTCGGCGCGCAGGTGCCGGTGATCGCGGGGATGCTTTTCGCGAAGCGGCTGCAAGGCACGCTGGCCGGGCGGGTGGGTGCGACCTGCATCGGCGACGGCGCGACCTCGACCGGCGCATTTCATGAAGGCCTCAACCTGGCGGCGGTCGAGCGCTTGCCGATGGTGGTGATAGTCGGCAACAACCAGTTCGCCTACTCGACGCCTAACAACCGGCAGTTCGCCTGTGCGGATCTGGTGGAAAAAGCGCGCGGCTACGGCGTCGGCGGCTTCTCGGTGGATGGCACGGACTTGCTGGCGTGCGCGTCGGTCATCGGCGAGGCCGTGAAGCGCGCGCGCGATGGCGGCGGGCCGCAACTCGTGGTTGCCAGACTGCTGCGGCTCTCCGGGCACGGCGAGCATGACGACGGCTCCTACGTACCTTCGGAAATCCGCAACGGCCACTACGGGCGGGACTGCATCGAAGTGGCGATGCGCCAACTCGTGGACAACCACCTCGCGACGGTGGACGAAATTCTAGCCTGGCAGGAAGAATATGCCGAGGAAGTGCAGCGCGCCGTGGCCCAAGCCCAACAGGAAGCGGTGCCCGATCCCTATCGCGAGGACTGGACCGCACTGGCCACCCGCTTCCCTCTAACCCATTTGATTTCCCAGTGAGCGTGACCTACATCGACGCGATCCGCGAGGCCCAGGAAAAACTCCTGCGCGAGGACAACCGCGTGTTCCTCTACGGCCAGGACATCGCCACCTTCGGCGGTGCCTTCAAGGCGACCAAGGGCCTTGCCGAACAATTTCCCGACCGGGTCTTCGACGCGCCGATCTCGGAAGACGCGATGATCGGCATGGCGGTGGGCGCGGCCATCGAAGGCATGAGGCCGATCGTGGAAATGCAGTTCGCGGATTTCTCGTCGCTGGCCTTCAACCAGATCGTCAACCAGGCGGCCACCCATTTCTATCGGACCGGAGTGCCGATCCCGATCACCGTGCGCCTGCCCTCCGGCGGCACTCCCGGCTCCGGGCCATTTCACAGCCAGAGCATGGAGGGAATCTACGCGCAGTATCCCGGGCTGGTCGTGCTAACACCCGCGACGGTTTCCGATGCCTATCACATGCTGCTAGACGGAGTCGCGCTGGACGATCCGGTCATCTACTGCGAGCACAAATTTCTCTACCGCTGGCTCAAGGCGAAGTCGATCAACGGCGATCATTTGCCCATCGGCCAAGCGCGGATCACCCGCCCCGGCAAGCACGCCACGGTGGTCGCCTACAGCGCGATGGTCCACGAAGCCGTTAGAGCCGCCGACCGCCTTGCCCAGGACGGCTGGGAAATCGAAGTGGTCGATCTCCGCTCGGTGAAACCGCTGGACGTGGACACCATCCTCGCCTCCGTCGCGAGAACCGGGCGGCTGTTAGCGGTGGGTGAAGCATTCCCCTGGGGCGGCGTCACCGCGGAAGTCATTGCACGGGTTACCGAGGAAGGCTTCCACCTGCTAGATGCTCCGCCGCAGCGCTTGAACGCCCGCGACACCCCGGTTCCCTATCATCCGAAACTCTGGGCCGCCCACCGCCCGACGCCCGAATCCATCTGCGAGGCGCTGCGCAAATTGCTTTCCTTCTAGTATTAGCATTTCAGTATTTCAGTTTCTCAGCTTTTACCAAAATGCCCACCGTCCCCATTCTCATGCCCCAACTCGGCGAGTCCATCGCCGAGGCCACCGTCATCCGCCTCGGCATCGCGGTGGGCGACAGAGTCCGCACCGACCAGGAAATCATCGAGGTGGAAACCAACAAGGCGGTCATGGGCGTGACCACGCTGTGTGATGGCGTCGTTTCCGAACTGCGCGCGCAGGAGGGAATTTCCTACTCGGTCGGCACGTTGTTAGGGCTGCTGGATGTGACCGAGCAGGAAATCGCCCGCACCGGGGTGGAGTCGCTG
>JANOZJ010000060.1:0-12595 GCA_031429315.1 Akkermansiaceae bacterium
GTCGAGCATGGGCTCCACGAATTTTTCGTGCGCGTAGAGGAGCTTGCGGTCGTGGCTGTTTTTGAGGACTTCGATTTCTTCGAGGGCCTTGGCGAGGTCGAGTTTGTATTTCGTTTCGATGCCTTCGCGGATGAGCCGGAGAGTGTAACCATCCGCGATGGAGGCATTGTAATAATACTTGTGGAAGTAATTTCCGAAGAGCGCCTTGGAGCTGGCGCTATCGCCGATGAGCGGAGTGCCGGTGAGACCGATCTTAATGGCATTAGGGTCGGACTCGTTGAGATTGGCGAGGAAGCTGCCGTTTGGATTGTAGCTGCGGTGGACCTCGTCGAGGAAGTAAACTCGCTGGAGATTGATGTTGTAGTCGGACGCGCGGACGACGTCGGGGTCATCCTGGAATTTCTGGATGTTGACGACGGTGATCTCGGGCCTGCCGGAATGGTTGTGGATGGCACTGGTGGACTTGATGTCCCTGGCGAATGCGTCGCGGGAATTGATGGTGTGGACGACGAGGCCGCGGGACTCGAACTCGTTCTTGGCCTGAATCAGCAGGTCGATGCGATCGACGATGAAATAGAACTTGGGGACGACGCCCTGTTTGTGGAACCAAGCGGTGAGGTGGTGGACATTGTAAAATGCCAGTGCGGTTTTGCCGCTGCCCTGGGTGTGCCAGATGATGCCTTTGCGAATACCGGCCTCGAGAAACCGCACGATCGCCTTGGTGGCGAAGATCTGCGGGTAGCGCATGACGTGCTTTTCGATTCCCTTGCTCGTCTTGACGTAGGCGAAGGCGAATCTCAGCAGGAAAGCGAGACGGTCCAGCGAGAACAGCGCGGTGAGGAGACGGTTGGTGGGAGTTTCCGGGTCCTTGTTGGTCGCGAACTCCGGCGAGTGCTTGATGCTGGTGAGATTATTGTCTGCTAAAACCAAGTCTTCGATTTCCTCATCGTCGGGAGCGAGCAGAGCGGTGAGATCCCGTCCTTCCTCTTCGCGGAAATAGTTGAAAGCCGGATCGCAGTATGAGGGTGAGGCGTAAAAGGCACCTTCCAGCGGCTCGGGCGAGTTGTCGTCATATTCCATGTTGTTCGAAAACACCATGAGCTGGGTGAGATTGACGAAGCGGCGGAATTTCGGATTGCGAAGGCGGATGTTCATCCGGTTGCGCTCCGCGAGGATGCCGTCGCGGTTGTTGGGTTTCTTCACCTCGGTGAAGATAAGCGGCATGCCATTGACGAGCAGCGTGATGTCCGGGCGGAATTCGTCGTCGCCATTTTTGCAGGTGAGTTCCGTGACGACGCGGAGGGAATTGAGGTCGAAGTTTTCAAAATCGATGAGTTTAAGGCCGGAAGTCTTGGTAAGGCGCTCGTAGAATGCTTTGCCGAGGTCTTCGTTTTCGAGGAGGAGCGTGATTTCCTGGAGAAGCCGGTCGATGTCATCAGCCGCGGCGTCGGGATTGATCGCGGCGATACTCGAGCGGAAGAGCTCTGGGAAAATGTTGGTCGCCTCATCCCACGTGGCCCCTTTCAGAGAAAGGTATGAATATCCCAGCCTCGTGAGATGGAGAATCGCGGGGATTTTCACCCTGGAGTCTTCGTTGTGGATCATGATTTCAGATGAGTGACCGGCGACAGCTCAATCACATTGGGCTTGTCCGCCCAGAATTGGGTCTTGTTGGCGAGGTAGACGATCATCGCGGATACCGGATGTTAGGGAAATGGCTGGATTTGTCTAGCAGGGTCGCAATTTAAATCTCCCGGAAGCGGGATGGCGCGTTCCTGGGGCCACCTGGCGGTGGGGACGTGGCGTGCATGGTGCTTTGGGAGAGTGGACGCCTCGTCCACCGGCCGCTGGGAGGCGGAAGAGAAGTGCTCGGCACCTGGGATTCACTGGAAGCGAGACGCTTCCAGCACGGTCTGCGGCGAGACGCCGCAGCCACTATCAGAACTCCACGGTCCTTATGGAGGGTGGACGCTTCGTCCACCGGCCGATGGGAGGCGCATGAAAAGTGCTTCGCGCCTGGGATCCACTGGAAGCGAGACGCATCCAGGACGGTCTGCGGCGAGACGCCGCAGCCACTCTCCTGAAGCTCCAGGAAACACACGATCCACTTGAGCAACCTCACCCGTTACCTCCCCTGCCCCGGCCCTCGGTGAATCCCAGCGAACGCTGGATGTCGGTCTCTGACAGCATCACCCCGCGGCGGCTGCGGGCGGCCAAGGCTTGGGCGCGGAAATGGGACCAACCGAGCAGACCGCGGCCAAGCCATTGGGGCAGTTTCCCAAGAAAATTCCAGCCGAGGCTGTGGGTCCAGGCACGCAACACGGGACCGGGAATGAAGCGTTTCAACACCGCATCACCGGCGCAGTAAATCGAGATCACCGAGCCGGGATCGCCCTGCCGCGCGGAGCGGCCGAAGAGTTGGCGATCGACCCGCGCGCTTTCGTTCGCTTCAGTCGCGACGACGTGCAACCCGCCTAGCAGATCCACCCCGCGCTCCAACTTGATGTCGGTGCCGCGGCCCGCCATGCTGGTGGCGATGGTGATGCCTCCGCGTTGGCCGGCACGTGAAACGAGCAGCGCTTCCTCGCGATGGCGGACGGCATTCAAGACCTGGTCGCAGCCGGGAAACCGCTCGCCGCGCAGCAGGTTGGCGACTTGCTCGCTGGCGTCCACGGTGCGCGCGCCGATCAGCAACGGCTGTCCGCGTGCGTGCCGGGATTTGATCTCATGGAGCAGTGCCGACTGTTGCTCGCCGGCGGTGGCGCAGAAGCGGGTGCCGGCGTAATGGCGTTGGCAGGCAAGGTTGCGCGGGACGCGCACGAACGGCGCGTGATAGGTGTGCCACATCTCGCCCGCCGCCTCGCGCAGCGTGCCGCTCGCTCCTGCTAGAATGCTGTATTTGCGGAAATAGGCCTGGAAACTGATTCGAGCCAAGGTCTCGGTGGCACCGGTGACGGTTAGCCCCTCCTTGGCTTCGATGATCTGGTGCAGCCCCTGCTGCCAGGTCCGCATGGCCATGGGCCGTCCGGTCGCAGGATCGACGATGATGATCTTGCCGTCATCGACCACATATTGCTCGTCGCGCAGGAAAAACTCGCGGGCTTCGACCGCTTGCCGGGCAAGTTCCATGCGGCGGCGGTGGTTCGCCCAAAGTCCGGTGTGCGGCAGATCCAACTGCTCGAGCGCACGCTCCACGCCGGGTTCCAGCAATTCTCCCGTCCGGCGCGCGCGGTCGAGCCGGTAGTGGATGCCGGGCTCGAAGGCGGCCACCAACTTCCAGGCGGCGTTGGCCACCCGCTGCATTTCCCCGGCGTCCAGAGTCCGGCTGATGATCAGGGGCGTCACGGCTTCGTCGATGAGCGCGTGATCCGCCTCGTCGATGAGCGTCGCGTGCAAGCCGCGCTGGACCGGGCCGGTGCCCCCCGTTTGGCCCGCCATGACGGAGAGCAGCCGTGCCGGTCGCAGGTCCACGCCCGCGCTGCGGAGCCGGTCCCGCAGGTAGTCGGCGGCGGCTTCCTTGGCGGTGGTGTAGGTGACTCCGCAATGGTAGGCGGTCCGGCGTTTCCCGTCATCATCGTCGCCTAACACGGCTCCGACAGTTAGACCCACGCGCTGGTAAAACGACCGGAGGTCCTTCGCATCGCGCCCTGCCAGATAGTCGTTGGCCGTGATCACATGGCATGGCAGCCCGCTCCACGCCTGGAAGGCCGCGGCGAGGCCGATGGCCAGGGTCTTGCCCTCGCCGGTGTCCACTTCGGTGAAAAATCCCTGGACCAATGCCGACGCGGTCATGAGCTGGACTTCGTAGGCTTTCAACCCGAGTTCGCGCTCGGCGGCAACCGCCAGCGCGGCCAGCCCGGGGACGAGATTTGCCCGCCAATCGCCCGGTTTGCGCCGCCGGAGGGTGCCGAGATCCGATAGATGTTCATTCAACTGGTGATCGGACAGCCCGCCCAGCGACTCGCGCGTGGCGGCGATTTCACGGGCTTCCACGGCCAGTCTGGCAGTCGCCCAGGGTCCGCGTTTCACCCGCCCTAACAAATCATCCGCCCACCGGTCCAATCCCTTCCTCGGCTCCGGCGCGCGGTGCTCGAACAGTTTGCGCTGGTGCTCGGTGGGAGTCATGGCGGGCTGCTAGATTTGATAGGTCCGCTGGAATAACTGGCGGATCATGCGCACCCACTGCCACATCAGCGGTTCGGCTGGCAGCGTCATGCGGGCCACCGCCCGCTGGCCGTGCATGAGGCGGATGCCGCTGTCAGCGTCTGCGGCGAGCGTCGCCCGGATCTCGAACACCGGCTCGGTCGCCTTGGTGCCCTTGGATTGCTCCGCGTCCAGCAGCCCCCGGCCGGCTAGGGACCGGCCGTCGGAGGAGTCCTTGGCATCCACCGCCGAAGTGCCACCGCCTAACAATCCAAGGGCCGCCGATGGCAGCGCTTCGCGTTCGGCCGGCAGGGCGTTGAAGTTGCGCACTCCCAGCAGAATCCCCTCCTGGCCGCGCACCCTGACCTCTGTCCCGTTAACCTGGTGCTTCGTGAACAGCCGCGAAACGTCGTCCTGTTTGACCACCGCTGAGATATAGAAGTCGCCGTCGCCCTGGACCACGCCCAACTCCAGCCCGCGCGGCAGCATCCCACCCAGATAGAGGGCGGCGTCGGGTGCCAGCCAGCGGCCGTCGCAGGGCGCGCGCATCGTTAGAGACTGCTGGTCGTCGCGCAGGCGATCGCGGCGGACTTCCAACGCGCGGAAATACGGCTTCATGCTGGCGTAGCGAACGGGATCCTCGTCCAGCGCCAGCCGGGCCTGCGCCTCGGACCGATGTTGCTCCGCTTCGAGCGATTCCATCTCATGGACCAGTTCCTGGTTGGTCAGCTCCAACAGCGGCGTCCCCATTTTCACCATCGACCCGGAAGGCGCTAACAGTTTGACCAGCTTGCCGTCCGCCCCGGCATACACCCGCGAAAACTGCTCGGCCCTGACCACCCCTTCGGCACGGAAATGATTCGGCAGCGGCAGCAGGCAGAGAAACCCCAGGATCCCGCCTAACAGCAGAGCCACCAAGGTGACGGCGCGCGTCCGGCAGATCTCTAACCGAGGGCTATTCCAAAGATATTTCACCGCTTTGATCACCGGCAACACCACCCACATGAAGCCGAAGATCACCGCCAGCAACACTCCAAACGCCAGATAGTGGAGCGAGACCGCCAGCAGAATTCCTAGCAGCATCGCGGTCCGGTAGAGCAGGGACGCCACGAAATAAACCGCCAGCCACCAGCCTTCGCGCAGCGACTCCGCCGGGTTGGCCGCGGTGCGCAGGCCGAACCCGAAGCGCTCTAGCAGCCACAGCGCCATCTTGCTGGCGTTGCTTTGTAAATTCGGCAGCTCCAGCCAATCCGAAAGCATGTGATAGCCGTCGTAGCGCAGCAGCGGATTGCCGTTGAAAAGCAAGGTCACCACCGACGCCACCACCACCGCATTGTAAGCCAACGTGTGGACCAGGCCTTGGCCGGTGTTAGCCCACACCACCGCCGCCACGGCGGCCACCCCGAGTTCCACGATCATGCCCGCACCACCGACGAGAATCCGCTGCCACTTGCTGCGGAAGGCGGTGCTGGCAGATGCATCCACATACGGCAGCGGGTTGAAGAGCAGCAACATGATCCCCATCTCGGGAACCTCGCCTCCCAGCTTGCGGCAGGCATAACCGTGGCCGAATTCATGCAGCACCTTGATGACGATCATCACGGCATACATCCACGGCAGATTCGCCAGCCCTAACAGCCCGGAGCTCTCCGCGCCGAACGCCTGCCACCGGGATGCCACCTCGCTGCCGCCCCAGATCAACAAACCCAGCCATAACAGCATGCCCTGCTTGGTGAACAACCAGCCAACCAGCGGCAGCGTCCGCCGCAGGAAAGCATCGGGACTCCACAACGGCATTTTGAAAAACAGAACGCTCGACCAACGCTGGGTGACTTCCTGGCGTTTCTCCTTGGCAAAGGCCTCCGCCAGCGGCTCGACATCCCCTTCCACATCGCTGCGCACCAGCCCGGAACGATGCAGCGAGCTGAGCAGCCGGACCACCTCGCCCTGACCCGGCACATTTTCCGGATCGATCTCCAACCGCCGCGCCCACGCGTCCCCCACCGTCTCGCCGCGCTCCAATTCACAGATGAAATCATACGCCTCCGGCCGGATCCGGAAAAACTTCCCGCCCAGCGAATCGCGCACCACATACCAGCGCTGGCCACGGAAGCGCTGCGGAAAAATTTCCACGCCGGGTCGCACGCGGATCCGCCGCGGCGACACCCGGTGCCAGGACTCATCGAAGGTGGGGGCGACGGCGCTCATTCGGTTAGAATCATATCCACAGCCACATCCGCACCGTCTCCACCGTCCGGTGGCAAATCACCCACAGCAGGCTGCTGCGGCCGGTGTTCAGCTTGCAAACTCCGCTCATGCCGGGCCGCCACCATTCCTGCGGCTCCCCCTGCACCTGCACCCGCAGCACGAACACGTTGCCCTCCTGCCGGACCTCACCGACCGGCTCAAAACGCTCGATTTTCACATCGAACTTGTCCGACGGCCGGCTGGCGAAGGCCAACTCGCCCGACTGGCCTTGCGACAAATAACCGATGTCCCGCTCGTCGATCTGGAGCTGTCCTAGCAGATCGCGCAGTTGCACGATCTTGAACAACCGCTCGCCGGCCTGCACCGGCGAGGACAGACGTTCGCGCAAATCGCCCTCGACCACCACGCCGTCAAACGGCGCGCGGATTTCCGTCATCGACAGCCGGTGGCGCACGATCGCCAGCTTGGCCTCGTCCTGGCGCTGGGCGGACTTCGCCATCAAAGCTTCCGCCAGCTTGCCCTGCGCTTCGTAAGAGCGGGCCTCGCGATCATTCTTATCGCGGCCGGCGAGGTCGTTCGCTTCCTCTAGCAGCAGTTCGCGGCGGTCCAAAGTCACCAGCACCTGGTCCTTTTTCACCACGTCGCCCAAATGATAGCGCACCTCGTCGATGTAGCCCGCGAACGGCGCCGCTGTTAGCGCGGCGGCATCCGTCTTCAGCAGGAAAGGCGCGCGCACCTTGTGCTCGACCCGGATGAGCGCCAGTGAAATCACCGTCACCAGCAGCAACACCACCGCCAGCTTCCAGCCGGTGTGCTCGGCCCCTAACAACCCCGCGGCCTGCTGGCGCAGGCCCCGCCACAGCCGCTTCCCCCACCAGCCGGACGAGGCGTGCAACCCGGACATCCGCGACGCGACGAGGTCGGCGGCCAGGCGCAGACCTTCCAACTCCGGCTCGCTCCAAGGGCCGTTCTCCGCGACCCGCTCCAGCAGCAGGACGCCGATCGCCTCGTGGTTCACCGCGTCGCGGATCGGAACTGATAGAACCACAGCCCCCTGGTGTTCCCGGCTGAATACCTTGTGCTCGCGGGTGATCGCGTGGCTCCCGGCGATGCCCGGATGCGCGGCCTCGTTGTTTTGATCCGCCGCCTCTTCCATCACCCGCACCAGCGCTTCCGCTTCCTGGGTGGAAACATTGACTCGCCCGCCGTGGCTGGTTGCCCGCAGTTGCAGTTGGTCGCCTTCCAGCCAGCCCAACGACACCCGCGCCGCGCCTAACAACGCGGCCAACCGGTGACACAAGCGCAACGCCGCCGCGGAAAATGTCGTACTCTCGCCCAGCGCCACTCCCAGGTCCAGCACCTCGCTCAAGCCGAGCACCTGATCGCCCGTGCGCTGCTCGCGCCGCCGGGACTGATAGGACTCCGCCAGCATCTTGACTTCGCGGAATGACGCGTCGGATTGCTCGCCAGCCGCATCCAGCAGCACCAGCCACAGCCGTGAGCCGACCGACGTCGGCAACCCCATCACTAACAGACCGGCGGCCCATTCATGCAGCGTCCCGTCCGACATCCTTGCCAACTCGGACACCACCCCGCTTTGCACCACCCGCTGCGCGGCCTGGGCGGAGTTCTGTGCCAGCACCCGCACGCTTTCGGCCTGGGCCTGCACCAGGATGCAGGACCCTTGTGCCAGGAAAGTCCCCTGCGCATACTCGCGCAAACGCGGCCAGAATTGCCCGGGCTCGCCGGAAAAGGCCGCGAGGGTGTCGAAGTCGGAGTAAACGTTGGTGTCTGCTAACATTCCGTCAGGGATTTGATTTCACTTCGGCAAACGACCCGCGCACCTTCATCCCCGGCCGGATCGCGTGGTCCGAGTTGTCCATCAGCAGCCGCACCCGGAACATCCCGCTGCGGGCATCCACCTCCGGGTCGATGAAGTTGATCCTAGCCTTGCGCTCCACCGCCGGAACCATTTCAGAAAATGTCACGGCGATCTCCTCGCCCATCTTCAAGACCGAAAGCATCGGTGCCTCCAGATAGAAAAGCAGCAGCAGCTTGTCCGCGTCCATCACCTGCAGGATCGGCTCGGCTTCGTTGACCGCCTCGCCCACCTCGTGATAGCGATGCACCACCACGCCTGTTAGCGGGGCGACCATTTCCCGCTCGGCGATCTCGGCGTTGGCGATTTTCAACTCGGCTTGCAGACGCTTCAACTCCACGTCCTTGGCCAGCATCTCGTCCTTGCTGGAGACATTCTGTTCGAAGAGCCGTTTGGACGCATTGTAGTCGAACTGCGCCTTCGCGATCATTTGCACCAACCTCTCGGCGGATAGTTTCTCCTTCTCCGCCTCCAGACTCACCAGCACCTGCCCCTGCTTGATGCGGTCCCCTTCCTCCACCTCGATCCGGGTGATGACCTCGCGCAGCGACGCGCTCATGATCACCACTTTGAAGGGTTTCGCCACGCCCTCGCGGTAAGCGGGCTGCTGGGCGGCGGCAAAAACCGATAGCAAGGCGCTGCCAACAAGGCAGATCGCCGGAAGTCGATGAGGGGAGTTGGGCATCCGATTAGTTGCGTTTGAATTTGCCGACGGACGAGGTCTTCGCGCGCGCTGGCGCGGCATTGACCACCTTTTCCTCGTCCGGGTCCAGTCCAGCCTTGGCCTGCCCGGCGACAGGCACCACCGGCACATGATAGAATTCCCTGCGGGTCTGCGGTGCATCGCTGATGACCGTCAATCCCTGCTGGTCCAACAAGGTCCCCGTCGCCAACTGCAAATCGACGATGTCTTTGTTCAGGTCCGCCAGCGCCGCATACTCGCGGCTGCGGGCTAGGGTGAATTCCTTTTGCAACTGCAGCACCTCGAAACTGGTCGTGACGCCCTCGTTCAACCGCTTCAACCCACCCTCGGCCGATTGTTGCGCAGCCTCACGGCTCTTCTTGGTCGTCACTAACCGCTGCTGGTCGGTGCGCAAACGACTGAGGACCGTATCCAATTCCAGAACCACCCGCAGCCTGACATCTCCCCGTTTCACATTGGCTTGCGTCAACTCGTCCCGCGCACCGCGGCGCTTGGCTTGCAGGTGATCCCGGTTCAGGGGCATCGAAAACTGCACGCCAGCGGTCCACTCCGGCCCTTGGCCACTCGCCGCCTCGCCGTAGCTGCCGCCCAGATCACCGTCGAGCCCGTGGATCCCGCCGCTCGCCACCAGATCGAGGCGTGGCCGCGACTCGCTCGTCGCGTAGTCCAACTCCGCCGCTTTCGCGACGATCGCTTCGTTAGACTGTTGCACCTCATAGCGGCGCTCCAGCGCCGTGCGCATCAGAGCCGTCCGGTCCACGGCTGGCACCGCCGTCCGCAGCCCGTCAACCGGCTGAATCCGGGAAACCTGGGCGACCACCATTTCCGTACTCTTGAAAAGCAATTGCAGCGCGTTCTGCCGCTCGACGTATTGCAACTCCGCCGCCAGAGCGTCCTCCATGCGCTGATAGACCCCGGCTTCCGCCACCGACACGTCATTGCCCGCCACCACGCCCTCCCTGCCGCGCGCCAACGTGTCGCCCATCAGTTTCTGCGCCAGCGCAATCGCCTCCCGCTGCACCTTCAGGTTCTCCAGCGTGAAAACCACGTCGTAGTAACGCCTCATCGCCTCTGCCACCAGTTGCGACGCGAGCGACTGCCACTCCAAATCCGCGATGTTGGCATTCGCCTTGGCAATCCGGATTTCCGCCGTGTTGGCGGCCTTGCCCCACCCCCGCAGCAACGGCTGAGTCACCGTTAGACCGGTGAACGTCTCATACTCCGGGTTGAACAGCGATGGCGGCAGACGGCGGTTCAGCGTGTTGTCCAACACCCGCGTGGTGGTGCCCAGCTCCAAGGTCATGCCGGTGACGAGCTTCTGGCTCAACCCCAGCCGCGCGATGTGATTGCGCTGCTGATAGATGCTCGGCTCGGTTAGGACTTGCAGCGCGGGATTCAGCGGTGAAGTCGTGCCGCCGCCGGTGGACACGTAATCCTGGGCATTCTGCGGCGTGTCAATCGACTGATAGAGGTAGCCGCCGTCCAAGCTGAGGTCGTAGGCCAGCAGCGCCGCCTTGATCGCCTCGTCGCTGATCACCTTGCCAAGATCCGCGCTCTTGATTTCTCCGTTGTTCCGCAGCACCAGCGCGATCACCGCCTTCAACGTCAGCGGCTCGGTGTGGAATGCCTCCGCCTCCGGCATCGTCGGAATCGGCCGCGACGGCATTCCGGAAAGATCCACCGGCTCGGGCGGCTGCTCGTCCACCGGTGGCAACGTCGAAACGTCCGGCGCTTCGCCCCCCGCCTCTTCCGCTGCGGGCGGAGCCGGTCCCGTCAGTTCCGCACCCACCGGCTTGTCAGCCTCCTGCAACGCCGGAACAGCCGGTGGCGCCGGTTCATCCGCCGCCCGCAAGGCTGGAACCGCCAGCGCCGAAACCAGCGCAACCAACGAGGCAGTGACCCAACTCGTGCCGCCAATGGAGCAAGCCGATCTCCCGGCCTGATGCAGGAATCCGATCGAAGCAAAAAGGGTGAAATCAATCATGGACACGTGGTTCGAGGGAATCGACGGCTTCCGCGCAAGTGGGTTTCCCAAATTGGAACCAATCGCTTCACCTATCAGACCGGAGCGATCAAGGCCGACAGCCAGATTTTTGCAAGAATCTTTCCACGTTTCGGCGCACAAACGGCCAGCTGAAATCCTTGCCGGACTTCGCTGGCAGCCGGCAATTGCGTTTCCCCGGCATCCTCGACCTACCGGGCCTTGGCTGCCCCCCTCAAGCCACCTCCCTTCCACGACCGTTGCCTGCCCTTTTTGAGGTCAATCGGGTCATCCGTATCCAAAACACACGCGAACAACCTTGCCACCACCGTTTCTACTGGCGTAGAAACTGCCACCCCCGGTGACGGACGAGAAAAGGATCCTTGGATTTGCTGAATGGCCGCATTGTTGCACCATGCGGCCGGCAAATTCACAGATCAAATCTCCGGAATCCCCACACGGGCCTGTAGCTCAGCGGTTAGAGCAGGGGACTCATAATCCCTTGGTCCAGGGTTCAAATCCCTGCGGGCCCACCCAACTTTTCTCATAATTCGTTGATTACGAGAACGCATTGAACCAATCTGGTTAAAATCAATTTCTGCCATTTTAAGTCAAAATTGGTCAAACTCAGGCATATTTTGTCTTTTAGACCTCTTGCCAAAAATAATTGCCGAAATCCTCACAAAAGACCGGTACGACTGTTTGAATCACTCGACACTCGCGAATCGCTCGCCCTCACCAGCTCCCTAATCCCGACACTTGCACGCTCGAAGAACTCGAAGTTGCAATGGATTGTGGATGTGACAACAAGGTGTTTCGGCGTCTCAACGCCATCCATTTATTGTTAATCGGAGTGGCTTACGACATGGTGCTGCGCAACAGTCGCGTCAGCGACCGGATGTTCCGGCTCTGGATCTCCCGCTTCAATGCGCAGGGAATAGACGGACTTACCTACAAACCCCGCCCCGGCCGCCCCCGCAAGCTTGAACCTGCAAAAGTCGGGTCCGACATCCTTCCCTTTATTGATGATCCCTCACTGGCGAGCCAAACCCATTGGACCGTTGTGAAACTTTGCGGCTGGCTGCGCGAGGAAAAGGCGATCGATCTCAGCTACCGCACGCTCGTGCGCTACCTTCATGAGCACGAATACGTCCGTAAGATTCCCCGGCCCGTGCCAGAGCCTCCGGATCGCGAAGTGTGGGAAGACCAGCGCGAAGCCTTTGCCTTTGAGCTTCTCGGGCTGTTGGAAGACCCGGTTTGTAAAGTCTTCTTTGGCGATGAAGCCGGGTTCGAAGGAGATCCGCGGCCCCGCCATCAATGGGTCAAGCGGGACTCTCGACCGACCCAGGCCTATCAGGGGAGTCACGTCCGGCAGAATGTCATCGGCGCGGTCAATCCCACGACTGGCCAGTTAGTGAGCCTGATCGTTCCTCATTGCGACACGGCGGTTTTCCAGATCTTCCTTGATGCAATGGCCGAAGAAGTGCCGAAGCGTCGAGGCAAACGCGTTCTGCTCGTGCTCGACAACGCCAGTTGGCACAAAACCAAGAGCCTGTGTTGGCATCACATCGAACCCGTGTATTTGCCACCTTACAGCCCCGACTTCAACCCGATCGAGCGACTTTGGCAGCACCTGAAAGGACACTACCTGGCCGGCTACTTCACCAAACAAAGCAAGGAC
>JANOZJ010000061.1:0-3605 GCA_031429315.1 Akkermansiaceae bacterium
GCGAGTGCAAGCTCCAGCGTGAGTCGTGTGGGAGGTTCCGGCTTGATCTTTGGTTCGAGCAGTTTGTGTGTGCCCGTTCACTCCCGTTCCGATAGGTATCGCTCATTCGTCCGTCCTGCATCATGCCTTCCAGATCAGATGGCGCGAACAAGTCGTGACGCACCAACCGGCCATAAGCTTTTCAATCGCATTTCTTTCTCCTTTCAATCGCGCCGGTGGGCGCACATCAAACGTTCTGCAAGAAATGGATCCAGCACATGAGGCGAAACTATTTCAACGAGGTTGTCTCGTGGTATTTCTGTTGCTGCATGGACTGGTGACGCCACCGGCACCGACAACCCGCTTTCGGTTCTGATGGACTCCGACAAGACCATCTCCGCAACATTCACCCCCGATACCAACGACACTGACTCTGACGGATGGACAAACTACGAGGAAATCGTGATTCATGGAACCAACCCAGCCTTGCCCGACACCGACGAGATCAACATCCATGGGACCAATCCCAAACGAGCTGACTCCGACGGCGACGGCCTCACCGACCCCGCCGAAATCCAAACCCACCTCACCAATCCCAATATCGCGGACACCGACAACGACGGCCTGAGCGATGGCGCGGAGATCAACACTCACGGCACGAATCCCAAGGATGGAGACAGCGACGACGATGGCTTCCTCGACGGCTACGAGGTTCTCACTGGCAAGCTGCCGCCCGACCCGCTCGACAAGCCCGCACTGGTGGCGGAGGCCCGGACGGCCATCGAGTTCGTTTTCCCTGCGGCGATTGGCAAAACCTACCGCATCGAGGATTCCACTGACCTCGTCACATGGGGCACCGTGGAAAGCGGGATCGTCGGCACCGGCGGGCAAATCCTGCGGTTCTACACGACTCGCAACATGCCCAAGCGTTACTTCCGGGTGGAGGAGGATTCGCCGTGACAGATTAATTTTTGCATCCCCCTCTATTTGTCCCACCCCCACCGATACGATTAAGGTGAAATGAACGAAAAACTCCCCGCTGGTAACTGGCTATTTGCCATCGAAGAAGCTCCGGTTTTGGTCGCCATCACCCGTAATGGCGAAACCAAGCACATCCGCGCTCCCCACAAAAAGGCGCTCATCGCTTCGGATACGGGGAACATCCTCGGCATCGTTGGCGATAGCTACCGGGTATTCACCAACCAGCAAGCCGTCGATCTCTGCCAGAAATTCTGTCGTGACGCTTTCCCAGACACAACCCCATCCGAATGGCTTTTCGAAATCGGCCACGGACCAAAGACCCGGAGTTGGGCGGCCATGGACATCCGCCACCGCTCGCACACGATGAATCTCATGGGCGTTCCCGGCGGACGATCCGACACCTGCACCCCGTTCGCTAGAATCACTAACAGCTACAACGGCAGCCGCGCTTTACGAATCGACGTGGGCTTCATGCGGCATCACTGCGAAAACGGGGTGATCTTCGAGGAGCAAGCGGCCAAGGTTTCCGTTCCCCACACGCGGGAGGGCATCCATGCCATCAAGATCGCCAGCCCGTTTTCAGGCATGGCCGCGCTGTGCGACAAGTTCCGCGAAACGGTGAATGGAGTCCGGGCCGTCGGCGTCACCCGTGACGAGGCGCGGAGCCTCGTTCAGATGGTTGTCGGTTGGCCGCAGTTGTCGGAAAACTCGAAACCCATCGAACGGGCCGACCAAGAAAGTCTCGATGCCGATCTTGAAGCACGACTTCACGGCTACCTCAAGGAACTCGGAGAAAACGCCTATGCGCCTTCAACACGATGACCGACATCGCCGCCCGCCCGCCGATGAGCAACCGCTTCCGCCGCGACCGGCCAAACCTCGAACGCCGCGCCGGGGCATGGCTCCGGGATTTCAATGACGTTGCCTCACGGCCCGACTTCACCATTGCGGGGCATTTGAAGGAACTGGCGGGCGGGCAAGGCCCGCTGCGGAGGCCGTCTTCCCAATTCCGGGGAGTTTCTGCATAGTGACCCTCCAGCAAGATCTGGCTTCCCTTGCCGCCGCTGCTAGGTTGGAATGACGGCGGATCGGGTTCACAGGACTTATTCCGTTCATTCTTCACCTTCATGGCCCTTTCTCTCAACAAGCCCAAGCTCGACAACCTCGCCTCCGACATCTGGAAATCCGCTGAACGGCTGCGGGGAAAGTTCAAGTCCTACGAATACCAAAGCGTCATCCTGCCCATCATCGTCATCCGTCGGCTGGAGTGCGTGTTGATCGACTGGCGGGAGAAAAAAGCGGCGGAGGTTCTCAAGAACCGGCCCAAGCTCACCGAAAAGGAACTGGCGAAACTGGTCAAGGAACTGGAACTGAACCCCAAACAGTGCCCGTTTTCCAACTCCACTGACCTGACGCTCCGCAGGGTCTATGAGGAGGACCACAGCCTGCTTGAGGAGAACTTCCGCAAATACATCAACGGTTTCTCGAAGAATGTGGACGACATCATCGAGCACTTCAATTACCGCGCCACCATCGGCCTGATGGTGAAAAATAACCGGCTCGCTCCGATCCTGAACCAATACAAGGAACTCGCCCTGGGTCCCGACCAGCTTTCCGGGCTGGAAATGGGATACATCTATGAGGAGTTGCTCCGGCGTTTCTCGGAACAAAGCGGCGACGAGGCGGGGGAACACTTCACGCCCCGCGAGATGATTGTGCTGATGGTGGAGTTGTTGGATATTCCTATCCCCACACGGCATTTTTCGGTTTACGACCCGGCGGGCGGCACCGGCGGCATGGTTTCCGTCGCCAAGGAACATCTGCTGGAACGCGCCAATACGGCGGATGAAAAGGCACGGGTCGAAAAATTCGTGACCGTCCACGCGCAGGAGCTTTCCCCGACGAACTACGCGGTCTGCAAGGCGGACCTGCTCATCAAGAACGACAAGCAGGCCACGGTGTATCTGGGCAACTCGCTCATCCCGCACGACCCGTTCAGCAAGGAGCCGGGCGACCAGTGGCCGGAGGCGAAATGGAAGTTCAACCGGATGCTCAGCAATCCGCCCTTCGGCGTGACCTGGGGCGGCAAGGACGGCTACGAGAAGGAAGCCCGCAAGCTGATCAAGACCCGCTACAAGGCCGGGATGCCGCGCGTGAATGACGGCGCGTTGTTGTTCCTGCAAACGATGTTGGCGAAGATGGCTTCCGTCGAGGATGGCGGCAGCCGCATCGCAGTGATCTTCAATGGCTCGCCTCTTTCCAATGGCGACTGCGGTTCCGGCGAGAGCGAGATCCGTCGCTGGATTCTGGAAAACGACTGGCTCGACGCCATCGTCATGATGCCCGACCAGCTTTTCTACAACACCGGCATTTTCACCTACGTCTGGTTGTTGCGGAACGACAAGCCCAAGGAACACAAGGGCAAGGTCATGCTCATCGACGCCCGCAAGCAGTTCGAGAAGGAGCCGAAAGCGTTCGGCAACAAGCGCAACCGCATCACGGACAAGCACCGCGCATGGATCGAGCATCGCTATGCAAAAGGCTGGGCCAAGGGATACGCCGACGAACACGTCAAAATCTTCAATCGCGAGGACTTCGCCTATCACAAGGTCAGCGTCGTCTTCTGGCAGACGGATGAGAACGAC
>JANOZJ010000062.1:0-5259 GCA_031429315.1 Akkermansiaceae bacterium
TCCCGCGGATCTTTCGATTCGCTAAGTTTCAAGAAGTGGTCCCCGAATCCACCGGGATTCCGTTTCCAGGGATTGTATTCCCATTGCATCAAATTCTCATAACCTTCCTCGAACCAGTCCATCGACCATCCAAACCTCTTCCGGGCGGAAACCGTGGTGGTGTGGCTCACCTCAGGTTTTGTATTCGTGAACGTGATCTCGCCGGGAATCGGCCGGGCCTCGAATTCCTCCAACTCCGGCAGCAACCCGAAGCCGAACGATACCACCAGCGCGGCCAATGGCAGCACGGTGAGAATGAATCCCTTAGAAGGTCGATATTTCATGTTTGTGAAATAGAAACTGGGACGGCTCCGGGAAACAAGGACAAAAACCGGGGCTTATGGAGGGTGGGACTTCGGCCCACCTGGCCGATGGGAAGAAAAAGGGAAGAGCTTCGCGTCCGACTTTCTCAGCGCATCGACTTCGCGGACAGAAGTGTCCGCGCTCCTTACGGGAAGAGCTTGGCACGGAGCATCTCCGGTGGTTGACGCGACAGGGCGGGGGATGCACGTTGCGGCCATGAACGCGGTGGTGAATTACAAGATCGGCAACGAAAAACTGGTGAAAGTCCTGGAGGGGGCGTCGTCGCATTTGCGGGGGCTGCTAGACCGGCAAGGACGACCGGACGGGGCGTTGCGGATCGCGGTGGTCGGCGGTGGGTGCTCGGGATTGCAGTATAAAATGGATCTGGTGGACGGCCCGCGCGACCGCGACATCCTGGTGCCGAGCAACGGCGTGAATGTGGTGATCGACCCGAAGAGCGCGCTGTTCGTCAGTGGCAGCGAGTTGGATTTCTCCGACGACTTGCAGCAAGGCGGATTCAAGGTGAGCAATCCGAACGCGGTGGTCACGTGTTCGTGCGGCGAGAGCTTTGCGGCGTGATCATGATGAGGGTTGATTTATTTGCCAAATTCGCAACGTTTCCAGCCAGATGAAATTTCAGAGTGTCGCAGTGATCACCGGCGTTTCCGCGTGGGTGTGGATCGCGGCGGCATCGCCGGAAGTCGGCGTGCAGGTGGCTGAGAAATCCCTGGAAGTGCTGATCCACGACTTGTCGGATGAAAAATTCCGGGTCCGCGAGGAGGCGAGCCGGAAGATCTGGGCCATCGGCGAGTCGGCCTTGGGAGCGCTCCAGGAAATCGCGGTGGGGAAAGATCCGGAGCAAGCCTACCGGGCGCGCGAGTTGATCAAGAAGATCCAGTTGCACATCACGCCGGACACCGATCCCGCGGTGGCGACACTGGTCGAGCGCTACGCGAAAGCGACGCCCAACGAGAAGCTCGGGCTGTTTGCCCAAATGCACAAACGGCGGGCATGGCGGCAGATTCTCAAACTCTACGCGAGCGAAACGAACCCTGATCTCCAAGACCGGCTGCAGCGCTCCATCGAAGGGGTGGCGGTCGTCGCGGCGCGGGAATGTCTGGAGGAGGGCGATGCGAACGGTGCCCGCGAATTCCTCGAAATGGCCCCGGCTGACGCGGCGGGCTTGCTCGCGCTCGCCGATTTTCACCGCAGCCAAGGGACGCTGGAGGCCGAATTGAAGCGGGCGAAAACCCTCAAAGGCGTGAAGGCGGATGCCTGGCAGCTCGCGCTTTACCGGGCATCGGGAAACCTGGAAGCCGCCCGCGATGCGGCGACTGCGGCGGGAGAAGTCGGAATTTCCGCAGCGATGTCGGTCTTGCTGGGCGATCCACTGCCATGGCTGCGCAAGAATCCAGTGGCCAGCGACGGTGGAGCGATCCACAAGCTTTACAACGACCTTGCGATCAAACGTTGGCAAGGAAACACGATCCGCCCGGCGGATCTGGAGCCGTTGGTGCGTGCGGTGAATGCCAAAGACCGGGGCGAGCGGCCGAATGGCATCAACGCGTTGTTCCTGCTAGGTGAGATCGAGCTGGCCGAGGCGGCTTATGTGAAAAGCGCGCCGCTGGAGGCTTTCACCTATTTCGAGTCGTTGGAAAGGGTCCCCGAGGCCATGAAGGCGCTGGGCTTGGACCCGGAGAAGCCGGACTACGCCGGATGGGTCGGGAAACGGATCGACCAACTGACAAAGGAGGAGGATGCCGAGGATGACAGCGAGGTTTCCAGAGGCACCCCGGAGTTGATGCTGCTTGCCAATTTTTTGGAACGGCGGGGACTGCACGAGCAGAATGCCGAAGCGTTTCTGAAGCCGTTGGCGGCGTTGGCCGAGAAGGACGCGCAGGTTTTCACGGATTTCCTGGCCACGATGTTCGGTGTAGGCGCCAGCGAGCAGGACGGGACTGAAGCCGCGCCGCAACTCGCACGCCTGGCCGCGATCACTTGGGCGGGCGACGACGCGGAGCGCTGGGACGAAGTCATCAGCGCGGCATTCGGCGGGCAGGATGAGATGACGGCGCTGTGGGAGTGGCTGTTAGTCCTGGAGCCCAAGGCGAGCCGCGTCGAGCGGCTCGATGGCATGCTCGCGCTGTGCGGGATGGGCCGCGATCCATTGCGGCTTCGCGAAAAGTGGCTGGCCCTGGCGTGGGAGGCGATCCGCAACACCCCGGCGGAAAAACGGACGCCGTCACTGCTGAACTTGACGTATCTTTCCCGCCAACGCCCGGACGTGGCCACCAGCCTCAAGGTCTGGGACGAGCTTCCAGAAGGGCCACGCAACGAAGTGTCGTGGCGCCTGCATGTCCAGGATCTAACGGCAGCCGGGCGCTGGGATGAGGCTGCGGGGTTTTTCCTGAATCTCCTCGATCAGCTGTCCAAGGCGCGGCAGGATTCGCAACCGTGGTTGCATGCGAGCGCCGCCGCCTGCTTGCGCAAGGCCGGCCGGGCCGAGGATGCCGCAGTGCAGGATGCCTTGGTCGAGAAACTCGCGCTAGGGAACAACGCGCTGGAGATCGGGAATGGCTACGCCGAAGGCTACGATTATGGGCGTGCGGCGGATTGGTGGGCAAGGGCGACCCGGCAGAGCGATCCGACATCGGACTACTTCGAGTATGCACTGCACTATCACGTCCAGATGTTGCTGGAGCGGGGAAACTGGAAGGAGGCAGCGTCCGTTTCCGAGGTGCGGGCGCAGATGGCTGCGGCAGTCGATTCCTCCGGCGAGAAGTCGTTGGCACGGCTCAGAGTCCGGCTGCAAGCGGACTTGGGGCGGGCATTGGCGAACCTGCAGGCGGATCGCGCCGGGTCGCTGGCCATCCTCGGGAATTGCCACCGGATGTTTCCCAGCGACGGCTCACTGGCAGACGATTTTTTCCCCGCCCTGCGCAAGATGGGACTGCTCAAGGAGCATGACGAGTGGTTCAAGATTTCCTGGGGTCGGATGGTCGCCGTGCTTGGGCGATTTCCCGGCTCCGACAATACCCGCAACACGGCGGCCTGGCTTGCTTCCCGCGCCCGTCGCAATCTGAAGGAGGCCCAGGAATTCGAGGAAACTGCGCTCGCCGCGAATCCGAACCAGTCGTCGTATTTGGACACGATGGCCGAGATCCAGTTCGCCAAGGGCAACCGAGGCAAGGCCATGGAGTGGTCCTCGCGGGCGGTGAACTTTTCCCGTCTGCTCGAACGCCCCCAAATCTGCCAGCAGCACGAGCGATTCCGCACGAGTCCACTGCCGCGCTAAATCCTGCCGGAGATGCCCGCGAAACCAACGCCTCGCTTGACACCAGCCCCGCTCTGAGGCGGGATTCCCCGCCTCATGCCAAAGCTTTCGATTCGCGATCTCGATGTGTCCTCCAAGGAAGTCCTCATGCGGGTGGATTTCAACGTCCCGCTCAAGGACGGCGTCATCACCGACGACACCCGGATCGAAGGCGCGGTGCCGTCTATCAAGTCGCTCGTCTCCGGCGGAGCCAAGCTCGTACTTTGCTCCCACCTCGGCCGTCCGAAAGGTGGCTTCGAGGCGCAATTCTCGCTCGCTCCCGCCGCCGCGCGGCTCGGCGAGATCCTCGGTCTAACGGTCAAGCTCGCGCCGGACTGCATCGGTGCCGAAGTCGCCGCGCTGCGCGCCGCGCTCCAGCCGGGTGAGGTCCTGCTGCTGGAAAACACCCGCTTCTATCCGGAGGAAGAAGCCAATGATTCCGCCTTCGCCGAGAAACTCGCCGGCAGCGCGGAGATCTACATCAACGACGCGTTCGGCACCGCCCACCGCGCCCACGCCTCCACCGAGGGCGTGACCCATTTCGTCACACAGAGCGCGATGGGCCTGCTGATGGAGCGCGAACTCGAATACCTCGACGGCAAGCTGCAAAACCCCGCCAAGCCCTTCCTCGTCATCATGGGCGGCGCGAAAGTTTCCGATAAAATCCAAGTCATCACCGCGCTGATGGAAAAGGCCGACGCCTTCATCATCGGCGGCGCGATGGCTAACACATTCCGCAAGGCCCAGGGCTATCAGACAGGTAACAGCCGCGTCGAAGCCGACAAGCTCGACCTCGCGCTCGACATCCTCGCCAAGGCCGAGGCCAAGGGCGTCCGCTTCCTGCTTCCCGCCGATACCCGCATCACCCAGGAGTTCAAGGAAGGCGCGGAAACGAAAGTCACCGGCATCTACGGGCAAGGCGGTGAAACCCCCGACGGCTGGGAAGGCATCGACATCGGCGACGTCGCCATCGAGGAATTCCGCGCGGAAATCGCCAAGGCGAAAACGATGATCTGGAACGGCCCGATGGGCGTGTTCGAGATAGAAAGCTTCGCCAAGGGCACCCGCGCCATCGCCGAGGCCATGGCTAACAGCGACGCCGTCACCATCGTCGGCGGCGGCGACTCGGTCACCGCCGTCAACCAGTTCGGCCTCGATGACAAGATGACCTTCATTTCCACCGGCGGCGGCGCTTCCCTCGAGCTGCTCGAAGGTAAAGTCCTCCCCGGCGTGGCCGCACTAACCGAAGTTTGATTTTCTAAATTTATCCACTCTAACACACAGTCCCCATACCCATGATTCGCAAGCCGATCTTCGCCGCTAACTGGAAAATGAACAAAGGAGCTTCCGAGACGGAAGACTTCGTCAAAAGCTTCCTCTCGAAACTCCAAGGCCAGGATTTCCCCTGCGAAATCGTGATCGCGCCGCCGTTCATTTCGCTGCCGAAGCTTGCGGACCTGCTTCACAACGCCAACGCCGGCCAGAACGCCCACGCCATCCAGATCGCCGCGCAGAATTGCTCGCAGTTCGACTCCGGCGCTTACACCGGCGAGATCAGCGTGCTGATGCTGCGCGAGTTTTTTGTCCACTACGTGATCCTCGGC
>JANOZJ010000063.1:0-11174 GCA_031429315.1 Akkermansiaceae bacterium
TTAGCGGTCGGAGTTGGTGACCCGCTTCAGGAGGGAAAGCTCCTGAAGCGCCTTGCCAGTGCCCTCGGCCACGGCGCTGAGGGGATCCTCGGCGATGTGGACCGGCAGCCCGGTTTCCTCGCGCAAAAGGCGATCAAGCCCCTTGAGCAACGCGCCGCCACCAGCCAGCACGATGCCGCGATCGACAAGGTCGGCGGCAAGTTCCGGCGGGCAGCGTTCGAGAGTCGTGCGGACGGCGTCAACGATGGTGCTGAGCGGGTCCGCCATCGCCTCGCGGATTTCCTGCGAGGTGATGGTGATGGTTTTGGGAAGTCCGGCCACTAGGTCGCGGCCTTTCACTTCCATGGTCATTTCCTTGGGAAGGGGAGCAGCCGAGCCGAGCCGGATCTTGATGTCTTCCGAGGTCCGCTCGCCGATCATCAGGTTGTAGGCGCGCTTCATGTATTGGATGATCGCCTCGTCGAGTTCGTCGCCGGCGGTCCGCACGCTGCGGGCATAGACGATGCCGGAAAGGGAAATGAGCGCCACCTCCGTCGTCCCGCCTCCGATATCGACGATCATGTTTCCCGACGCTTCTTGCACCGGCAGTCCCACGCCGATCGCCGCCGCCATCGGCTCCTCGATCAGGTAAACCTCGCGCGCACCGGCCTGCTCCGCCGACTCGCGGACGGCGCGGCGCTCGACCTCGGTGATCCCGGACGGGATCGCGATGAGCACCCGCGGGTTCGACCGGCGGCCCTTGTTGACCTTGCGGATGAAGTGCCGGAGCATCGCCTCGGTCACCTCGAAGTCCGCGATCACGCCGTCTTTCAACGGCCGGATCGCGACAATATTGCCCGGCGTCCTGCCTAGCATGCGTTTGGCGTCATCGCCCACGGCGAGCACCTCGTTGGTCCCCGCCCTGACTGCCACCACCGACGGCTCGCGCAAAACGATGCCGTGGTCTTTGACGTTGATCAGTGTGTTCGCGGTCCCTAGGTCGATGCCGATATCATTGGAAAATAGATTTCCAAAAAGTTTTTTGAACATGGATAGTGTTGAAAATGAGAGAGTAAGTGGTGAAAATTGCGGCAGTTCCCAGAATCCGGACGCCTTTTCATTTCGCCGGTTGAGCCTGACGAAAACGAAGCGGGAGGCCGGATGTCTCCAAGAGAATGGGCGAACGTCCTCATTCGCCGCCCCGAGGTCAAGCGGGAATCCGTGTTCCTCACTGTCCCGCCCGATGTTCCACGCGCTTGGCTATCAATGCCTCGCCAGCAGCGGTCCGACGGCGGTCAGCTTAGCTTCCCCGTTCGTGATTCCGGACCATCCGATGCATGCCACGGAATCCACTTCATTTCCCGGGAGGAGGCGCCGCAAACGCCAGTCCAAGTTCTCATCCAGCAGAATTTTCATCGTTCACACTCCGGCGAGGGCGCGGACCTTGGATTCTTCTAGCAGCTCGATGACCTGCGTGCGGGGCACTCCGGGGAAACCTTCCAGAAAGTCCTCGATCGATTCTCCGGCTTCAAGGTGGTCGAACAGCCCCCTCACCGGCACCCGCGTCCCCGCGAAAACCGCTTCTCCGCCAAGAATCTCCGGATCGATCACGACGAGTTTCTTCATGTCCGCAGCCTAGCACCCGCCATACCTCGTTTCAATCGCCAACCGCCTCCGGCATCGCCGCTGGAGCAGGTTTGACCCGGATGGTCACCGAGGATGACACGTAACATTGCGAGTTTTCATTCCAAAATGACAGGTCTCCGGTCCAGATGCCCGCTTTCACCGCCTTCAATTCGATCGATGCGGTGAAGGATTCTCCCGGTGCCAGGGATTTCGCCCAAATGAGCGACGGATCGCCCTCATCCAGTAGCTTGCCCTCGGGCGCGGGTTCGATGCGTTGAAACTCGAAGCCCTTGGTCAGAGTTTCGTCGAGGTCGATGCAGTCGAGGACCATGGACGAGTCGGTCGGATTTGAAACACTCGCGCGGAGCGTGAAATTCTCGCCAAGGGTAACCGTGTGGGGAGTGGCGATGTCCAGGACGAAGGGTGGATCTTGCTCTGCGACTTCGGCGCTTGCACCCACCGTCGCGACGGTTCCCGGGGCATTCACCCGCACCGTCGCGGACGAGGTGACATAGTCCTGGGACGGGTTGCAGAAATCCACGTCACCGGTCCAGATACCGGGCTTCACGGCTTCCAGAACAAACGAGATCTCGAAAGTCTCACCGGCAGACAGCACTTCCGCGTAGCTGTAAGTGGTGCTGTTCATCACCGTGAAAGTGGCTGTCGGAGCCGGAAATACGCTGCTCACCTTGAATCCGCCTAACAGCGAATCCTCGATGTCGATGCTGTCGAGTTCCAGAAGCGAGTCGCTGGGATTGGTCACCTCCATTTGGACATGGATGCTATCGCCCACATTGACGTGCGGTGGCACGATCATTTTCACGGCGAAGGCAGGGTCCTTTCTCGAAATGGTGTAGTAGAACACCGCGATGCCGACCAGCCACAATGCCGATACCACCACCGTCGTGATGATCGCGGTGAGCATGATCACCGGCTCCTTGCGAGGGCGGTGGATCAGCCCTGGCGTTCCATCAGGAGGAAATGGCGGCGGATTCGTTTGCACCGGGTTGTTGTGAAGGATCGTTCGATGGCAGCGGCGTCACCCCGTCACTTTGCAGCAAGCAGCGGTCCCACCGCCGCGTGGCGGGTCAGGAATTCGTCCGCCATGTTGCCATACGCCAGGGCACCCAAACCGGTGCCGTCGTGTTCGAAAATCGTCTTGCCGTGGCTGGGCGCTTCGCCGATCCGGATCGTCCGCGGAATCATCGTCGCATACATTTGGTCGGGGAAAAACTTGGAAACTTCCTCCACCACCTGCCGCGAAAGCAAGGTCCGGCCGTCGTACATCGTCATCACGATGCCTTCGAGCTTGATCCCCGGATTCGCGTCCGAGCCGCGGATTTGGTCGATGACGTGGACGATCTTCGCCAAGCCCTCCAGCCCGAACCATTCGCACTGAAGCGGGATCAAAATTTCATCCGCTGCGGCAAGGGCCGAGGTCATCAACACTCCGAGCGATGGCGGCGTGTCCAAAATGCAGTATTCAAAAAGATCGTTCGGCTTGAGCGCCTGGAGAATATTCCGGAGCCGCGTGAGATGGTCGTCGCTGCGGGCCAGCTCGATTTCCACCCCGGCGAGGTCCATTTCCGAAGGGACGATCGAGAGATTTTCGCGGCCGGTGGGTAAAATCTGTTGGGCCACCGTCATGTCGCCGAGCAGCACTTGATACATGCTGCATCCCTCCGGCGGTTCGATGCCGAGGCCGCTGGTGCAGTTCGCCTGCGGATCGAGATCGACGAGCAGCACCCGTTGGCCACGCAGCGCGAGGGCGGCGGACAGGTTCAGTGCGGTGGTGGTTTTACCCACGCCGCCTTTTTGGTTGGCGATGGCGACGACTTTCATGCGGGGTGCGTGGGATTCAAGGCAGGGAAACTCTCCCGGCTGGCCGCGCCGCTGGCAATCAAAACCGCAGGATGATTTGAAATCACCGGCGCCGCCGCAAGGCCAGCAGGCATCCAAGTCCGCAAAGCCACAACACGCCGGGTTCCGGGACCGCAGCGATCCCGGTCTGCGTGAAAATCCACGGGTAGAACTGCTGCAAGTCCACCGCTCCGCTCAACCCGCCGTATTTCGAATTGCTGGTCGCCGGGGAAACCGCTCCCGAGTAGCTGTTGATTCCTATCAGATAGCGTGTCCCGCCCACGGTCACGAAAACTCCGCCACCGCTGTCGCCGGGGGCCACCGCTCCCTCTAACCGCGTGGCGACGGGGTCCGAGTCCTGCCGGTTGCTGGTGCCGGTGGGGTTGTCGAAATCCGAGACGAACGATGTTGTCGTCAAACCATATTGGTCGCCGTAAAACTCGATGATGTTGGTGAAAGCGCGCAGCTCGATAGTCGCTAGCGCACCCGTCAGCCCGGTGCCGGTGAACCCGTGTCCCACGTAGGTCGCCTCCCGCCCCAGGATGGAAGCCGGTTGGTCGAAGCGATACATTTCCGCGCCGCCGATACCCGTGACCGCTGTTGATAGATAAAGCAGCCCGATGTCATTCGAGTAGGACGGCCCTACAGTCGAATAGCCGGGGTGCGTGATCGTGTTTGCGATGGTGTAGTTGACGCCGCCCACGTTGAAAATCGCGCCGGTTTCCTTGCCCTTGGAAACATGGCCCGCCGTCAGCACCCAGCGGTCGGAAAGCATCACCCCCGAGCCGTTGAAGATCGAGCCGCTGGAACCCGAGCCGGTCACCTTGCCAACCATCGGATAGAGCGCCGCCTCGTCGCGATAGGTCTGGGGATCGAGGGTGTGGAGAATCGTGGACGCGTCGGCGATCATCCCGAACATCGGCAACAGCAAACTCGTGGCGATCAATTTCACTAACAAGTCATAGCTGCGGACCGGCCGGTCGGGCAAGGAGATTCAGGGCAAACTCAATCGACTTGCAAAGCCGGCGGATGCGGACACCGTCCAGCCATGTTCGGCCATTTCCTCGCCACCCTTTTCGTTGGTCTGCTCCCGCTTGGCGCGGCGGAGCTGAAGATCGCCGTGCTGCATCCCTTGCTGGGCGATCTCGTCCGGCAGGTCGGTGGCGACCGTGTGGAGGTCGTTGATCTGATCGGACCGAACGCGGACCCCCATCATTTCGAGCCGAAACCGGAAGATCTCAAGAAAGCCCAGGGAGCCACCCTCTATCTGGTCGCGGGAATGGGGCTGGAAGGCTACCTGCCGAAGCTCAAGGCGATCATTGCCAACCACGCGACCTTGGTTGAAGTCGGCGCTTCATTGCCGCCCCTCGAAGGCAAGCCCGCTGACGACGACGGGCACGTTCATGATTCTGCCTGTGATCATGGGATCGACCCGCATTGGTGGCACTCGATCGACCGCTTCCGGCGGGCGACCGGCGTGGTCGCCGAAGCGCTGGCGGCGGCGGCTCCGGACAATGCCGCCGGTTTCAGGAAAAATGCGGAAGCCTATCGGGAGCAACTCGACGGCTTGGAGAAATGGACGCGGCGCGAGATTGCGAAGATCCCGCGGGACCGGCGGCATCTCGCGACGGCCCACGCGGCCTTCAATTACTTCTGCAAGGATTTCGGCCTAACACCGCATCCGGTGCAGGGCCTCAACCGCGAGCAAATGCCCGATCCCAAGCAACTGGCGGCGTTGGTGGCGGACCTGAAGACCAATCACGTCGCCGCGATTTTCCCTGAGAAGGAATCGAATCCGAAAATCCTGACGACTCTAACCAACGACACCGGTATTCGGCTCGGCGAGCCGTTGATTG
Source organism: Akkermansiaceae bacterium (assembly GCA_031429315.1). Classification (GTDB taxonomy): domain Bacteria; phylum Verrucomicrobiota; class Verrucomicrobiia; order Verrucomicrobiales; family Akkermansiaceae; genus Luteolibacter. The sequence goes on from JANOZJ010000063.1 coordinate 5,322, forward strand.
CCGACGGCACCGGCGGCGCGGGGTATGTGGAGATGGTGCGGCATAATGTGACGGCGATTGTGAGAGGGCTCGGATTAGCACCCCAAGGAGGGGCGATCTCCGGATCGCCGAAGCCCATGAGTGGCCAATGAGATGAGGCAAGCCGCACGTCATTGACCACTCATGGGCTTCGGCGGATCGGAGTCCGCCGCTCCTTGTTAGGCACCGTGCACCGGCTTCCACGCCGCGTTCGCCTTCGAAGACGCCACGGCGGCTTCAATGAAAGCCATGCCTTCCACGCCGTCATCGACCGTCGGGAAATCGTAGCCTTCCGCACGCGGATAGATTCCTGCCAGATGATCTGAAATGGCTTCCGCAGCCGCCAGATAGACGTTGGCAAAGGCCTCGATGAACGCTTCCGGATGCCCGAAGGGTGTGCGTGTGTTTTTCGCGGCTTCCGGGCCGTTGTAGCTGTTGCCACGCCGCCAGATCTGGCGCGGGGCATCGGCGAATTTTACGACGAGTTCGTTGGGATGTTCCTGATGCCACTCGATGGAAGCATCGGTGCCGTAAACGCGGATGTTCAGGTTGTTTTCATCGCCCGTGGAAATCTGCGAGGCGTAGATTACGCCGCGCGCGCCGCCTTCATAACGGACCAACATGCTGCCATCGTCGTCTAACGGTCGGCCGGGGATGAAGGTGTTGAGGTCCGCGGCGATCTGCTCGAGTTCGAGGCCGGTGATGTAGCGGACGAGGTTCTCCGCGTGGGAGCCGATGTCGCCAATGCAGTTGGAAATCCCGGCGATGCTCGGGTCCATGCGCCAGTTGGAAATCGCGCCGTAGGCCTTTTCCTTGATCGCGCCGATGGCATAACCTTGCGGATACTCGGCGACGATCTTGAGGATGCGCCCGAGCTTGCCGGATTTCACCATCGCGCGGGCTTCCTTGACCATCGGATAGCCGGTGTAGTTGTGGGTCAGCGCGAAGACGAGGCCGCTTTGATCGACGAGTTTCTTCAACTCCTTGGCTTCTGCCAGGGAGAATGCCAGCGGTTTCTCACAGATGATGTGGATGCCGGCTTCAAGGAACGCCTTGGCGACCGGGAAGTGCAGGTCGTTGCGGGCGACGATGGTGACGAAGTCAATGCGATCGCCTAACGGAAGCGCGGCTTCGGCCTTGGCCATTTCCCAGTAAGAAGAATAGACCCGCGACGGATCGAGGAAAAAATCCTCGCCCGAGAGCTTGGATTTTTCGGGATCCGACGAGAAACAACCGGCCACGAGTTCGATTTTCCCGTCGAGGTTTGCAGCCATGCGATGGACGGCACCGATGAAGGCACCGCGTCCGCCGCCGACCATGCCCATGCGTAGTTTTCGGTTCATTTGAAGAGAGTTGATGGTTGAGAGTTGATGGTTGATAGAAAGAACATCAGATGGAGACGGGCTTGCCGGAAGCGGCGGACTGATAGAGTGCGTCGATGATCTGCATCAGGCGCAGGGCCTGATCCGGCGTGTTAAGCGGCGCGGCCTTGCCTTCGATGGCTTCGATGAAGTTGCGGGCGGAGTTGCTGCGGCCCATGTCCTCGCAAGCGGGCGTGACGATGGTGCGGTTGACGCTGTTGCCGTTTTCCTGGACGTAGAGTTCGCAGGTGTCGATGGCGGTTTCATCGAGTCCGTCGCGGCCGAACAGGCGCTCGACCTTGCCACCGGCTTTGGTGCCTTGGAAGACCACGGAGACTTCCTCGCGCTTGACCATTTCAGCCCACGAGACCTGGAGCGTTAGAACCTGGCCGGTCTTGAAGGTGACGAAGCCGTGGGCGGCGGCCTCGACGTTGTTAGTCCCGTCGGCGCGGTCGGGGATGCCCCACGGGCCTTTGAAATTCTTGTCGGTGATGAAGGTGTCGAAGGTGTTGGCCAGGACGTGGGCCGGCTCGGGATAGCCCATGAAATAAAGGGCGAGGTCGATCATGTGGAGCAGGTCAATGACCGGCCCGCCGCCTGATAGTTCCTTGGTGGTGAACCAACCGCCGAAGCCCGGGATGCCGGTGCGGCGGATCCATTTGGCCTGCGCGGAGTTGATGGTGCCGACGGTGCCGTCGTCGCAATAGGACTTCATCGCCTGCGATTCGGGGCGGGCACGGTTGTTGAAGTTGAACATCAGCTTCTTGCCGGCGGCATTGGCGGCGGCGATCATTTCCTCGACTTCGGAGGCCTTGAGCGCGGGCGGTTTCTCACAGAAAACATGCTTGCCGGCCTTGAGGCACTGGAGTGCGAGGGGCGCGTGAAATTTGTTAGGAACGATGATGCTGACGGCGTCGAGTTCCTTGCATTCCGCGAGCATGGCATCGACGGATTCGTAGGCTTTCGCGATGCCCCATTTCTCGGTGGCCTTGGCGGCGGCACTGGGCGCGGGATCGGCGACGGCGACAATTTTAGCTCCTGCCTGGCGGAATCCCGCCGCGTGATATTGCAGCATTCCGCCTGCTCCAATGACTCCTACTTTGATGGCCATGTTAGTTGGTTTCTAGAAAGTGATTATTTCCCCTGCCACTCGCCGAAGCTGCGGAACTTGGCGTAGCGCTCTTCAAGGAGCTGTTCGGTGGAGAGGGCTGATAGAACGTCGAGATGGGAAATGACCTTGTCTCGGAAGGCCTCGGCCGTGGCCTTGTGATCGTGATGAGCTCCACCCGTGGGTTCGGCGATGACGTCGTCGATGAGACCCAGGGTCAGGAGATCGGGCGCGACGAGTTTCATGGCCTCGGCGGCTTCGGGCGCGTGCTTGCGGTGTTTCCACAAAATGGCGGCGCAGCCTTCCGGGCTGATCACCGAGTAGTAAGCGTTTTCCATCAGGATCACGCGGTCGGCCACGCCGATCCCCAACGCCCCGCCGGAGCCGCCCTCGCCGAGGACGATGGCGATGACCGGCACCTTGAGCAGCATCATTTCGCGGAGGTTGTAGGCGATGTCCTCGGCGATGTTGCGCTCCTCGGCACCGATGCCGGGGAAGGCACCGGGGGTGTCGATCATGGTGATGACCGGCAGGCCGAATTTCTCGGCGGTTTTCATCAGGCGCATCGCCTTGCGGTAGCCTTCGGGATGGGCGCTGCCAAAGTTGCGCTTGAGGTTCTCCTTGGTGTCGCGGCCTTTTTGATGACCGATGACGACGACCCGCCGACCGCCGATGCGGGCGAAGCCGCCGGGCATGGAAGCGTCGTCGCCAATGTGGCGGTCGCCATGGAGCTCGCAGAAATCCGTGAAGGCGAGGGAGACGTAGTCGAGCATGAACGGGCGGTTCGTGTGGCGGGCGATCTGGACGCGCTGCCAAGGTGTTAGGTTTCTGTAAATCCTGGCGCGGGTGTCGGCGAGTTTGGTTTCCATGATGGAAATCTCGGCGGACATGTCGATGTTCTGGGACGAGGACTTGGTGCGGAGTTTCTCGAGTTCGCGTTCGAGCTCGGCGGCGGGTTTTTCGAATTCGAGAAGCTGCATGGTGGGAGGCGCGGAGATTCAGGATTCGGGGGGGAAGATGCAAGAGCAGAGATGGGGGCTATCGAGCACGAATTTTCAATGCTGATAATTTCCGGGTTTGACACCATTCTCAATTCCGATAATCACCGACTACCATTGACCATGAAAACCTTGCGCACACTTCAAAACTATTTTCGTCGTCCAGTTGAAACTGTCGATGACGTTTGAGCCGTAGCGGCGATCCGTCAGACTCGCATTCGTGGTGTAGCCGTGCCGTAACCGGAGCGCCCGAAGCCGACCAACGTGATAAAATCGCCGATGTTGGCACCACTTCCAAGAGTCGGGAAGCCCATGCCGATGGGAAGCGGCACCGCCAAGTGCAGGAGGGCGAGATCGTCATTCACCGAGGGATTGGCGAAGCCCGTGAAACTTGAATGCGTAAACGCTTGGGCAACTCCGAACGTGCCGTAGCCCGGCAAGTTAAACGTGCCGCTCCACAAGGCATCGGGCAGACCGTCGTCGTTCAAATCCGCATTGTGCCCGGCCGTGAGCACCCACTCTCGCGAAATCGCGACGGCGGAGCCTTTGTAATTCCCGCCGACACTGGAAATCGCCAGCGCACCGACAAAACCGAACGTCCCTTCCGTATCCAGGCGTCCACTCGGAGTGTCGTTAGGCAGATCCGTTTCGCCTCCGGCGAGGATGGTCCGCAGGGTGGCGGCATTGCCAGGACCGGAAGCCATCAGCATCAACATCAAGACTCCAATGATAAACGGCGAATGTTTCATAACCCAAATCGGTTCGTCATGATCCCGGAGGCTCTGGTAGGGCCAGCCTGCGGCAAATCGATCTCGCTGTGAATTTCTTGATCTCCCGATGCCGTGGAACGGCCTGAATGTCGCCCGTCGCCGGATTCATCCAAATCGAGTGGCGGGCACCCTCACGTTCCAGTCGGCATCCGTGGGCAGACAAGTGCGCCAGCAATTCGCTTCGTTTCATGCCGTCAGCATTTCGAGTCTCTCTCCATCGCCCAAGGACTCGGCAGCCATCTGCCTGCGGTATTCCAGTACCACCTGTACCGCCGCCCGCAGATCCTCCAGGCATTCTTCCACTGACTCCCCTTGGCCGTTGGCCTCTGGAAACTCGATACAACTCGCGGCATAGCCAGTTTCCCCATCCGCAGAACAATCGTGCAGCAACGCAGTAATTTTCATTGTCCTCGACGGTGCCCGGTTGACTGCCCGCTGTCAACCGGACGGTTAACAGCGACGGGGCCGCTGATGATGGTCTCGAATGTAAGGCCGTTCCATCCAATTTCGAATCTGGCCTTGATCGTCGGCTGGAAGCTTCAAGTGTGGGTGAGGGTGTGACCAAGGGTATCGGAAATAATCAGTGTTGCTGAAAGCGTAACTCCCAAAGCTCCGACATGTCGGAGCAGTCCGCACACGGCCTCACTCGTTGGCTTCAGCGGATCTCCACTTCGTTCCCGACGCGGGTCAGCAGGCTGATTTCCTCCATGTCGTCGGAGCGCAGGATGATGCCGTGGGCGGCGGCGTCGGCGGCCTCGCCGCCGCCGCGGATTTGGGGGGGGGGTTTGGCGATTTGGATGACTTTTTCCGCAGCGCGGTAGTCCTTGGATTGGGGGGCGACTTGCTTGCCGCCGAACTCGGCCAGCTTCGAGCCGATCTTGGTTTTCCCGGGCGGCAGCTTGCCGGTGACGCCGAGGCGGATGATGGTATACTCGCGGATGAAGCGGCCACCGTCCCAGACCGAGACCACCTTGCGTTGCGGCTCGATGAGCAGGCGGAAATCGAGTGGCATGACGATGAGTTCCTCACCGGGCTGGATGTTTTTGAGTTCCATCATGCCGTTGAGGTGCATGATCATGTCGAGCGTGGTGTGGTATTCGGCGGCGATGCTGAGGAAGGAATTCCCGCGTTTGACGATGTGGGATTTTTTGCCAGCCATGTGGGCGGTGGAAAGGACTTCATCAAGGTTCATCTCGCCGACGATGCGGCGGGCGACGGGCGCGGAAGGGGAGGTGGGGAAAACGTTGACGATGGTGGTGAGTTTCTCGCGGGCCTCGTCGAGTTTGCCGAGGGCCAGCAGTTCGTGGGCGCGTTGAAATGCCTTTTCGCCGGGATCGACGTCGGGCAGGTCGGCGGAGTCTAACATTTTTGCGAAGTCGGCATCGGGCTGCTTGCCGGCGACCACCGTGGGATTGGGGATGATTTTCTCGAAGATGCCGTCGAGCGGGGAGACGAGGACGTGCCAGGCCAACATGCCGGTGAATCCCATCACGGCGAGGACGCCCATCGCGGCTAGCAGCTTGAAAACCGTCCAAAGGCTCATGGGCGAAATCCGGGGGCTAGATGAGGCCGCGGCGCTTGAAATCGAAGGCGTTGAT
>JANOZJ010000064.1:0-4327 GCA_031429315.1 Akkermansiaceae bacterium
GCCAGCGAATGGGAGCACCTGGAAGCCGGACTCACCCAGCGGATCGTCGCGCTCAACTTGTTTCTTCACGATATCTATCACGACCAGCAGATCCTCAAGGATGAGGTGATCCCGCGGTTTTACATCGAGCAGGCCAAGCACTATCGGCCCGAATTCCGCGGCGTGGACGTGGCGGGAGACATCTACATCCACATTTGCGGTAGCGACCTGATCCGCGGTGCGGATGGAGTTTACTATGTGCTCGAAGACAACGGTCGCTGCCCGTCGGGTGCGTCCTATCTGTTGGAAAACCGCAATGCCTTGAAGCGGGCGTTCCCCGGCATTTTCGAGGCGGTGGGCGTACGGCCGGTGGACTCCTATCCGCGCGATCTGCTCAACATGCTTCATCATATTTCACCGCGCCGCGACGGGGATCCGGTGTGCGTGCTGCTCACCCCGGGCTGCCATAACAGCGCCTACTTCGAGCACTGTTATCTCGCGCGGGAGATGGGCATCGACATCGTCGAGGGCAGGGATCTGACCGTGGTGGACAACTTTGTTTACATGCGGACGACCCGCGGCCTGGTGCGGGTGGATGTGATCTATCGGCGCATCGACGACGACTTCATCGACCCGGTGGTGTTCCGCAAAGACTCGGTGCTGGGTGTCCCCGGCCTGATGAACGCCTATCGCATGGGCAATGTGTCGCTTGCGAACGCCGTAGGCACCGGCGTGGCGGACGACAAGGTGATCTATTATTTCGTCCCGAAAATGATCGAGTATTACCTCGGCCAGGAGCCGATTCTGCCAAACGTGCCGACCTATCTGGCGTCCGAGGAAGCGGACATGAAATTCATTCTCGCGAACCTTCCCGAGCTGGTGGTGAAAGCCGCCAACGAGTCCGGCGGCTACGGCATGTTGATGGGGCCGACCGCGACCAAGGACGAGATCGCCACTTTCCGCGAACGGATCATCGCAGATCCGCGCAACTACGTCGCCCAACCGGTCATCGCACTCTCCCGCTCGCCCACTTGGTGCGACGGCGCGATGGAGGGCCGCCACATCGACCTGCGACCGTATGTCATCTATGGCAAGGACGTGAAGATCGTGCCCGGCGGACTGACCCGGGTGGCTCTAACTAAAGATTCGCTGGTTGTTAATTCTTCCCAAGGTGGCGGAAGCAAGGATACATGGGTGCTTCGTCATTAGAAAACCATCATGTTATCCCGAGTTGCCAACACCCTCTACTGGATGGTCCGCTATGTGGAGCGGGCCGACAACCTTTCCCGGCTCATCGACGTCAACCAGCAGCTTCTGCTGGATTTTGAACGCCTCGACAGCGAGCGCCTGCGCGGCTTCTGGCAGCCGATCATCCTGAGCACCGGCGACGAGGAGGCGTTCGCCAAGCTCTACGACGAAACCGGCAGCGAGGAAGTCATCCGTTTCCTGACCGACGATCCGCGCAACCCTAACAGCATCACCTCGTGCATCGCCCTGGCGCGGGAAAACGCCCGCACCGTCCGCGACCAGTTGTCCGATGAGTTATGGGAGGAACTCAACGCGCTCTATCTGTTTTCGCGCTCGGACGAGGCGCAGCGGGTGATCGCGACCGATCCTTCGCGCTACTATGAAAACGTCCGCCGCTCCGCCGTGACCTTCCTGGGCATCGCAGCGTCCACCACCTCGCGCAACGAGGCGTGGGAGTTCATGGACCTCGGACGGCACTTGGAACGGGCGGACAAGACCACCCGCTTCCTCGATGTTTCGAGCTACCTCCCGCCGGCTGAAGACGGGATGGAAGCGGTTTCACAGGGAATTCTCCACTGGACCGCCATCCTCCGCTCGTGCGGCGCGATGGGTGCGTTCCGCGCCGCGCAGCGTGAGATCACGGCCCGAGGCGTGGTCGATTTCCTGATTTTCTCCAAGGATTTCCCACGCTCGGTCCGCTACTGCATCGACAAGGTGGACATCAGCCTGCACCGGATTTCCGGCACCCCGCGCGGGGCGTTTTCCAACGAGGCCGAGCGCGAGGCCGGACGGCTGATGGCGGAACTGAACTTCGGCTCGACCGAGGATGTCTTCCTAACGGGCTTGCATGACTATCTCGATGCCCTCCAAGGCCGCTTCAACCACATCGGCGCGGAATTCTTCGAACGCTATGTCCTGATGCCGGAGCGCGTCCAGGTCCGGCCGGATCCGAAACCTCCCACTCTATCCGACGCCGCTGCCTGGCATTTGGAACAACAGCAACATCAGACGCAAACGTAAGCGAGTCCGATGAAGCGGTGCCGCCGACGTGAACACCCATTTGGTAGAGCCCTTCAAAATGCAGCACGGCGTTTTATCATTGGTAAGTCGCGCGGCAGCCATCATAAGACGGCGAGAAACTCCACCCCATGCGCTATCCGACCCCATTCCAACAAAAGACCCTGTGGCACGCCGCCACCGGAGTTTCCATCCTGGTGCTCGGGACCCTGCTGGTCGGCTTGATCTGGCTGGTGGGATATATCTTCGGATTTCTCCAACCGGTCCTCATCCCGCTGATCGTGGCGGGGATCGTGGCCTACGTGTTAGACCCGGTGGTGGTGTTTCTCGAAAAACGCGGGATCAGTCGGATGTGGTCGGTGGTCACGCTTTTTCTCGGAATCCTGGTCGCCGCGACGTTGTTGGTCGCCGCCGTTCTGCCGGGCGTCCTGCGCAGTCGCAGCGCATTGAAGGAGTTTCTATCAACTCACCCGCCGACCACCCGAGTGGCTGGCAACCCTGCCGGGGACGATGCGGAACATCTCGAACCCGCCCTCGCCGGATTGCTTCACGACCTTCGCCGCCGCTATCAGGACGGGCCGGTTTCCTGGATCCTGACGGAGACCGATGATCAGGGAAAACCGGTGGTGGCGGATGTGCAGGCGGCGCAAGGCGAAACGCTGGATGATTTCGCCCGCACCCGCGGCGGACGCATGCTGATGGAAAACCTGGACGTGATTTTCCGAACTGGGCGCACCTGGCTGTCCACCGGGTCCACCAAGGTGTTAGGATTTCTCGGTCTGCTGTTGGGCATGATCATGGTCCCGGTTTACCTGTTCTTTTTCCTCAAGGACTCCGCGTCGATCCGGACCCATTGGCATGACTACGTGCCGTTCAAGGCCTCGCGCTTCAAGACCTCGCTGGTGGAGACGCTTCAGGAAATCAACGGCTATCTGGTCTCGTTCTTCCGCGGCCAGGTGTTGGTCGCCGCGATCGATGGCCTTCTCGTCGGCATTGCGCTGACGATTTTCGGCCTGCCATACGGGCTGCTCATCGGCGTATTCATGGCCATTCTCGGAGTGATTCCCTACATCGGCAATATTCTCTGCCTGATTCCGGCATGCATCATCGCTTATCTCCACGCGCAGGGCTCCGCTCCTTTTGGAATGGGGCCGTGGGCTTACGTCGGATGCGTGGTGGGAATTTTCGTGGTCGTCCAACAGATCAATTCGCTGGTGACCGCCCCCAAGATTGTCGGGGACTCCGTCGGACTCCATCCCCTGACAGTGATCTTCTCGATGTTGTTCTGGACGCTGGTCCTCGGCGGATTCGTCGGTGCCCTGCTAGCGGTCCCGCTAACCGCGGCGGTGAAGGTCCTTTTCCGCCGTTTCATCTGGGAGCGGCAGTTGCGCGAGTCTCCCGCGTTCGATCATCCCTAGGACCTCTGGGAAGTCCGAGACCCCCCGCCTCGCGCGGCTGGAATTCTCCCCCCGGATTATCCCAGCTTGGCGCGAAACGAGAGGCAACCGAGGCTTGATGAATCTGTTACTCACCGCAAGATGATTTCCACGTCCCGCGTGAGAAGTTTTTATCTTCCCCGCGCTACTGACCGAGACGTGAGCGGATTGATTTCTGTGCTTGCTCCAGCAAAACCCGCAACTCGGAGTCGGCCCCGGTTGTGGCCGCAGCCAGAACTGGCAGACTGTCAGCTCCTCCCACCCTCCCGAGAATCCGCACGGCAGAGTGGCGGATGGTGCCTTTGGTTCCCGGGAAGCGCTGGATCACCGTGGTTTCAACGGGCTGGCCGAGATCCGCAAAGAGCGACTCCCAGGTCATCGGATTCTTAAACCAAAGTTCATCAAGGATGGGAATGACCGCTGGATTCTTTTCCTTGACCGCGAGGGCGACGACTGCGGGCGGGACCGGCTCGTTGTTAGCGGCAAGTTTCGAGATCAAGCCCACTGCGGCCTCGCCGGCCGGCCCCGGTTGCTCGGACCATACCGACAAGGCCTCGCAAATATTGCCTTTGAAATCCACGCTGTCGTGACCGAGCAAGGCGATGAGCTTGCGGGTGATATCGACTCGATAGATTTTCGGCTCGGCT
>JANOZJ010000065.1:0-8725 GCA_031429315.1 Akkermansiaceae bacterium
TTTTTTTTTTTCTTAACCTCGTTCAACCCTTGTGGCCCCGGGCCTCTCCCCCGGGCCCTGGGGGGGGGGGGCTTCCCCCCCGCCGCCTCTCCATCAAAAGGTCTCATGCCTTTTCCTCTGAGTTCAGGATGTCTGAGCCTCGGCCTGCCGCGAGACGCGGCAGGCACTTTCATTTCCTCGGACTCCCCGCGGCGACCCACGCCTTCGGATCGTCCGGCCACGGATGCCGCGGGTAGCGGCCGGCCACTTCCTTCTTCATCTGCGCGTAGCCGGATGCCCAGAAGCCCTTCAGATCTTTGGTCATCTGCCACGGCTTCTGCCCCGGCGTCAGAATATGCACCAGCAACGGCACCCGCCCGTTGGCGACCGTCGGCGTTTCCCACATCCCGAAAAGGTGCGACACGCGCACGGAAATGAACGGGTCCATGCCGTCCGCGTAGGTCACCTTCGCCGTCTGGCCGTTGGGCAGGTTCACCCGCTCCGGGCAATACGAATCCAGTGCTGCCCGTTGCGCCGCGCTCAGCCATTCGCGCAGGACGCGCCAGACGTTGGCCTCCTTGATTTCCTTGTAGCTGACCGATCCGTGGCAAATCTGTGCGATCGCATCCACCCGGTCCGCGTCCGACCAGCCCGGCATTTCCAGCTCCGGCATCCACCACCCGAGCGATGCCAACCGCGCCGTCCATTGGGTGACCGAGTCGTCCCAGTTCTTTAAAATGAGTTCGCCCGACAGCACCCGCGTCGCCAGGAGTTCCGCCGCCGCGTCCAGGTTCACGCCGTGGTCGCTTTCCTTCGCTTCCAGCACCAGATCGCGGAATTTCGTCTCCTTCCGCGCTACCACGCGCCGGCGCGTTTCGTCCCACGCCGCGCCGTCGGTCACGGCGAGATCCTCGGGAAACAACTCCGCCAACCACGCCGGATCGATCGCCGTCGCCCGCCGCAGATGCACGATGATTTCCCGCGCCTCCACCTCGGTGATCTCCGCCGCGACGAACGCCGGGGCGTTTTTCACGCACGAATCCTCGTCCAGTTTGCCCTTGCGATTTCCCACCAGCTTGCACGCCAGCGTCCCTTGGCTCAGGCGGATCGCGAGCTGGTCGCTGAACGCCGCCAACATCGCCTTGCCCACCGCCTCGTGATTTCCTCGGAAATCCACCCCGCGCCATTCCCAGCCGAAGCGCTTCGCCATTGCGCCCAGCCGGTCAAACCCCTGCGCCGTCTCCCGCGCGCCGCGCGCCATCACGCCGACCTGATCGCAGCGCCGCGGATCGAATCCCATCGCTTCCGCCGATTCAAACGCCCGCCACTCGCCCGCGAAATCCGAGTCGTCGTCCGCGAAAATGAAATCTTTCCGACCCGGCCCGCCGCGCTTGTTCGTGAAAATTCCGTCGCCCTGCACCGTCGCCGCGATGAACGCCGTCTCCGCCACACAGCCGTGTTCCTGCCCCGCCAGCATCAACCGCGAAAACCTCGGCTCCAGCGGCAGCGACGCCATTTTCGCGCCTTCCGCCGTGAGCTGGCCGGATAAATCCAGCGCTCCCAGATCGTGCAAAAGCCGCTCCGCCCGCGCCAGCGACAACTCCGCCGGCGCATCGAACCAGCGGAAATCCCGCACCTCGCGAACACCCGCCGCCTTCAACAACAACACCGCCTCCGCCAGATCCACCCGATGCACTTCCGGCGATTCAAACTCCGCCCGCCGTAAGTGATCGCCCTCGCTCCACAACCGGAACGCTTTTCCTGAAGCTGTCCGGCCTGCCCGGCCTGCGCGTTGTTCGGCCGCCGCCCGCGAAATCTTCGTGATCAGCAGCGTGTTGATCCCGCGCCGCGGCTCGAACGACGCCGTCCGCGCCATTCCGCTATCGATCACCGTCCGCACCCCATCGATCGTCAGCGAGGTTTCCGCCACGTTGGTCGCCACGATGATTTTAGGCCTCGGTCCCGGTGAAATCGCCGCCTCTTGCGCCGCCGGTGGCAGCGCCGAATACAGTGGGAAAACATCCCAGCCCTTCGCCAGTCCGCTGTTTTCCAGCAGCTCCACCGTCCGCCGGATTTCGTGCGTCCCCGGCAGGAACATCAGAATATTTCCCGGCTCCGGCATCGCCATCGACTCCCGGCACACCGCCGCCATCTTCTCCCACACCGGCGTCACCTGCGGCGGCCCGCCGCGCCGGTCGTTCAACGGCGGCCGATCCGCCCGATACAAAACCTGCACCGGAAACATCCGCCCGCCCGCCTCCAGCGACACCGCCGGTGCCAAATAATCCGCCAGCCCCGCCGTCTCCAACGTCGCCGACATTACCACCACCCGCAGGTCCGGCCGCGCGCCTTCTTGTAAATCCAAGCACCGCGCCAGCGCGATATCCACCGCCAGCCGCCGCTCGTGGAACTCGTCGAACACCACCGCACCCACGCCCGCCAACGTCGGATCGTCCTGGATCCAGCGTTGGAAAACCCCGTCCGTCAGGTAAATGATCCGCGTGTCGGAGCGGTATTTCGTATCGAACCGCACCGCGTAGCCCACCTCGTTGCCGAGCGTCGCCTTGCGCTGCCTCGCCACCCAGCCCGCTAACAACCGCGCCGCCATCCGCCGCGGCTCGATCACCAGAATTTTCCCCGGAATCCCCGCATCCACTAGCATCCCCGGCACTGCGGTCGATTTCCCCGAGCCCGTCGGTGCTTTCAGCAGCACCCTGGCCCGCTCCCCCTGCACCGCATCGAGCAGAGCTCCTTCGATTTCAAATACCGGCAACGTCACGCGCAAGGATTTGCCGCAAATCCCAAGGAGTGGCGATCTCCGAATCGACTCTTATTGTTGGATGCACGAAACCGATGGTGCCCGCCGCAAAATACGCAAAAATAATCACCCGGTGACCACCTATCAAGGCGGGTCCGGCGCGGTGGCGAAATCCGACTGGTCTCCGCTCGCCGGAAAAACCTGTTTCATCTGGCCACACAACGACAAGCCGGGATTTAGGGCCAAGGACGCTTTAATCGCCGCGCTCGCACCTATCGCCGCCGAAATCCGCGTTGTTGCCATTTTTCTAGGCACGCCCGAGGGATGGGACGCCGCCGATGCCGAGCCGAGGAGTGCGGATCGTTGAAATTGACGAATCCAACCTTGCGCCCTCCGAAGCGGGTCAATACGTTGGTCAAGTAGCGGTCGGTTTCTGCTTTGGAGGCCACATGGGTGGCGCGCGAGGTCGGCACCGACTCCATTCATAGCGTGGCGAACTTCGCCGCAATCCGATGACGCCGATCCCCCTAGACGCTCCGGTCAAGGCCGTGCCACCGCCCGGGCCGCTGTCCCTGCGCACCCTACCCCTCGCGGCCCTGCTGAAGCTCGCGCTGCTGTTGGCGGTGATCCTCTCCGTGCTGCTCGGCGCGCTGCTCACGGCCGGGCACCGCTTTTGGCGCGAAATTGTGCGCGAGCAGATCGACGCGCAGCTCAGCTCGGTGGCCGAAAGCCGGCGCGATTTCGTGCGCGAGTGGATCGGCCGACAGCAGGACCGGGTGGATATTATTGCGGCGCGCGGCGTCATCCGGAATTATCTCGAAAAGCATGCCGCCGGTGTCCCCGAGGAGCCGCAGCGCACGAAGTCGCAGGAGAGCCTCAATACCCACGTCCGCGCGAGAGCGATGGCCGCTGCCAAGGTGCTTAAGGACGAGCTGCCGGAGCCTCAATACCCACGTCCGCGCGAGAGCGATGGTCGGGGCCGTCGCGGCGCGGATCGTCAGCCGGGAAGGTGGCGTATTGCTCAGCAGTGACCCGGCGGAAATCGGGCGCGACTTGTCGGGCGATCCGGTCTTCCGCGCCGCCCTCGAAAGGTCGGTCATCGGCGTGCCGCGGCTCGTGGATGGCCGCTTCCTCGTGGAGGTGGCGGCACCCAGCCGGTGGATCGACGCGACGCGCGGAACCATCGGCGTGGTGGTGCTGACGCTGGATGCCACGGCGCTGGCCAAGGCTTTGCGCTTGACCACCGGCCTCGGGCAGACCGGGGAGGTGCTGCTCGGCGTGCGCGAGGGTGGGCAGATCCGCTTCCTTTTCCCACCGCGCTACCGGGAGGAGCGGCTCACGGTCCCGCAGGCCGTGGCACCCGCCCTGGCCGCAGCGACCGAAGGGCGCGAATTCTTCGAGCGCACCCGCGACTACGGCGGCCAGGCGGTACTCGCCGCAGGACGCCCGGTCGGCTACGGCGGCTGGGGGCTGGTGGCAAAGATGGACGAGGCGGAGGCCTATGCGCCGATCGCGCGGGCACTGCGTTACGGCCTCGGGATTGGTGCGATCATCGCGCTGGGCGGGCTGGCGGCGGCTTTCGGCCTGGCGCGGTACGGACTCGCCGTGGGCGAGTCCGGCACCGCCGCCCGCCTCGGTCGCGGGCTGGGAAAGGTGACGCACGGCTGCGCGCTGGCCGTGGCGCTCACGGGGCTGGTGGTGCTCGCGGGCTGGGCGCTGAAGATCGAGCTGCTCACGACCCTACTGCCGGGCCTCGTTTCGATGAAGCCCAATACCGCGCTCGGCTTCGTCCTCGCCGGGCTGGCGCTCGAGCTGCGGCACCGCAGCGGGTTCCGGCTGGGCTGCGCGTTGGCGGTCATCGTAATCGGTGGCCTGTCGCTCGCGCAGGAGTTTAGCGGGGCGGACTTCGGCACCGACCAGCTTCTTTTCCGCGAGGCACCCGGCGCGGTGCAGACACCTCATCCCGGGCGGATGTCGGCGATCTCCGCCATCAATTTCGTCCTGCTCGGCGGCGCGCTGCTGCTGCTCGGCACCGCCCGACCCGCGCTGCGGCGGACGATGGAAGCGCTGGCACTGGCCGCCGGGCTGGCGGCGCTGCTCGCGCTCGTCGGCTACGCCTACGGGAGCCAGACACTCTACCAACTCGTCGGCTACAGCAGCATCGCCCTGAACACCGCGCTGGCGTTCGCGCTGCTCGCAGCGGGCATTCTCTCGGCTCGCGCCGATGGGTTGGCCGGACTGCTGGCCAGCGCCGGCCTCGGTGGGCGGGTCGCGCGCCGTTTTCTGCCGCTGGCCATCATCGGGCCGCCCGTAATCGGCTCGCTGGTGCTGTTGGGTGGGGAGGGCGGTTTTTTCAGCCCTCAGCAAACGACGGTCGTATTCGGCTCTTTGATGGTCCTCGTGCTGGCGTTACTCGTCTGGTGGAACGCCCTGGCTCTGGGAGCCAGCGATGCCGAGCGGACGCACGCCGAGGAACAAATCCGCATGCTCAATCGCGACCTGGAGCAGCGTGTGGCGGATCGCACCACCGAGTTGAGTCGCGCGGTGGATGCCTTGCAAAGGGAAGCCGCCGAGCGCCGGCTGGTGGAGGATTCGTTGCAAAAGATGCGGTTCAGTGTGGATCGTGCGGGCGACAGCATTTTCTGGATCAGCCGCGAGGGGCGCATCCTCTATGCCAACGACTCGGCCTGCGCGGACCGCAGTTATTCCCACGAGGAGCTGCTCGGCATGAGCATTTTCGACCTCGATCCGGATTACCAGCCAGGGGTCTGGGGGCCGCACTTCGAGGATCTCAAACGCCGGGGCACGATCACCCTCGAAACCCGCCACCGCACCAAGGACGGCCGCGTGTTCCCCGTGGAGGTTAATGCCAACTACGTCCAGCACGGCGGGGAGGAGTTTAACTTCGCTTTTCTGCGCGACATCACCCTGCGCAAACAGGCGGAGGAACAACTGCGGCAGCAGGCGGACGAACTGGCCGCCAGAGCCCGGCTGCTCACAGGGCAAAACGCCGAGGTCGAGCAGGCCCGCCTCGCGCTGGAGGAAAAGGCCGCCGAGCTGGCGCTCACCTCGCGCTACAAGTCCGAGTTCCTCGCCAACATGTCCCACGAGCTGCGCACGCCGCTCAATTCCATCCTCATCTTCAGCCAGCAGCTTGCCGAAAACAAAGCGGCCAACCTCACCGCCAAGCAGGTCGAGTTTTCCCGCTATATCCACTCCTCCGGCCAAGACCTGCTCAATCTCATCAGCGACATCCTCGACCACTCGAAGATCGAGTCCGGCACCGTTTCCGTTGCGGCCGAGGAAATTGCCTTCGACGACGTGTGCAAAAATATCGCCCGCGACTTCCGGCACGTCGCCGAGGCGAAGGGGCTGCCTTTCCACGTGTCCTTCGTCAAGGATCTGCCGCCCTCCATGGAAAGCGACCCGAAGCGCCTCCAGCAGATCCTTAAGAACCTGATCTCCAACGCCATGAAATTCACCGCGCACGGCAAGGTCGAGGTCCGGGTGGACCTCGCCACGCAGGGCTGGAGCCCCGATCACCCGGTGCTCAGCCAGGCCGCGCAGGTCGTCGCCTTCGCCGTCGAAGACAGCGGCATCGGCATCGCGCCGGACAAGCAGCGGCTCATCTTCGAGGCCTTCCAACAGGCCGACGCCGGCACGGCGCGCAGCTACGGCGGCACCGGCCTCGGCCTCGCCATCAGCCGCGAGCTGGCCATGCTGCTCGGCGGCGAGATCCGGCTCGCCAGCGTCGAGGGGGAAGGCAGCACTTTCACCCTTTACCTGCCGCTCCACTACGCTGGCCCCGTCGGCGCACGGGCTGCGCCGCCCGAGGCTCGCGCGCCCACGGCTCTGCGCGTGCCGCACCGAGAGCGCATCATCGAGGTCGTGGAAAAGCCGGCCGGGATTCCGAGCCACCGCCCTCCCGACGAAGCCCTGCGCGGCCGCAAAGTACTCGTGGTGGATGACGACGCGCGCAACATTTTCGCCCTCGTCTCCCTGCTGGAGAGCCAGGAGATGGAGGTACTCGCCGCGACTAAAGGCCGCGCCGCCATCGAGATCCTCCGGCAAACGCCCGACATCGCCCTTGTCCTCATGGACATCATGATGCCCGGGATGGACGGCTACGAAACAATGTGTGAAATCCGCCAACTCCCCGCACACCGAAACCTCCCGATCCTCGCCCTCACCGCGAAAGTCATGAAAGGCGACCGCGAAAAATGCCTCGACGTCGGCGCGAGCGATTACGTTGCGAAGCCGGTGAATACGGATCAACTTCTGTCACTCATGCGCGTCTGGCTCGTCCGCTAAAAAACCACCCAATGACACAACCCATCAACATCCTGATCGTGGACGATGAGCTGAAGAACCTCACCGTCCTCGAAACCATCCTCGACGACCCCGGCTACCGGCTGGTCCGCGCGGAATCCGCCGACAAGGCGCTGCTCGCGCTGGTCGCCGAGGATTTTGCCCTGCTCATCCTCGACATCCGCATGCCCGGCATGACCGGCATCGAACTGGCGCAGGTGATCAAGGAGCGTGAAAAAACCGCGCTGGTGCCGATCATTTTCCTCACCGCCTACTACAACGAAGACCAGCATATACTCGATGGCTACGGGGTCGGCGCGGTGGACTACCTCCAGAAACCGGTGAACCCGACCATCCTGCGCTCGAAGGTCGCCGTCTTCGCCGAGTTGCACCGCAGGCAACGCGAGGTCGCAATTGCCAACCGCGCCCTGCTCGCTGAAGCGGCCGAGCGCCGCCGGGCCGAGGAGCAATTGCGCGAGTTGAACGAAACCCTGGCGACTGCCAACCAGGAGCTGGAAGGTTTCTCCTACAGCATTTCGCACGACCTGCGCGCGCCGCTGCGTGCGGTGAACAGCTTTGTCAAGATGCTCCAGCAGGGCTATGGCGACCGGCTGGACGCGGAGGGCCATCGCCTGATCGGGGTGGTGGCCAGCGAGGCCCTGCGCATGGGCCGGTTGATTGACGACCTGCTGGCCTTCTCGCACCTGGGCCGCCAGCAAGTGAGATGTTCGGCCATCGACATGACCGCCCTGGCGCGCGGCGAGTTCGAGCGCCTGGTCAGTGAACCGCCCGGCGGGAGGACGATCCCGGACCTGAAACCCGAAGGCCATGCGCCCCCGCGCCTCGACATTAAACCGCTGCCGCCGACGCAAGGCGATCTTGCCATGCTGCGGCAGGTCTTCGTCAATCTTCTCGACAATGCCGTGAAGTTCACCAGCCGGCAAGTGGCCCCCGTCATCGAAGTCGGTGCCACCAGCGATGCCGCCGGGACGACTTATTACGTGAAGGACAACGGCGTGGGCTTCGACGAAAAATACCTCTCCAAGCTCTTCGGCGTCTTCCAACGCCTGCACAGCAACAATGATTTTGAAGGCACCGGGGTCGGGCTGGCACTGGTGCAGCGCATCATCCACCGCCACGGCGGCAAAATCTGGGCCGAAGGAAAACCCGGCGCGGGTGCCACGTTTTATTTCACCCTGCCCACCACCAGAACACGAGAGCTGTAACTGGCGAAAGAATTCCTCCAAACGCCGACAAGTGGGCAGATCAAGGAGCGGCGGAACGCGTCCGCCGACGCCCATGGAAAGCCCATGTCCCGTACATCCGCTAATCTCATTGCCAGCTCATGGACATCGGCGAACACGTTTCGCCGCTCCTTGGGCCACGAATCAGCGCCGTTCGCCCTCAACTTGACGCGGCCATGCCCGGGGGGAGTGGCGACGATTTCAAGAACCTACCGCAAGTGATCATGCCCCTTGCCCACCATTCTCAGTCACTCCCCAGTTCAGGCCTTGCCAAAGCTTAAAAAGCCCGTAGTTTCCCGGCGAGCAGGTAATTCCCTACCTCCGACGCCCGCATCCGGCCGAGTGCCTACAGATTCACCCCATTTCCGGGTCGTGAAATCGGCCTGCGACTAGGACTCCCGGAACACCTGCCTCAACGGGCGGCGGCGCAAGCCGG
>JANOZJ010000066.1:0-8496 GCA_031429315.1 Akkermansiaceae bacterium
CCCGTTCTCTCCCGGCGTCCGGGAATCCTATCAAGTCACGCAAGGGGCGTTCTTCCCGGTATCACTGGCATCCGAGAGTGGCCGTGCCGCCTTTATCCCGATCAACCGTGGCGCGGAATTCTTCGACCGCTTCGCCCACGCCGCGGAGACCAACGTGTTGTCAACCACCACCTGGAACGACTACACCATCGGAGCCCTCCAATGTGCCATGCGGATGGATATCACCCAGGTGCTAAGTTCCACCAACGCGACTCCGACCATGTTGCGGTTCCAATATCTTCAGACCAACGGAACCCGGGCTTCCATGAACATGCCCCTCACCGCAGCGGTGATGACGAGTCTGCCGCCCGGGTATGTCGCCGTGGCCGCCGAAAACGGAACGGTCAACCTTTCTACTCTTGATGCAGGCCGCCCGGTTGACGTGGCCTATGGCGAGAGCGGTGGATTTACCTTCAGGCCAGGCCTGAGCGGCCCGATCACTTTCAACAACAACACTTTTGGAGACCCATTGCTGAACATTAGCACCGTCACCAAAAAGGGCTACTGGAGGACGAGAGCTCCATATGAGATCAAGACTCTCACCAGCGGCCAGATGTGTGTCTCCGTTTATCCGGAACGAATCCCGTCATTCCTCACCACAATCGGCGCGGCAGGTCCGGCCATCAACAATTCCCTCGTCGTCAACGTGGACTACTCCGTGACCGGATTGAACAATGCCGCCAGGAAACCGACGATCCCCTGCACCATCAATGATTATGGCGTGGTTCTCAGGGAATGCGCCGATCTAACTCCATTCACCAAGGGCTTCTCGCTGGTCACCAACCTACGGCTCTATATCGGCGATGATTTCAATATCGTGGCCACCACCCCGCCAACGGGATACACGCCCGCCATCACCGCATCCAACCCGAGCGGACGTTATTTGCCGCCGTGCTCGTTGTTCACTCCTGAGAAGAGATATGGTGTCGATGTCGATCCTTTCGCCGTGACTCTCGGCGGGCAAATCGGCTCGCTGGCCAAAGTGGACAAGGTGAACAGCGCGGACGCGGAAGCTCCCATGGTCCGGCCATTGGATTCGACCGCGCTGAGTGGAACAGCGATCGCTTCCGACCGGATCACCGTCAATCTCAGCCAAATCCGTCACCCGGCGGAGTTGCCACCGATCTCGATGATGAACTGGCTGGTGCTTCTGGAAGAGCGCCGGAACGAGTATTATTGAGCTAAGGGTTACAAGTCATTAGTTAGAAGTTAGAAGTTATTGGGAAAGAAGGTCCCCGCTTTTCTTTAACGTATAACCAATAACATTTAACTTCGAACCCATTCACTCCTCCACATAAAGAATCCGTCCGCAATCCTCGCACTGGGCGATTTCCTTGCCGGTCTGGACCTTCATCACCGTGGAGGCGATGAGTCTCATGTGGCAGCCTTCGCATTTGCCATCCCGCAGCGGTGCGATCGCCAGACCGTCCTTGGTCTTCATCAAGCGGTTGTATAGCGGGATGATACTCTCGGGAACGTTGGCGAGGAGTTTTTCCCGGTCGGCGATGACTTCGAGGCGATCCGTTGCCATCCGGGCATGACGTTGGGCGATCGAAGCGAGGTCTTCTTCCACCAGCTTGCGGGTGTTCGTCCGGGATGCCTCAGCGGCTTTGTTGGCGGTCCGAAAGACGTCCACTTCCTCCATTGCTTCCAATTCCTTGGTCTCGAAATCATCGAGATCCTTCTCGTAGCGGACGATCTCATGGCCCAACGCCACGAACTCCTCGTTCTTGCGAGTTTCAAACTGTTGCAATTTCAAGCGCTTGATCGTCGTCCGGCGGGTCTCCGCATCGAGCTCGATTTTTTTCACCCGCAGCTCGCAGTCGAGCAGCGCCTGGTGGGCTTTGGTAACGGCCGCCTCATCACTGGCCAGCTTGGTCTTCGCCCGGGTCTCGTCCTGAGGCAGTTTTTCGAGATCCTTGGCCAGCACCAGCAATCGACGATCCCGGTCCTGGAGAATTAACAGCGCGCGAACTTCATCTTGCATGGACGTTGGGTAAACGGCCCGGCCCGCCACGGCAAGGATTGCTTGCACGGATCTGCGACATCACCGCGCCGACCCGTGCGCGAATTTTAAAAATTTCTACTAACATGGGATGCTATGGTTCGGAAATTTTGATAATAAATACTCCGAAATGACTGCAACCCTTTTTTCGTCCATGCCATTCCGCCAGACGCTGCGAAGCGCGGGCCTGCAAATGCAACTCCGCCGCCAGTGTCCGGGGTGGAAGATCCTGACAATACTTGGCTGCATGGTGACCGCCGCCGCAGCCGCGCAATCCGGGGATTTTATTTATACCGACAACGGGACCGACGTCACTATCACGGGTTATGCCGTGGGCGCGCCGCCAGAGGTTTCCATCCCGGCGACGATCGTCATCAGCGAGAATCCATTGGTTGAAAAAACAGTTGTTAGCATTGGAACCGGCATTGGAACCGGCCCGTTCGAAGGCCGGGCGGAACTGACCAGCGTAGCCATTCCCTCCGGGGTGACCAGCATCGGAAGCAGGGCGTTCTACGATTGCACGAACGTGACGAGCGTGACTCTGCCCTCCGGCTTGACCAGCATCGGAACGTATTCATTCTACAACTGCCGGGCGCTCCCTGGCATTGCCATTCCGCCAAGCGTAACCAGCATCGGCAGAAACGCGTTTTCATACTGCATTGCCCTGACTAGCATGTCGTTGCCTACCGGGGTGACCAGCATCGGAATCGAAACGTTTCTCCGGTGTGGCGCGTTGTCTAACATCACGATCCCCGCGACCGTGGCCAGCATCGGATTCGGCGCGTTTTCCTACTGCAGCGCGCTGACGAGTGTGGTCATCCCTTCCGGTGTTACCAGCATCGCGGGAAGCACTTTTTACAGTTGCAGCGGAATGACGAGCGTGACCCTTCCCTCCGCTATCACCAGTATTGGGACGTTTGCGTTCCAGTATTGCAGCGGGCTGACGAGTGTGACGATTCCCTCCAGCCTGACCTCTTTGACTAACAAGGTGTTTGCCAACTGTAGGAGCCTGACGACCGTCGCTATTCCCGCCAGTGTGACCACGATCCACGCCGCCGCGTTTGCCGAGTGTAGTTCGCTCACTTCCTTCACCGTGGCTGCGGGAAATCCAAATTTTAACAGTCTGAACGGGCTGCTCACCAATCTGGGACAAACCAAGCTGATCACCTGCCCCGGAGGGGTGAGTGGGAATTTCACAATTCCCACGGGCTTGATCGACATCGACATCCAGGCATTCCGTCTTTGCGGGGAGTTGACGGGGGTGACGTTTCACTCGGGCGTATTGAGCATTGGAAGCCAGGCATTCTCGACCTGCGCCAAGCTGAAACATGCGGTTTTCATGGGCAATCCACCGAGCATGGGATCTGGTGTATTCGAAACTCCGGCTACAGGCTTCACGATCTATTATCTCAACAATTTGACATGGCCCATCACGCCGGCATCGACATGGCTTGGTTATCCCGCCGTTTACATTGCAGCGATCACCCCGGTGTTCAATTGGCTGCTTGCCAAAGGCCTGCCAGGCAACTCGAATCTCCAGTCCGATATGAATGGTGACGGCATCAATCTCCTGATGGCCTATGCCCTGAACCTCGAGCCGAATGCTTTCAGCTCCCCGCCACAACCGGTGTTAGACGGAAATCAAATGAGCTTGAGTTTTCACGCGGGAGTGGCCGGTGTCACCTACACGGTGAAATGCAGTGAAGACATGCAGAACTGGAGTACCACTGGCGTCACTCTCTCGGACCCCGATGGCAACCAGGTGCGCACTGCGACGGTCGATGTCGCCGGACCAAAGTGTTTCATGCGCCTTGAAGTCAGTTATTGACCCGCGACTTCACGGCATCCGCCGCGTAGATTGCCACCGCCAGCCAGATCAGTCCGAACGACAACAAACGTGCCCCGGTCATCGGTTCGTCGTAGAGTTTCCAGCCGATGAAGAACTGAATCGTCGGTCCTATGAATTGCAGGATGCCCAGCGTGGTCAGGCGGATCGTCCGCGCGGCGTAGCCGAAACACAACAGCGGCAGCGCCGTCGCCAGTCCCGTGCCGACGACCAAAATAGCATGGAATCCGCTGCCGCCGAAGGCCGCCGTCGGACTGTTGTTGGCGATGACGAGCCAAAGCAACGCCAGCGGGGCTAACAGGCTGGTTTCCGCCGCAAGTCCCGTGAGCGAACCGAGCGGAGCGCGTTTTCTAACCACCGCGTAGAGCGAGAATGTGACCGCCAGCGTCAGCCCGACCCACGGGAAATGTCCCACCGCCGGAATCTGCAACGCCACTCCACCCAGCGCCAGCGCGATGGCGGCAAGCTGCCAGCGGCTGTTCTTGTCGCCGAACCACAACGCGCCGAACAGCATGTTAAAAAACGGATTGAGGTAATAGCCAAGCGCGCCTTCGAGGATGCGATGATTCAATGTCGCCCATACATAGAGCAGCCAGTTGGAGGCCAGCAGGCTGCCTGATAGAAGGTGCCAGCCGAGCACCCGGGGCGACCGCAATGCCGTGATCAATGCCCGTCCCTCTCCGCGCCACGCCAGAATCCCGAGCACTAACAATAACGACCACAGCGTCCGTTGCGCGACGATCGACAGCGGTGGCAGGAAATCGAGCAGCTTCCAGAAAACCGGCAGAATCCCCCACAGCAAAAACGCGGCCAACGCCGCCAGCACTCCGGATCGGGTTCGCTCCACGCCCGGAAGCTGGGCGATCGGTGCCATTTCACGAAGTGAAAAATAAGGAGCCGGAACCTTACTGTCCCTTCTTCTCTTCCGCGAGATGCAGGTTGAAAATCCGCGCTCCCCAAATCATCCTCCGCCCATGCCCGCCGACCGTTTGTCCATTCCCCAATACGCCATGGCCCTGGCCCACGTTGCCAGCCTGCGTTCCGAGGATCCCTATCGGAAAGTCGGTGCCGCGGCCCTCGACTTCGACAACCGCGTGATCGGCACCGCCTACAATGGCCTCGCGCCGGGCTACAATCCGCCGCCCGGATTCTGGGACGACCGCGACGCCCGCCAGAAATTCATGCTCCACGCCGAGGTGAATCTGTGCAGCCTGTTCCGCCGCGGGGAGGCGAAGATCGTGGCCACCACCACCATGCCCTGCACCGCTTGCATGCAGACGCTCTGCGCGTATGGCATCAAGGAAATCTATTACCGCGATGTCTATCATGTCTCCGACGCCCCGGAAATCGCCGCGCTTTACAACGTGAAGCTGGAGTGCGTCCCCGAGTTTCCATTGGGCGGCTAGCAACTTCTCAGCCGGCGTGCAAGAGGATTTTCACACGTAATCGCGTGTATTTCTCCCACTTGCTATCCGCTGATTTCCCGCTTTAGTTAAGCTTCCATGAAAAACCATACCCTTACCCTACTGAGCATTGGCGCATCCCTTGGCGTCACTGCATTCGCGGCGGCTGCTGACGCAGGTCCCAAGCCACCGAAACCACCGAAGGCTCCCAAGCATCACCGCACTTTCGCCCAAGCGGATGTGGACGCCAATGGCGGCTTGACGATCTTCGAGTTTGCCACCACTCGCGGACCAGGCACGCCACTTGTCGAAATCCGCAGACGCTTCCTGCCGATTGATGTCGCCGGTGCGTTTGAAGAAGTCATCGATCCTGTCACCGGCTTCCCGGCCGTGGACCCCGTGACGGGGGAGCCAGTACTCGGCGCTGCCATCCCGGACGGTTTGATTTCCTTGGACGAGTGGAATGCCTATCGCGCGCTTGAGGAAAAGCCGAAATCCGACCTCAGCCGGTTCGATCTCGCCGATTTCGATGGCGACGGCCAGTTGTCACCCGAGGAATTCGGCTACTTGGTTTCGCCCAAGGTGAAGTTCAGCAACGTCATGCGCAAATTCGACAAACGCGATGCCGACGATGACGGCTTCATCAGTCCTGCGGAATTCAAGAAACCCAAGGACGAGGATCTTTGAGGAAATTCGCGGGAATTGAGTTTTCCACCATCGACCGGGCGGCCCGCATCGCGAGCCGCCCGTGTTTTTTTGTAACATCACAGGCTGATCTTCACGCCGTTCGCGGCCGCGCTCTGATAGATCGCCTGAATCAGCGCCACGGCTTTCCTCGCCTCGCTGGCCGACGTGCTGGGTTCGCGGCCGTCGCGGATCGCCCTAACGACCTCCTCAAAATTCCGTCGGTGGGCATGAAACTGGATCGCCTTCGGGTCGTTCGCGCCGAGGGTGGACTGGGTGCCTCGCATCAGCGTTTCCCGGATTCCGGCGTCTTCGGGCCGTGCGTTTTTGAAATCCCAGACCTCGAACGTTTCATCCGCTAGAAACACCGAACCTTCCGTGCCGCATAGCTGCACGCGCGCCGGATGGCCGCTGGCCGACCAACTGCATGTCGAGCCTTCGATCACGCCGCGGGCACCGCTCTCGAATTCCAGAATCGCGACCGCCATGTCCTCCACTTCGATGCGCTCGTGGGCCAAACAGGCGGTATTGGCCTGCACCGATCTAACCGGACCGGCGAGATGGAGCACGGCGTCGATGGCGTGGATGCCTTGGTTCATCAGCGCGCCGCCGCCGTCGAGCGCCCAGGTCCCGCGCCAGCCGGCGGAATCGTAGTAAGCCTGGTCGCGGAACCATTTCACATAACAGGACGCGGAAACGATCTTTCCTAACCGCCCGCCGTCGCAGGCCGCCTTGAAGGCCGCCATCGCGGGATTGAAGCGGCGGTTGAGGATTGCCGCCAGGGTTTTGCCGCTTGCGGCCGCGGCGGCGATGAGTTCGTCGATGCGTGCGGTGGTGATTTCGAGGGGTTTTTCGCAAATGACATGTTTGCCCGCCCGCAGCGCGGCGAGCGCGGGCTCGAAATGCGCGCCGGACGGCGTGGCGATGGTGACGATCTCCAGCTCCGGGTCTGCTAGGAAACCGGCAAGCTCGCTATGGCACGCCACGCCGAATTCCGCAGTCAGAATTGCGGCGCTTTCCGCGCGGGGATTGTAAACCGCGCGCAGCGTCCCGCCATCCATCGCGCGGATCGCCTGGGCGTGGAAGCGACCGATCGTGCCGGTGCCGATGATGCCGAAGTTCATGGCCGCGAGACTGGCGGCAGCGGATTTGTCCGGGAAGCGTAAAAGCGCGTGACCATGGAACAGCCATTAACAAATGGAACCGGATCACCTGAGGGGGGGCGTGATGTTTTCCGCTGTGGTGGCGGCACAGGGATGTTAGGTTAGCTTGATGCTTGGAGTTGCAATCGCCGGGGATTGCTTCAAGAATCATGCAGCGCCATGTCCGTCCCAAATCCTGATGACTTGCTTTTGCTGATTCGCTGCCCTTCCTGTGGGCAGCGATTTAAGGTTGGGGACGATCTGCGCGAGCGCACTGTCGAGTGCGGCGGGTGTGAGCACCGGTTCCGGATCAACGACGATGTCATCGTGCGCGGTCGCAAATTCTACCCCGGTGAGCGGGACAGTCAGGGGCTGAATCGCTTCCAACGGGTTCCAATGCCGGGTGGCGAGTTGCAGATCGGTGTGCCGGCACTCCACTACATTGCGCAGGAATCGCCAGTCATGGAACCGGTCGCACCGCAGCGGATTATTGCGGCGGTGATCGGAGTGGCAGGGATGATTCTAATGGCGCTTCTGCTCATGTTTGGTGCCGGTCGGAGCGGGTTGCTGGATGGGATGATTCTAACGGACCGCTTGCTGATGGCTGGATTTGCAAGTCTCATCGGGATGATCGCGCTCGTGTATGGAAACCCGAAAGCCCGTCTGAGGGCGCTTGGCGTGGGATTGCTTTTGAGCTGCGGCGTGGTGGCGGTGCCGTTCTTTTTCAAGGCCGGATCGGTGCCGCTTGAGAACCGGGTGGTCGGCAGGCCGCGAAATCTCGCGACCTCGACGGAAGTCACAACCCGAGAGCCTGCCGAAGACAGCACCATCGTCGCCTTGCGGAATCGGATCGGAACCGGTCCTCTGGTTGCTGAAATCGACAGGCTTGCCAAGGCGGAGAGCGACAAGCGGGCGATGGGGCTGTGGCTAAGGGGCCTGAGCGAGAGCAACAAGAATTTGGTGAAGGAATACATTCTCCGGGTGACCGGTGCGGCGCCATCGTCCCACCCCTATCCGCGGGATGGAGGGGACTATCTGCTGGTCCTTACCGGTGTGACCCAATCCATCCAGGAACTCGCGCAATTGGCCTCGGTGCTTGGGCAAACGGAAAAAATCTATCCCGAAATTTCGGTGATCGAGGTTCGGGTGAACAATGAAATCTTCGTCGAAGGATCGTTTGAGAAACTCTCGAAAAAGGATGATCCGGCGTTTTATGATTTGAACAAGCGCGAGCTGGAAAGCATCGACTTGGAGCGGGTCAAACGGGCGGTGCAGCGGATCGCGGAAGCCGAGCCGAAAATCTATCGAGTCGATATCACCCGCAAGCTCATCGCCTTGCTCGGTCACGACAGCGTGGATTTCAAAGGCAATATTTGC
>JANOZJ010000067.1:0-5651 GCA_031429315.1 Akkermansiaceae bacterium
TTTGGAGACGCCGAACTCTTCCATCGTCACGCCATACATCACGTCGGCGCGGGCCATCGTCCGCTTCGAGTGGGTGACGATGATGAACTGCGAGTTGTCGATGAAACGGTCGAGCACCTTGACGAAGCGGTTGATGTTAGACTCGTCGAGCGGCGCGTCGAGCTCATCGAGCACGCAGAACGGGCTGGGCTTGATCATGTAGATCGAGAACAACAGCGCAACGGCGGTCATCGAGCGCTCGCCACCGGATAGAAGCGTGATCGACTGGAGTTTTTTGCCCGGCGGTTTGGCGGTGATTTCAATGCCGGATTCAAGCGGGTCGCTGTCGTCGATCAGGTTGAGGTCAGCCTCACCTTTTTCGCCGAAGAGTTCCTTGAACATCTCGCGGAAGTTGATTTTAACCTGGGCGAAGGTCTCGGCGAAGAGGCGCTGGGTCTCGGTATTGATGCGGTCGATGACTTCCAACAGCTCGGACTTCGAGTTGACGAGGTCGTCGTGCTGGCCCTTGAGGAAATTGTAGCGTTCCTCAAGCTCGTCGAATTCCTCGATGGCATCGAGGTTGACCGGCCCCATCGCGTCGAGGCGGCGCTTAATGTCGGCGACGATGGACTCGACGAAATCCCAATCCGGCTCGCCGGTCATTTCACCGGGGATTTCTATGTCGTCGTTCGTGCCATCGACGACGACGGTGGGCATTTCATCGTCGTCGGATTCTTCTCCGGAGATAATCGATTGGCGGCCGCCGCGGCCTTGCAGGGCTTTCTGCGAGGCGATGCTGGTTAGGAGCGCGTGGGCGTCCGGCTCGAACGTGGTTAGATCGATTTGGTGACGCTCCTGGATGGTGGTGGCGAGGCTCTCGAGGCGAAGGTCGAGCTTGGTGCAGGCGACTTCTTCACGGCCTTTTTGTTCGTTCACCTTCGAGTGGTCGCGGCGGATCGCGGCGAGGAATGTTTCGGCCGTTTCGATGGCTTCGAGCAGAACCGTGCGGCCTGCCGAGCGGGTGTTGATTTCCACTTGGAGGTCTTCGACTTCGGCGCGGTGGGATTCACATTCCTCGGACAGGCGGGCGTTCTCGCCTTGGGCGGCTTCGATCCGTTGGTCGAACGCTTCGATCTCCGTCTCGCGTCGGATTGCCACGTCGCGGAGTTCGGATAGACGCGCTTCCATCGGCTTCTGCTGCTCTTCGGCGGATTGCTTCGCGCGGCGCTCGACGGCGAGTTCGGTGCGAAGTTCGTTGAGGGTTTCCACGATGTCCTGCTCGCGGCGGACGATCGAGTCCGACTCGGACTGCAGGCGGCGGGATTCGTTTTCAAGCGCCTCCAACCGCTCGCGGGCGGAGGCGAGTTCGCCTTCGAGATGTTCGCGGCCTTCGGCGGCGGCGCGTTCGCGGTTGTCGAGTTCGCCGCGCTCCCATTTGACGTTTTCGAGTTTGGTCTCGAAATTCTCGACCTCGCGGGTGGCAAGGCTGAGCTGGCCCTGGAGGGTTGATAGATCGACCTTCTGCCGCTGGAGACGCTCGCGGGAAACTTCGACTTCCTCGCGGAGTTGCTCGAGGCGGGATTCCAAATCAGTGACGCGGGTGCGGGCTGCCTCGTCGTCGGCGGTTAGTTCGGCGACTTCGGCGGCAAGCGAGCGGACTTCGTTCTGAAGTTCAAGAACGGAGGTGCTGCCTTCCGCGCCGGTGCCGCCGCGGAGCATGCCTTCGCCTGATAGAATCACGCCTGCCAGAGTCACGAAGGTGACGCCCGGATGCGAGGCCCGGAGGCGCAGCGCGGTCGCCAGGTTCGGGACGATCAGGACTTTTTCCAACAGTTTCTCAATGACGGTGGAAATGCGGCTGTCGGACTTCACCCGGTCGAGCGCCCAGGAGGTCGCACCTTCCGGCAGCGACTCCATCTGGGTGCCGGCGGAGTGGCCGATGAACGATTCGGGCAGCACGGCGGCGACGCCTAACTGCTTTTCGGTGAGCCGGGTGATGACCGCTTCCGCCATCGCCTGGTCCTGGACGAGCACGGCTTGCAAATGGTTTCCAAGCGCGGCCTCAATGGCGCGGGCGCAGGTGTTGTCGGCTTCGATAAATGAGGCGAGCACGCCATGGATGCCGGGTTTGAATTGGTCCGGATTACCAAGGCCTTTGAGCACGTTCTGGGTGCCTTTCTCGAAACCTTCGCCGCTTTCGACAAGCTGGCGGACGGCGTCGAAACGGGCGGAGCGCTGGGCGAGCAGTTTGTTTGAATCCACGGCTGCGACACGCGCGGCATCGAGGTCGCCGCGGGTGTGCTGATAGGTGCGCTCGGCGAATTGGAACGCTTCGGTCAGCTCACCTAACATCGAGCCGGTGGCCTCGACCTCGCTGGCGATGCGGGCCTGCTCGGCGCGGAATTCTTCGAGCTCCAGCGTGAGGCGTTGCTCCTCATCGCCGAGTTGGCGCGAGCGCTCGCGGTTGCCTTCTAGCTGGGCGAGCGCGCTTTCGATTTTCGCCTGCATCGAGGCGATGATCGTCTGCGTGCGGTTCGCCTCGCCGCGGGTTTCGCGGAGGGCGGTTTCAATGGTTTCACGCTCCTCGCGGGTGCCCTTGGTGCGGCTTTCCTGCTCGGCGAGCTGGATTTCCTTCTCGGCGATGATCCGGCTGAGTTGGTCGAGCGACTCGTTGGCGGCGATGAATTCAAACTCCTGCTTGGCCAGTTTTTCGCGAGTCTCGGCGATGTCCTCGTGGTTCTGGCGGATGCGGGATTCGAGTTCGGCCTTGCGCTCGTCGTTGAAGGAAATCCGGCCGGCGGCGGAGTTCAGCGCGTTGCGGTGCTCGTTGAGGCGCTGGCGGAGTTCCGCGAGTTCGCCTTCAAAAATCCGGGCTGCGGTGCGGGCTTCCGTGACCGCTTCTTCCTTGGCGGGAAGCTGCATTTCCAGCTCGGTATCGCGCACTTCCAGCCCACGGATGGAAACCACCAGCTCATCGCGCTCGGCGGTGAGCTCGACGAATTTCTTGTGCCCGAGGTGGGTGTCAAGCACCCGCGTATCGGCGGCCAGCGCCTGATAGCGGCGGGCTTTCGCGACTTGACGGCGCAGCGAATTCATCCGGCGCTCTTGTTCTGCCAACACGTCGGAAACGCGCAGCAGGTTGGCCTCGGTAAACTCCAGTTTCCGCAGTGCTTCCTTCTTCTCGCGCTTGAATTTCGTGATCCCGGCGGCCTCCTCGAACACCGCGCGGCGCTCTTCAGGCTTGGAGGAAAGGATCTGGTCGATCTGCCCCTGCGCCATGATCGAGTAGGCCGTGCGGCCGATGCCGGTGTCCATCAGCAGGTCGTGGATGTCCTTCAACCGGCAGAGCGTGCCGTTGATCCGGTATTCAGAGCGCCCGTCGCGGAAAACCCGGCGGGTCAGCGCGACTTCGTTGAAATCGACCTTCAGCGGGCCTTCGCAATCCGCCATCGTCAGTGTGACTTCGGCCATCCCAAGCGGTTTACGCTTTTCGGTGCCGTTAAAAATGACGTCCGCCATTTCGCCGCCGCGCAGGGCTTTGGCCGAGGTTTCCCCGAGCACCCAGCGGATCGCATCGACCACGTTGGACTTGCCGCAGCCATTCGGGCCGACGATGCCGGTCACGCCTTTGGCGAATTCGAACACGGTCTTATCGGCGAACGACTTGAAGCCGTGAATTTCGAGAGTTTTGAGGTACATTCAGATAGGAGTCGGTTAGGGGTGAAGCCCGAGAGGGAACTGAGCTGGAGGAAAATTACCCTGAGTTCGGCCTTCTTCAATCCTTCAAGTGGGGATGGCGCAAGATGTGGTGTCGAAATGGTAGATCAGATACAAGATGGAGTGTTTGGCGGTATTTAGGATAGCCGAAGTATTTTGCAGATTTGGACAATTCGGGGAAACACTTTGCGAGCGGTGGGTTTTGTGTAACTTTCCCGCCATTCGTCATGCGCAGCTTTCAACTGATCACCGCCATTTCCAGTTTCCTCCTCGCGATTAGCCCGTTGGCAAGTGCCGCGACCAAGGCTCCGGCGGCACCTTCGGATCTGACCGTCAAACCTATCGGGGTGAATGCGTTCCAAGTGAAGTGGAAGGACAATTCCAACAACGAAAAGGGCTGGGAGATCCGTGTGGAAATCAAAGGCAACGCTCCCAAGCGCTTTGTACTCGTTCCCACGCCGAATCTCACCTCCTACACGGTCGTCGTCAACGACCTGCCGGGAGTCGAGCTGGTTTTCCAAATGACCGCCTACAACGGCGCGACCGGTCAGGAAAACTTCTCGAAGCCGACCTCGATCGTCACGGCCAAAGCCCTTTCTGTCAGCACGTTCCGTCCTCCCACCATGCTGCTGGCCAAGACCATCGATGATGGCCGGATCCGCCTCTCTTGGATCGACAATGCCACCTCTGAAAACGGCTATCAGATCGAGACCCGGATCGGAAAAGGGAAATGGAAATTGCTCGGCAGCATCGGTCCAGGGATCACCTTCAAGGTGATCACCGCAGGCTTTGCCCCCGCCGAGACCCGATCCTTCCGGGTGAGGGGATTCAAGGGGGCTAGTTCGTTCACCAAATATTCGAACATCGCCACGGCGACCACCAAGGCCTTCCGCGCGCCTTCCGAACTGGTGGTCACCACGCTGGCCGAAGGCGCGTTTTCCTTCAAATGGAGCGATCGCTCGGCGGCGGAAAGCGGTTTCGAGCTTGAGTCGAAAGTCGGCAGCGGGAACTTCGCGTCCTTGGGGACCGTCACCGCCAATGCCACTTCAATCGCTTCGGTCCCCGGGTTCACACCATCGACGGCCCATCAGTTCCGCCTGCGGGCATATCGGCTGGTGGGCACCGTGAAAAACTATTCCGGCTATACGAATGTTTTCCCGGTCCAGTCCTCGCCGTTGGCCACGCCTGCCACTCTTGCCGGGACGGCGGCCAGCACAACCTCGATCACTCTGACATGGGTGGATAAATCGTCCCGGGAAACCAGCTACGAGATCCTCTACCGGGCGGTGGGCACCACACCGTTCGCCTCGACCTTCGCGGCTGCGAATGCCCAGACCTTCACCGTTGCAAACCTGGCTCTCGGCACCCTGTATGAATTCCGCGTGAGCGCGGTGTTGAACAGTATTTTCGGATTTTCCATCGCCACGTCGGGCTCCAGCTCGGTGCAAGTCCGGACCAAGGAAGGCTTCGTCGGCAATTTCAACCCACCGATTGTTGCCGGGAATTCCTTCCTCTATCCGATCCAAATCTCGCTGCCCTCGGCCGTGACCGGGCTGACGGTGACCGGCCTGCCGGGCGGACTCACTTTCAATCCCGGCACCGGCACGGTCACCGGCATTCTCGCCACCGCCGGAAATTACACGGCCACCATGACGGCAACATTTAGCGACGGCAGCACCGCGACGCGCAGCCTGATCTTGAACGCGATCTCGCCCTCGCCCGCCATCGTTCAGTCGTTTGCCGCGGTGAATGTCGCGGTGGCGACCCCGAAGGTGGTGTCCCTGGCCGGTAAATTTGCCGATCCCGACACCGCCAGCGCCGCCCGCGTGACCACCACCCTCGGCACGTTCGACATCATCCTGTTGCCATTTGCCACTCCGCTGACGGTGGAGAACTTCATCGATTACATCGATGCCGGAGCCTACGACAACATGTTCTTCCATCGCTCCCTCGCG
>JANOZJ010000068.1:0-6692 GCA_031429315.1 Akkermansiaceae bacterium
CCCCCCCGCCACTGTGCCCCGGGCATTCTGCCCGCAGCCTTTGACGGTCAAGCCGCTCTAACCGGAATTTTCAGACAACCTCTTTTCTTGCTAACGTCCATCTGCGCTCATCTGCGGTTCAATCCACCTTAACTCTTTTTCTCATCTCTCAACTCTCAACCTCTACCCAAATGTCCGAACGCAAGACCCTCGAAGAACGCCACCAGATGACCGACCTGGAACGGCTCCGCCATTCCTGTGCCCACGTCCTCGCCACCGCCATTTGCCGGTTGTGGCCGGACGTCCAGCTCGCCGGCGGGCCGCCGGTCGAGAGTGGTTTCTACTACGACATGGATCTCAAGCACCGTATTTCGCCGGAGGATTTCCCGCGGATCGAGGAGGAGATGAAGAAAGTGGTGAAGGACAATGACAGCTTCGAGCGCGTCACTGTTTCGCGTGCAGAAGCGTTGGAGTTAGCGAAGGCCGGCCGGTTAGGCGCGGTGTCGGAGCGGGAAATCGAGAGCATTTTCAAAGTGGACCTGCTCAACGACATCCCAGAAGGCGAGGAAATCTCGATCTTCAAAAACGGCGATTTCTGGGATCTCTGCGCCGGCCCTCACGTCGGGCGGACCGGCAATTGCAAGGCCTTCAAGGTGATGAGCGTCGCCAGTTCGTATTACAAGGGCGACAAGGACCGCCAGTCGCTGCAACGCATCTACGGCACTTGTTTCAAGAACTCCACCGAGCTGCTGGAACATCTCACGCGGCTGGAAGAAGCCAAGAAACGCGACCACCGCAGGCTCGGCAAGGAGCTCGGGCTGTTTCACATCGATGAAGCCGTCGGCCAGGGACTGGTCCTGTGGAAACCCAAGGGCGCGCTGATCCGCCGCTCGCTCCAGGACTTCATCACCCAGGAACTCGACAAGCAGGGCTACTCGCAAGTCTTCACCCCGCACATCGGCAAGCTCGATCTCTATCGGACGTCCGGCCATTTCCCCTACTATCAGGACAGCCAGTACCCGCCCATCGCCGAGCGCGACACGCTGGAGAAACTCGCCGACGAGGACGCGACCTGCGCGACCTTGCTCAACGGCTTGGAAAAGGGCGAATACGAAGGCTACCTGCTCAAGCCGATGAACTGCCCGCACCACATCAAGATTTACGCGAGTGACCATCACTCCTACCGCGATCTGCCCGTTAGACTCGCCGAGTTTGGCACGGTTTACCGCTGGGAGCAGTCCGGCGAACTCGGCGGGATGACCCGCGTGCGTGGTTTCACCCAGGACGACGCCCACCTGTTCTGCACGCCGGACCAAGTCGCGGCGGAAGTCACCGGCTGCCTCGACCTCGTGAAAAAAGTCCTCGGCACGCTCGGCATGGACAACTACCGCGTCCGGCTGTCGCTGCGCGACCCGGATTCCGACAAATACGTCGGCTCGCCGGAAAACTGGGACAAGGCGGAAGCTGCCCTGCGCCAAGCTGTGCAAACGCTCGGCGTCGAATACACCGAAGAACTCGGTGAGGCGGCATTCTACGGTCCGAAAATCGACTTCGTGGTCAAAGACGTCATCGGCCGCGACTGGCAGTTAGGCACCGTGCAGGTGGACTACAACCTGCCGGTCCGCTTCGATCTCAGCTACGTCGGTGCGGACAACCAGCCGCACGTGCCGGTGATGATCCACCGCGCGCCGTTCGGATCATTAGAGCGCTTCACCGGCTTGCTCATCGAGCACTTCGAAGGGAAATTCCCCGCCTGGCTGGCCCCCGAACAAGTCCGCGTGATCCCCATTTCCGAGAAAACCCTCGACGCCGCCGAAGCCGCCGCCGCGAAACTCGCCGACCTCGGCGTGCGAGTGGCCGTGGACCGGACCAACGAAAAAGTCGGCGCGAAAATCCGCGTCGCCCGCCTCGACCGAGTCCCCTACATGCTGGTCCTCGGTGCCAAGGAAGTGGAGGATGGCACCGTTTCCATCCGCCACCGCGACCACGAGGAGCTCGCCACCATGACGCTCGAAGAGTTCACCGAAAAAATCATCACGGAGATCCGCGAGCGGAGGCTGTAGGGCAATGCCCTAATGATTGGGGTCGATCATTGGATGAGATGCTCCTGGTAAGACATCGTGAAGCGCTCTTCTGCAACAAGGGACGGCGGACTCCGATCCGCCGAAGTCGTAGCTTGCCCTCAGTTCATTGTCGTCTCATGGGCTTGAGTGGATCGGAATGGAGAGCGATAGCGAGTCTTTGTAAACCGCAAAGCGCATCCCGCTTGGCCGAAGGCAATCCGCTCCTCCTTGGAAATGGGGTCAGTGTGCAAATTTTGACAAAATCACCTACAGCAACGGCGAAACCCCACGCACCTTCACCTACGGTG
Source organism: Akkermansiaceae bacterium (assembly GCA_031429315.1). Classification (GTDB taxonomy): domain Bacteria; phylum Verrucomicrobiota; class Verrucomicrobiia; order Verrucomicrobiales; family Akkermansiaceae; genus Luteolibacter. The sequence continues at coordinate 2,351 of JANOZJ010000068.1, forward strand.
CGACGTCCAAGGGGCCTCGGCCATTCACATTTGCGGACTATTTTGTGAGATGGCGAGGCCTGACTCTACTCTGGCCCGGAGTGATGGGTTCCTTCGAACTCAACGGCAAGAACTACGACGGCCTGGTCCCAATGCCCCCCTTCGGCGGCATGCTCAAGGATGACGAAGTCGGTGCCCTGCTCACCTACGTGCGCAACGATTTCGGCAACAAAGCCCCGCCCATCCTGCCGGCCCACGTCAGCCAAGCCGGCCAGAGTTTCTATCTAGCAGAAGAACTGCTCAAGGGACACCCTCTGAAATTGCCGGGAATCACAAGATCCGCGCCCGCCTTAATCGACTTGATCACGGACGATGAATCCTGCCGAACTGCCACCTTGCTTGGCAATCCGTGTCTGCTCCCGTTAGTCGGATTGCGCATTCCCAGGCCGCATGGACTCATCAAACGAAGTAACCAATGGTTGTGACTTCATGGAAGGGTAGTCGCGCGTAAAATCCAATCTCCTGTCGAAGTTCCATCCTTGCCAATCTGTCGGAACTCACTTGTGACGACTCACCGCTCCAGCAGGATCTCCGTTCCTAACACCACCAGATCCACGCTGCCTTTTAGCGTTTGATTGATAAACGGCGTGTTCTGCGATTTCGATTTCATAAAATCCTTGGTGAAGGTCGTTTCCGCTGCGGGATCGAACAGGATGAGATCGGCGGGCTGGCCGACTTCGATGGACACGGCAGGCAGCCCCATAAGGCGGCGGGGTTCGGCGCTGTAACGTTTGACGATGAGATCCCAACCGAATTTGCCGGTGGCGACAAAGTGGTGATAGAGCGACACCAGCGCGGTATCCATGCCAGTGATGCCATTGGGCGCAGTGATGAAATCCTGGGATTTCTCGAACGGCGTGTGCGGCGCGTGGTCAGTGGCGATGAGATCGAACACGCCGTCGATGAGGCCTTGCAGTAGCCCTTCGTTGTCAGCCTGCGTGCGCAGCGGCGGGTTCATTTTGTAGTTGGTGTCGAAGTCGCCGATGTGCTCGTCGGTGAATAACAAGTGATGCGGCGAGACCTCGGCGGTGATCTTCACGTCGCCGCGGGATTTCCACCAGCGGATGGTTTCCATGCCGAGCTTGCTGGAAACATGCTGGATGTGGATGTGCGCGCCGGCGGCGTGGGCGAGGCGGATGTCGCGGTCGATAATGATTTCTTCGGCGCAGGCGGGCGAGCCCTTGATGCCGAGGCGGTAGCTAACAAGACCCTCGTTCAGCGCGCGCGGACCGGCGAGTTCGGGAACCTCGCAATGGCTGGCGAAGAACATGCCGAACTCGGTGGCGTATTGCATCGCCCGCAGCAGGATCGCGGGATCGCCGGTGGTGTCGCCATCGTCGGTTAGCATTTTCACGCCGAGCGCGCGCATCCCGTCGATGCCGGCCATTTCCTTGCCGTGGCGGTCCTTGGTGACGCAGCCGGAGGTGTAAACCGGGATGCGGGCGGTGCGCTTGGCGATGTCGAGCACGTTGGCAACGACGGTGGCGGAGTCGATGGCCGGGCTGGTGTTAGGCATCATGACCACACCGGTGATGCCGCCGTTGATCGCGGCCTCGGTGCCGCTGGCGATGGTTTCCTTGGCCTCGAAGCCGGGCTCGCGGAAATGGACGTGGGCATCGAACATGCCGGGCGCGAGGATGCGGTTGCGGGCGTCGATGATGCGCGCGCGTTCGGGAGCGGTCAGGGCTTTGCCGATGGATTTGATCTTTCCGTTCTCAATGAGGACGTCAGATTCCAAGAGATCCGAGGAATTTTCCGAGGCGATGCGGGCGTTGGTGATAAGGAGCATGGCTTAAATCAATTGACTAGGTGGAAGGCTTGGCGCGAGTTGCAGTTTCGGCAATCAAATCAAGCATACTAGCTATTTCCTGATCCACCTGGCTAACTGGAATCGCATCGGCAAGGCCATGGTAATCCCGTTTGAACGTTCGCTGCGGCGTTCCAAGGCGCTCAAAGAATAGTTTGAAAAGGGGATCGAGGAACTTGTCAGTAACTTTGATATCGGAGCCCCATGGATCGGGCTCACCAGTCAAACGGAGGGCGTTGATGATCTCAGAAATGCATGATTCCAGGATAGAGAGACGGTTCTTTCGCTCGGCTTGAGCGATAAGGTCGTCTTCGATAAGGTCGGCTATCACAAAGGACCGAAGGCTTTCTGGCGTGACCAAATAGTTTTCGATTTCCCTTTGAGACCACATTTTCTCAATGAGTTGAGAACCCGTTTGGAGTTCCTTATCCACTCGATCAAAAAGTGCCAGCGACACAAGATCAGGCTTTGCCTCACGTAATCCCTGAAAGTGGTTGCGCGCTTCTTGCGGCAGATTGGTGCCAAGATAAATAACTGGAACCGAATCGGATAAGAACTTCGCTGCTGGGTGTTCCAACCTATCGGCAAGGCGACGTAAGATCGCGAGGTCGGTTGATCCTTCCAGATAAAGCATCCATCCCTTTTGTTCGGCGAGATAGTAGTCCGCCATGCGGATACTCTCGAGCGCCTTTTTTACTTGGCCTTTTGACCTTACGTCGATTCGGTGTGGTTTGCCGACAAAAGCGATGACGACATCGCGTTCCGCAGCCTCCTGAAGAACTATCTCCGAATGACTGGCTGCAACAATTTGTGAACCATTTCCAGATGCGGTATCCGTGAGGAGATTGTAAACGTCCCTTTGTCTGAGAATCTCCAAATGGGCGTCGGGTTCATCCAAAAGCAACACGGAGCCCGGATTTGCAAGCATGTAGCTGAATAGGAGCAGGACTTGCTGGCATCCCCGCCCGGAGGATGACAAATCGAGTTCGATGCCGGAGCGCTCCTTGTAAGTGAGCGACAATTCACTGCGTTCCGGGATGTAGATCGGCTCCTGAAGCTTGATTTGAAACAACTGGTCGACGTTTTCAACCAGCTTCCTCCAAAGCTTTTTGTCATCTTTCGAGAATAGCTGCCAGCAAAGGTTACGTAAGACCTGGGCAGTCTGCCCTTCGCCAATCAGTACGCCGATTTCTCCCGGTTCTTTTCTATGCTCCCTCTCTGCGAGGCCCGACATTGGGGGAAGAAATACGACGGGATGATGCCTGACGGCGTCTGGAATGACACCATCCTCGGAATCCTTGATGCGACAGTAAAAAGATTCTTCATTGGCGTAGTAAAACTCTAGGGTACAGCTCCACTGCTGATCCTGATACACCCCCTTTGCGGTTAATGTGATGAAAACTTTATCCGTGCCTTGCTTCCCATTCTTGATCTTGGTGTCATTGGTATGAAGATCTTTCCACAATAAACGGGCACTAGGAACTGGAATGGATGAAATGTCGCGCCTGTTAATCGTAATTCCAGGTCGCTTGTTGGGAGATCCTTTGCCGCGTTTTTCAGCCCAACGTCTCCAGCCAGCGTCCCAAAGAGCCATCGCCTGAAGAGCGCTGGTTTTACCGGAATTGTTTGGTCCGATCAACACAACCGCGTTGCCAAGTTCGAGGTCGACAACTCCCAAACGCTTGAAATTTTCGATTCGAAAGTGAGTAATCATTTAATTTGAAATTAAGAACGGCGATACACAACAGTTACCAAGAACCATTGAAGTTTTCAGGAGATCACCGATGGGGCCTCCCCGCCCGGCTTGAGCCAGTACAGCACTGCCATTCTCACAGCGATGCCGTTTTCGACCTGGTCGTTGATGAGGCTGCGTTCGTAGTCCATGACGGCGTCGCAGAGTTCGACGCCGCGGTTCACGGGGCCGGGGTGCATGAGGTAGAGGCCGCGCTTGCGGATTTCCTCTAACCGGGCGTCGGTGATGCCGTAGAGGCGGTGGTATTCGCGGAGGCTGGGGAAATACTGGACGTCCTGGCGCTCCATCTGGACACGGAGCAGATAGACGACGTCCGGGCTCCAGGCCATGGCTTGCTTGTAGTCGGTGAAGCGGCGGATGTTTTCCGGGCCGGTGCGCGGGACGAGCGAGCCGGGGCCGAGGTAGGCGACATCGACACCGAGTTTTTTCAGGATGGTGCTGGTGGAACGGGCGACGCGGGAATGCAGGATGTCGCCGATGATGAGGACCTTTTTGCCGGCGGGATCGGGGAACTTTTCCTTGATGGTGAAGGCGTCTAGCAGCGCCTGGGTCGGGTGGGCGTGGGCACCGTCGCCGGCGTTGATGACGGAGGCTTTGGTCTGCCTGGCGATCATGCCGGGCAGGCCGGAGCGGCCGTGGCGGACGATGATGTAGTCGGTGCGCATGGCCTGCAGCGTCTCGACGGTTTCCCTAACGGACTCGCCCTTGGTGATGGAGGAGTGGGCGACGTCGAAGTTGGTGAC
>JANOZJ010000069.1:0-15658 GCA_031429315.1 Akkermansiaceae bacterium
CGGAATTGTTCGAGCAACGCCAACTCTGGGACGATGGTCCCAAGCCGGAGCAGACGGCGTTCGATTTGCTGGCCTTATCTCTGGGTGACGTCCGGAACAAGCAGGAGGACAGCAGTCGCTTCGACCACGGGCTTCTCAACCGCTTCGCAAGCTACCGAACGGCGTTGAAGCGCGGAGTGGAGTCAATCCGGATTGATGGAGCCTCCGCGCAGCAGGCGCAGATCGACCTGCTTTTGATTGATGCCTCGGATCAACTCAGGAGACAAACCCCGCCATCGCGCCGGGTGAGACTGTGCGCCAAGTTGGATATGCTGGGAGTGAGCCGCAAGGTCATGGGCTTATATCTGGAAGATGGCACGCCTGTCACCGCGCTGTGGAATGCCGAGGAATTCGCCGGTCTGGCGGGTTTTCTCGACAAAGATGTGGTGATCGAGGGATTGGCCGTGTTTCGCCCCTCGGGCAAGTTGTTGCGGATCGATGCTGATGCGATTGCTGCGGCTGGCGCTGTTGATTCCTATTTCTCAACCCTGCCGCTGCCCGGTGTCGCGGATTACGCCACCGCTGCGCGGACCCGACCGGGTTCCTCTCCCTACAAAGAACTCCTGGGTATGATTCCGGCCGAGGAATCGGATGAGGAATTTCTCACAGCCATGGAAGCGATGGACTGATGAGTGGCGGCTATTACCTTCTGGATACCAATGTGCTGTTGCACTGAATAGGGTCAGAGTACACGGATTAACACGTTCTCGATTTTCTTCATGGTTTGCATGAGTTTTTTGTCCGCCCTGCCGTCGGTGACGGACCGGCTTACCGAGCCGGGGTGGCCCATGGCAAGTTTTTGGGCGATCCAGACGTTGCTCACCGTGGTGTGGGTGCGCAGCAGAATGGCGAGTTGAACCTTGCGGACATCGCTTTTCCGCAGACCTGCCAACTCCGCCTGGTTCAATGGCAATCCCAGCATCCGGCTTCCCTCTTTCACAATCCGTTGCGCTTCCCTCTCCCCGTGGTCCCTCTCCGCTCCGTCAACCCGGCGGCTTGCTCCGACCGTGCGCCCCGGCACTTTTTCCAGCATCCGCAGGAGCTTGTCCTTGAAGCCTTCCTTGCCGAGACACCAGCCACGCCGGATCGCTTCCATCGTCGCTTCGTCGATCTTGCCGCCTTCGTTTGCCGCCCTTGCTTCCAGCCATGCCACATAGGCGCGTCGGCCCCGGCCATCATCCGCCAATTGGAACGCTCTCAGGAGCCGTCCGCTCACCAACCAGCTCGGCCCGTTGCCCTTGTGATGGGAGCGCAGGCTGCTCCATGGGTAGTCCAGCAGCGGCCCGCGGTTCCCTCCCGCAAGCCCCGCTCTGGCGGGATTGAGGTGGATGTAATCCGCGAGCGCCTTGAAGTAGTGCGCGTCCGAGTCGCTTGCGTTGACCGGCACGGCCTTGTAGCGCCCTTGGAAGACATGCCCGCGCCGCAGTCTTGAGCGGTTCCAGCCCTGACTGTAGGTGGAGAGCAGCCATTTCATGCCGGACACGAGGTTGGCCTGCGGAGTTTCGAGAAGCAGGTGGAAGTGGTTGCCCATCAGCACCCACGCGTGGACTTTCCAGCCGTGGCTCTCACACGCTTGGCCGATACGGTGGAGGAATACCTTGCGGTCGTCGTCGGTGACAAACACCGCCTCGCCGCCGTTGCCGCGGGCCATCACATGATACAACGCGCCGGGATATTGGAAACGAGGTTGCCGTGCCATGCGGGAGGATGGAAATCCCAGGGAGACTAGGCAAGAGAAATGTTAATCCGTGTACTCTGACCCCATTCACTGACCCCATTCAGTCTATCATGTTATTAGGCTCCACCGAAACTTAGCCGAATTAGAAAGATGACAGGCCGCAAGCCAGTAGAAATAGATGCCGTCGTCTCGACCTCCAAGCATGTGCAGAATCACACTATGAGGTCTCGGCGAACTTGGGATGGCGGTGGCAAGAACTCTCCTTGCCCTTGGATTTCAGATTTCGGGTTTGTCGCCGATCACCCAAAGTGCACCACCGAAGTGATCGTCGGCTCGGGGTCTCTCGCCGAGTCAAAGTGCGCCATCCGAAGCGCCAAAGGCATCATCGCCGAGGTGCGCGTGCTCAGTGGTCGTGCCGTGCTGGCCGATCTCAGTCTCGACGGCAAACCCTTCCGGGAGATTCTCAAGCAACGGGTGAAGTGACGAAGGCAGATTGGCCCGGCAAAGCAACGAGGCCTCTCCCGACCCGTTAGTTCGGGTCGGTGTCTGGATTCAAGGTCCAGACGATGGAGGTCTGTGGGGTGACGATGGCGCCGCCGGTGGTCAGGAGTTTCGAGGCCGGGTGGATTTCCGCATGGCCATCGGCAAAAACGAGACAGCCTTTTTGATTGTGGCGGGCGGCGAAGGCGCGTGCGTTCGCCTTGGGCGAGCCGTCGAATCCCTTTTGAGCGGACATCGTTTGTTTGTCGTCCGGCAAGCCGCGTTCAAGAAAGATGACGGTCTTCGCCGGCTCCATGATTTGGGCGAATTTGCCCTGGGCCTTGAGACCTTCTTCGGATTTCCGCTGGAGGCGGCTGTTCATGCCCACCGCGAATGCGGGGCCGTTCATCCGTTGCGACTCGCCGGGGTAGGGAGCGCCGGGAATGCACAGCGGGTAGGAGACATCGTAAAATTTCGCGGGATTGGTGGCGCCGATCTCGCCGACTGTGGGAGCGCCCATCAACTTCGGGAGCGCGTTGTACCAGGCTTCCTGGTTCTCCGGCTTGGCGGCATTCGCCCAATCGTCGGTGCCGGTCGAGTCTTCGTAGGGCAGCAGGCCGTTCTTGTCAGTGGCGTAGGTCGAGAAGGCGACCCCCAGCGACTTCATCTTGGCCAGGGTGACCGTCTGGTGGGCCTTTGCCTTGGAGGTGCGTGACAGGGTGACGCCGATGGCACCCAGCGCGGCGATGATGGACATGGTGATCAATACCTCCATCATGGTGAATCCGGGTGATTTCCTTTTCATACGTCGAGCTCGTTGCCTGTGGGTGTCAGGACGATCAGATTGTTGCCACAAGCGATCTGAAGACGCTCCATCATTTCGGAAACTTTCAAACCCGCCTTGAGTTGGATGCCGTAGCGCAGCTCGGTCATCATGCCGGCTTGGGCGGAACGCACGCTCAGGAGCTCCGCCTGGTCGGTGAATTCCTCCCAGATCGCAGCCGTCCGCTCCTCGAAATTCATGTCGCTGGTCATCCGCATGGTCAGCAGGTGCGACGCTTTTTTCGGTGCGAAGGCGTTCATCCGGGAAATCCCATACAACAGCGCGGACACCAGCGGCGTGATGATGATGGCCTCCGTGTAGAGCCGGGCGCCGACGACCATGCCCGTGGCCATGGCGAAGAAGACGAAGCCAAGGTCGCGCGCCTGCCCGAGATTCCGGCGGAAGCGGATCATCGAAAACGCGGCGAACATGCCGAAGGCGATGCCGGAATTTCCCTTCACCACCATGATCAGGATGGTGGTGATGGTGCCGATCATGATCAGCGTCTGGACGAAATCCTGCGAGTAGCGGGTGCCTTTGTAGGTCGTGCGATAGAGTTGGGCGATGAACAGGTTGAGGGCGAAACTCAGCAACATGGCCGCCATCACTTCGAGCGGTTGGGGCATGTCGGTGCTGGTGTATTCGTGGAGCGAGTCGAGGAATTCAGGCATGGGTGTTTAGGGACGAACAGGAGTGAACAGGCAGGGGGGTTCGGGTGACTGCGGGGTCGTAGCGTTCAAGCGAAAGACAGTATTTGCTCATGCTCCGCGCTTGCAGCCGGAAGCGGGCGGTGGCGTCGCGCAGCCACAACGGCACGGGACCGATGGTTTTCACCTCGACCACGGCAATGTCCCGGTCCACCACGGGCAGCGGGAAATCCGGATCGTCGGGAATCAAAGGTTTTAAATCGAAACGGCAGCGCAGACCGGTGTCGAAGGTGACACGGATGGTCCCTTCCGGACCACTGTCATAGGCCATGCGGTCGTAGCGCACCTGGACGACCGGGCGGGCACCGCCGCGGAGGACCAAGTCTTGCAGTTCGGCGACCAAGTGGCGATCCTGCTTCGAGCGATCATGGTCCAGCAGTTCTTTGGGAATCTTCCCGGCGGAAAGTTCGCGGAGCGCGGCGAGCGGGAGTGAGACGCGGCGTTTCACCCCGTCGCTGTCGAGCTTGTGCTTGATCTCGATGAAGGCGGCGGGCGGCACCTCGCCGTCCATCCGGCCATAGACCCGTGCCCGCACACGGCGGCGGTTTCGCGAACCCCAGATCTTCTGCCAATAACTGTGGCGGTCCGGGGTGTCGAAGTACTCGGAAAGCACCGGGTAGCCGTTTTCCGCCCCGCGGTCCACAGGGAGTTGTGACGCGATGTGGAGGCGGAATTCCTCACCCTCCGCAGCGGGCAGGAGAAACTTGAACTCGCGGCGATCTTGGGTGGCGTCCATCCGTCGGACCCGGAACCTAGCGGGGGCATTCTTTCCGTCGATGAAAATTACAATTTCGTCACCATTTCATGCTGGAGTTGAGGTCTTTGGGTCTGGTGCCTGCTAGATCGCATCGAGGACGGGGGGCTTCTCACCCGGGTGAGGGCGATCCGGCCAGCGCGTCACGCCGGTTTCCGGGCTTCCAAGAACAAGGAATCCGGTTTGCGAACCCGGCCGGATTGGTGGGTGTCCAGTTGATAGACAGCCAGCCTGGGATGCTGGATCCCGCAGCCGTGCACGGACGGATGTCAATGAATCCCGCCGCGCCCAGCAGCCGGGCCAGGGAGACCTGGTCATACATCCACTGATGGACCTCGCCACCCGTGCGGAACCGCCCCACGGACTCCGGCGAATCGTCGATTGGGTCCGCGTGGGTGGATTGCCCGGAGGCGCGGAACGCGGCGATGGCATCGCCGGCCACGTCCCGCCCGGGCTGCGCCCACCAACTTCGTAAAAGGTGACGCGCGGGTGTTTGACATCGGTGATCTTCACAATGTCCATCGAGTGGATCTTGCAGTTGATGCCCATCGAGTCGCACAGGTCGCCCCTCCCCAACGCGCTGCCGCCGGCGCTGGACCCGATTTCTAGGATCGTCTGCGGTTTGAGCTTCCAAAGCAGTTGCGGGTAAAGGCCGAGATCGAACGGGTTCTTCAACATCGACACGTCCTTGTAGCGGTAGTTGTGAAGCGCGTTCCGGATGCTCGTCAGAGTGGCGTGGTCGATGCCACTGCGCCAACTGCGGGACTGACTCGGGACTGACTTTTCCCTGATGCTGTCTTCGAGTTGGGCGAGCGTGGGACGGGGCGTCATAGCAAATAAATAGGGTTGATACCAAGCAAGGGCGTGCTTCGCTGGCAAGTGCGACCTCGATAGATCCCGGCAACCGGGCGACGTTGTTAGTCTTCCGTCCGCAGTGCGGGAAGCAATTCTCTGAAGGCTTGAATCATCGTGTTGCAGATCGGATGCTCGTGGCGTGCCCCATTTGTTTCCGGAAAATCCGCCCTCGGGCATCGCCTTGTTCGATCTCGACGGCACGTTGATCGCGTGGGACTGCCAGTTGTTATTCCGGACCTTCGTCCTCCGCCGGGAGCTGTGGCGGGGGATTTTCCTGCCGGTGTTCCTGGCGTTCCTGCCGCTGGCCTCGCGGATCTTGATCCAGCGTTCGATCATCGGCGCGGTCTGGACGATGGTGGGAATCGCGGCGCGGGCTTCCAGTTCGGCGTCAGAGGCAGGATCCTAAGTCGGCAGAACGCCTTCCTGCTAGGACTGTATAACCGCCACATCGGCGCGGAAGATGTGATCGTTATCGTCTCCATCGGCGGAGATGTTCACGCCTTCTTCGGGCCTAGCGGTCATATCCCCCGGGAGCTTGGCGGAAATTTCCATGGCCACGCAACTGATGAGAAGCGAATGGACTCCCGACCAGTGTTACTCCAGCCAGGGGTTCATTCCGGGGAATGGATTGGTTTTGCTCACGGGAGAAATGATGGGCGCAAACCGGCGCTTTACATCCCTCACTTCGCCCGCCGGTCCGCCTCGATGGCTTCCTGCACCGCAATGTGTGCCCGGCCGTGCCTCTGCGGTATTGGGCGTTGCATCCGCCGCATTCGTCGCCAGGCTCACCTTAATCGTATGTGCCTGCCCAATTGTTTCAAGTATCTCGTTGCGCTGTTGCTGTCCTTCCTTGCGGAAACTGCCGCAGCCGGGACGGCGGTGTCGCTTGGCTCCGTCCGGCAGTTCACCGGACCGGCGGATGCCAATCTCGATCTCGCCGGGCAGTTCGACTATGCGGTGAACTTCAGCGCCAACGACCCAGTGCGCACGGTCAACGGCCTAGCGTTCACGCCGGACACGCAGGCGATTTCCGGCGCGTCGTTCATCGGGCCGCGCAACGTCACCCCGTGGCAGACCAAACCGGAATTTGGCACCTCCACGGACGCCAACGAGCTGGAGGAAATCATGGCCGACATCCGCTGGGCGGAATCGCCCGGCGAGAAGCTCCAGGCCACGCTCGCCGTCACGCCGGGCACCACCTACAAAATCCAAGTCCTCATTTCCGGCAGCAAAGCGGAAAGCCGGCACTGGGATATCAGCCTCAACGGCCAGCCCGCCGTGGACGAAATCACCTCGCTGGGCACCAGCCCGGGCGAAAGCTACTCCGCCCTGCGCGGCACGGTGTGGACGCACTCCTTCACGCCCACCACCACGCCGGTTACGGTGGAAATGGGCGATTTTTTCGGCACCAACGACGGCGGCGACCGCAATCCGATCTGGCAGGCGCTCACGCTCGAACGCATCTACATACCACCCGCACCTAGCAACATTGCGCTCACGCCAACCCAGTTTTTCCCCACCCAAACGGCCAACATTGGCGACTTCGCGGTCACCGATGGCAAGATCGGCACCATCCACACTTTAAGCTTGGTATCCGGCACCGGTGCCACCGACAACGCGAAGTTCTCCATCAGCGGCGGGCGCTTGCTGCCCGTGCCGTTCAATTTCAGCGCCCAGTCACCGGGCACGGTGTATGCCATCCGGGTGCGGGCCACCGATGCGGAGGACGGCGCGAGGTGGTTGGAGAAATCCTTCGCCGTGACGCTCGCCGCTCCCCACGCGCCCACCGCCGTGGTGCCGGAGGCCACCTCGCTGGGCAGCGGACTCGTCGCCGGGCAATCCGTCGGCCTGTTGTTTGCCACGGATCTGGACGCGTTCGACCGCCACACTTTCGCGCTGGTGGCTGGTGCGGGCGCAGCTCACAACGCCTACTTCACGGTGGTGGGGAGCGAGTTGCGCCTGGCCACCGTCCTGCCTGCCGAACTCGCCGCAGTTTCGCTGCGGCTGCGGGCCACCGATCTCAGCGGACTCACCGTAGAAACTGCGGTGGTGCTGTCCATCATCGTGCCGCAAGTCCGCATCAACGAGGTGATGGCGGTGCCCACCGCCCAATCGTTGCCGCTCGATCAGGGCGGACTGCCGTGCGACTGGATTGAGTTATCCAATGAGCTGGCCCAGCCAGTGAATCTCAGCGGCTGGCACTTGTCGGATGATCCAGACACGCCGGACAAGTGGACATTTCCCAATCTGACGCTGCCTCCTTTCGGCCATGTGATTGTGTTCGCCAGCGGCTCCGGTGCCACGCCCGCCAGCGGGCCGCCGCACACGAACTTCAGCCTCAGCCAGAGCGGCGAGCATCTGGTGTTGTCGCGCCCGGATGGCACCGTCGCCAGCGATTTCAATCCACCGGAACTCTATCCGAATGTCACTTGGGGCGTGGGTGCCGGCGGGATCATCACCGGGCACCTGCGCACGCCCACGCCCGCCGCCGCCAACTCGGCCCTGGCCGGCGCGGGTCGCAACGACGTGGTCTTTAGCGTGCCGCACGGCCATCGCAGCGCGGCGTTCGCACTCACGCTCACCGCCATCGTGCCGGGCTCGGTGATTTATTATACTTTGGACGGCAGCGTGCCCACCGCCGCCAGTGCGGTTTTTGCGGCTCCGCTGAGCATCACGCCCATCGCCGGCACCACGCGTTCCGGCACGCGCATCGTTCGCGCAATGGCCGTTCATGCGGACGCGCCCTACTCGCCGGTTTTCACCCAGACCTATTTGTTTGTCAACGGCGTGAGCAGTCCGAACACCGATGGTATTCTGGCGCAAACGGATTTCCAGGCGTCGATCAAAAACCACGCGACCTACGGCCCCTTGATGGACGACGCGCTGCTCGCGCTGCCCGCAGTCTCGGTGGTCATCAACAACGGCGGCACCCTGCCCAGTTCGGAAACCGAGTGCAGCATCGAGTTGTTCGATCCCCAGGGCGGCGAGGCCGGCTTCACCATCCCGGCCGGGGTGAGTCGAACCGGGACCACCAGCTTCAACTATGCCAAGGGCAGCCTGAGCGCGCGCTTCAGAAGCGAATACGGGGCCACCAAGCTTACCTATCCGCTGTTTGCCGCCCACCCATACGACGCGCTCGGCGCGGCCACCGAGTTCCAGGAGATCCGCCTGCGCAGCGGCTCGCACGACACCCTTTCATGGCTGGGCACTGCGGAAAACCCGCCGGTTCCTTACGGCTCCGTCACCCGCAGCGGCGATGCCCAGTTCGTCCGCAACATCTGGGACGAGGACATGCAGTTGCTCATGGGCCAGCCCGGCAAGCACGGTCGGATGGTCCAGCTTTTCGTCAATGGCAGTTATCACGGCATCTATCACATTCAGGAACATGCGGATGACGACTACATGGGCAGCTACTACCCCGGCACCTCCGATGATTATCATTTTACCAGCGGCGCCACCAGCGGCAGCACCCACGCTGCAGAAAGCTGGAGCACCGTCTGGACGCAGTTGAAAGCCTCGCTGGCCAACTACACTGAGGCGCAACGCTGGGTGGACGCCAGCAACCTCGCCGACTACATGGTTCTCAGTTTCTATCTCGGCAACGACTGGGATTGGTGGACCCAACGCAACTGGAGCGCCGCCGGGCCGCGCCTGCCCGATCAGGGCGGCTGGAAATTCTTTCAGCAAGACCAAGATGTCAGCCTTCAGGATGTCAATGCCGACAGCACCGACCAGACTGGCTGGCAGAATGGCAAGCAGGACGCGCCGGATGGCATCTTCAGCGCGCTGATGGCACATGCGGATTTTAAGGTTCTGTTCCGCGACCGGATCTACAAACATCTATTCCACGGAGGCGTGCTCACTCCCGCCAAGGCGGCGGCCAGCTATGATTTGCGTGCCAATTCCATCGCCACCGCCATCGTCGCGGAGACCGCGCGCTGGCAGCCAACCAGTAGCGTCGGACCGCTGCCGTGGGACCGCGACGGCGAATGGACCGTGGAGCGCAACTACCTGATGAACACCTATTTCCCCCAACGCGCCGCCGTCCAAATGAACCAGTTCCGCGCCCGCGGCTGGTATCCGGTGGAAGCCCCGGAAATGAGCCAGAGGGGCGGGGCCATTGCGCCCGGCACGCAGGTAGTCCTGACCGGTCCGGCCAACTCCACCCTCTATTACACCCTAGACGGCAGCGATCCACGGCTGCCCGGCGGGGCCGCAAATCCCGCTGCATTTTCCTCTAGCGGCGGCACCACCACCCAAACTCTGGTGCAGGCCTTCGATGACATCGCCGAACGTGGCGCGACGTGGAAGTATTTAGTCTCCGCCAGCGCGCCGGCTGCCACCTGGAAAGACGCCGGCTTTAATGATGCCGCCTGGCCGCAGGGCGCGGTGGAATGCGGCTACGGCGATGGCGATGAAGTCACTAACGTCGGCTATGTGGGGACTTCCTCTGCGAAAAACATCACCACCTACTTCCGCCGTAGTTTCAACGTCACCAACCCGGCCTCGTTCAGCGAGCTGAACATCCGCCTCAAGCGCGACGACGGCGCGGTAGTCTATCTCAACGGTCAGGAGGTCTTCCGTAGCAACATGCCCACCGGCACCATCACCCACAGCAGTCCAGCCGCCCTAGCCGCCGACGTGGAGGACGACGGCAATACCTGGTTCACCCAAGCCCTCACCCCGGCCCAATACACGCTCAACGCGGGCACTAATGTTATCGCTGTGGAAATCCACAACATCTCAGCCAGCAGCACCGACATCAGCTTCGACTTGGAACTCACCGCCAGCGTGTCCACCACGGCCCAACCGGTGCTCATCAGCGCCGCCACCGTGCTCAAGGTCCGCGCCCTGAATGGCAGCGAGTGGTCCGCCGTCAATGAGGCGTCGTTCTATCTCACCGGGACCCAGCCCGCCGCCACGGCCAATGTGGCGGTTGCCGAAATCCACTACCATCCCGAAGGCAGCGGCCAGGGCGATGCGGAGTTCATCGAATTCGCCAACACCGGCCCGAACTCCGTGGACATGGCCGGAGTCAAGCTCGGCGGCGCGGTGACCTTCAGCTTCCCCGCCGGAATCGTGCTGCTGCCCGGCGAGCGTGTGGTGGTGATCAAGGACGCCACGCTGTTCAACGCCCGCTACCGAGCGGTCGGCTCGCCTTGGTATCACGTCGGCATCCGCGTGGCCGGCGTCTGGTCCGGCTCGCTCGCCAACAGCGGCGAGGAACTCATTGTCCTGGCGGCCAACAACGCGCCCATATCCACCTTCAGCTACGACGACGCCGGCGCCTGGCCCGGCCGCGCCGATGGCCACGGCAGCTCGCTGGAACTCGCCAATCCATCTAGCGCCCCCGCCACGCTGGCCAGCAGGAACGCGTTCCTCGCAAGTCCCGCCAACTGGCAGCCCTCCGCCGAGTTCCATGGCTCGCCCGGCTACGCCGGCAGCGGTCCCGACCACCGCGTGGTCATCAATGAAATACTCTCCGCCTCGATCCCGCCGGAGGTCGATTTCATCGAACTCTTCAACCCCGGCGGCACCAGCCAGAGCATCGGAGGGTGGTTCCTCAGTGATACTTCCGACGATTACCGGAAATTCAAAATCCCGGCCGCCACCAGCCTCGCCAACGGTGCCTATCTCATCCTCAACGAATCCCACTTCAACAATCCCGCCAACGCCGGTTGCCTGGTGCCGTTCGCGCTGAGCAGCACCGGCGATGATGTCTATCTCCTCCAGGCCGATAGCACCGGCAACCTGCTCAAGTTCATCGACCGCGTGGAATTCGCTGGCGCGCCTGGCGGCATGACTTTCGGGCGCTCGGCCACCGCGTCGGAGGGCTTTGATCTCATGCGCGGCGTCACGCTGGGTGCGGCCAACACCGCCGCCATCCCGCAATACTCCGCCTGGGTGGCCACCGCGTTTCCGCCCGGTACCCTCGGACCAGACACCGCGCTTTCCGCAGACCCCGACCGCGACGGCATCATCAACCTCGCCGAGTTCTGCTTCAAGCTGCCGCCGCTCATCCCCAACGGCAGTCCGCTGGCCATCACCGCCGCCGCCAACGACAGCCCGCTGCAAGTCACCTACAAGCTCCGCAATGACGTTCCCAACCTGCTGGCGCGGCTCGAGCTATCCACCGACCTGATTTCATGGGACCCGACTGAGGAGATGATCGAGCGCCTCCCCGCCGTTCCGCAACCGGACGGCACCGTGGCGATCACCGCCCGAGTCAATGCCTTTCCGCCGGCTTCGCAACGCTTCATCCGGCTGGTCCTAGGGCTCTAGGGCGATCACCCCGGCACCCGCCCGCGCAGCCATTCTTGGTTGACATTCAAAGTGACAGACAAATAGAACATGATCGGTGTGGAAAACTATGAATAAATCCCACCCCAGACTTCCTTGAGGCGGGCAAGAGAATCGCCCCAGGGAGCCTGTTTGTAGATCCAGACACGCACCCAGCGGATGAAGCGCTGGGTCCGCTGGGTGGCTCTGGTGAGCGCGGTGTTGATGAAGTTTCCGGCGGTCCGGATGAGGCCAGCCGCCACGGAGGCGATGGCTGCCGTTTTGGAGCGGCCCTGTTGTTTTTTCTCCTCCAGTTCGTCACGCAGGCCTTCGTTGTGGCCGAGGTATTGCTCGAAGAGCAGCAGCAGGTTGTGGGCAAGGCACTCGAAAATCGCGTGGCTCTGTTTGGCTTCGTGCGAACTGGCCCAGGATTTGCGCTCGCCCATCTCGCTCTTGAATTGGTGGAAGATTTTCTCGATGTCCCAGCGGTGTTTGTAGAGCAGCACGATCTGATAGGCGGGCAGGGTGAAGTCGCTGGTGAGGTAGGTGTAGGTCACGCCGTCCTCGGGAGTGATGTAAACAATGCGCCGCAGGGTCACTCCGGCGGAGGTGCTCACCAGGTGGTCGGAGATGATACCGTCGTTTCTCGGATCGCTGCGGTCGAACAGGTTGATGGAACAGGTTTGCGCGGGGCTGTTGGATTTTTAAAGGGTAACGAAGTAGATGCCATAGGTGTGCTTGAGTTTGAACCAGTGGCGGTAGTCGATGCTGGCCTTGTCCCAGATGAGCATGACCTCGCGGCCTTTGGGGGCGCCGTTGCGAAGCTGTTCGGCGCTGCTGCGCTTGATGACGGTCATGTCATGGGCCTTCTTTTTGCCATCTTCGGGATTGGCCATGCCGAGGCAGCTCATGTGGTGGTTGCGCATGTTCATGCGGAAGAAGTGTCCGGTGGCGATGGCGCGGAGTTCGCCGTTAGAGCCTTCGCTTTTCTTATCGAAACACGCGGCGTGGTGGTAATGGCCGTCCACGGCGTAAATGTCCCAGTCGTCGAGTTCTTCGCATTGGGCGTAGGGATCGGGGATGCGCTGCTTCATCGGCCCGGCGAGCAGGTCGTTGAGGGAGGTGATGTTGGCGAGCCGCCGCGGGCTTTTAAGGGATTTGAAAAAATGCCCGGGTTCGATGTTGGCGATGCCTTGGTCGGCATGAAACTGGAGGAACTCCTGGCCGGTGGTCGAACTGCTCAGGCAGCGCAGCACGCCAAGTTGGCAGTAATGGATGTCGGAGATGTCGGTGCACCGGTATTGGCGCGAGGACTGCGGATAGAGCTGGAAAACATCCGCGAAAAACCGCGCGGAAAACTCATTATCAATGTGTTGCGTTGAAGCCATGAAAATTTTTCCAGCCTAACAGAATCTTACGCAAGCCTTAAATGACCGTGGCGTGCGGTATTTCGGCTCCGCTGCGGGATTTCGACTTGATCGCGCTCGCGGCGGCGCAGTCTCTTCACGGGCAGGCACGGTCGCCGAGCAAAGCGCTGCAGCGGGGATTTTTCAGCCTAGTTTTCCACACCGATCTAGAACATTCAACGTGACAGACAAATAGTAAAGAATCCCCTTGGCATCTTGCTCGGGGGCGGCAGGGTCGCGGCACGCGAAAGGCTCGATGGTTAGGAAATTGGCAGCATTCTTCGTTGAAGCCGGTGATTTACCACTGCATGTCGCGGGTGGTGGACCGGCGCTTTGTGTTCGGGGAGCGGGAATGCGAGATATTCCGAATGTAGATGCGGATGCATGAGAATTTTACCGGATGTCGGATTCTTGGTTACTGTCTAATGTCCAACCACTTCCACATTCTGCTAGAAGTGCCGCCGATAGCGGAGGGGGAACTGAACAACGAGGCGTTGCTGCAACGGCTTTCCGGGCTGTATTCCGAGGCTTTCGTGGTGGGTGTGGCGGCGGAATTGGAAGAGGCAAGAAAGCTTGCTGCGGCTTAGCCGGGCGGTAGTGACGACACGCGCGTGGCAAAAATCCACGCCCGTTTCACATACCGGATGCATGATTTGAGCCAGTTCATGAAGGGGTTGTTAATCCGCTTTACGCGCTGATTCAACCGGACACATTCCCGGACTGGCACTTTGCGGGAGGAGCGTTTCAAGAGCGTGATCGTGGAGAGTGGCGTGGCTGCGCGGACGATGGCGGCTTACATCGATCTGAATCCGGTGCGAGCGGGGATGGTGAAGGATCCGGCGGACTATCGCTGGAGCAGTTATGGTGAAGCGATCGGCGGAGGAAAGAAGGGCAACAGCAAAAAGGCGCGGGAGGGCTTGGTGAGGGCATATTTTTGTGACCAGGGCGTAGGGTTAGAGGTGGAGAAGTGGCGTGATGTTTCGCGTTTATACCGGCGATTGATGGGCATTGAGTTGCAAAGGAAGAGCGGGCGGGCGAATGTTGAAACGCGTGGTCTTGTGACCAAGAACACGGCGGAGTTGTTGGAAAGCAGTGACAACGAGACGGCACTGCCGGATCTGGGCCTAGCGGCCATGCTGAGGTGCCGGGTGAGGTATTTCACCGATGGGGCGGTGATTGGCAGCAAGGCTTTCGTGAACGAGGCATTTGAGGCGGCGAGGGAACGGTTCACCGCGAAGCGCATGGATGGCGCAAGGCGGCTGCGGGGAAGCGGCAAACCGGCGGCAGGCTTGTTATGGAGTGTGCGGGATTTGCGAGTGGGGATCGGTTGAACTGCTTACGCATAACCCCTTTTTTCCCCGCCTCCGGTGGTCCGGCCACCGACCCTTTCAACGGCCTTCACCCCAAACACCCCAAAAGCAATTTTCTAGCAATTTCAGCGAAGAAGGGCTTGACCGGCCAATGGTATTAGAAAGACGCGGGTGTACTACGCCTATATTTTTTGCTAGGAAAGGGATCCCGGAGTCGTTTACCTAATTGGCGGTCAATCCAATGGAAACGGGCGCGGCAATGCGGCCCCACTCACAAAACCTCTCATTTCACCTGCCAGCCCCCATGAAAACTGAAACAAAAACAATTAAGAATGGCCTTTCGCGCCGCTACTTCATGCACACCACCTCACTGGCCGCAGCCGCACTGGGGCTCGATCCACGGTCCACCATGGCCGCAGCAGCGCAGACGGCCTCCGGCGTAACCACTAATCCACAAAAATTGTGCCTGTGGTCTGACCGGCCAGCGGAAACCTGGATGACGGAAGCCCTGCCGATCGGCAATGGCTCAATGGGAGCAATGCTCTTCGGCGGCACTGCAATCGAGCGGATCCAGTTCAATGAAGTCAGCCTCTGGTCCGGCGACCGCATGGCAACCAAAGGCCGCGTTCTGGGCGAGTCCGGCGAGGAGGAGGAAGAAAATCTAGGGGCTTATCAGGCGTTTGGCGATATCTTCGTCCACCTCGGCCATGACTTCTCGAAGGTGACCGCTTACCGCCAAGAACTGGACTTGGATGGCGCCGTCCATCGGGTGACTTATGAGTATAACGGAGTGCGCTATCAACGGACCGCCTTCGCCAGCCACCCGGACGGTGTGATTGTCATTGAACTGACTGCAAATAAGCCCGCCTCTCTCACCGGCCGCATCCAACTCGCGGATATGCATGATGCCCGGATTTCCGCCGATGGATCCAAGCTCAGCTCGGTGGGCAAGCTGACCAACGGATTTGAATACGAGGCTCAAGTGCGCGTGCTGCACACCAACGGCAAGATTTCCGTGAAAGACGACGGATCTTCTGCCGGAAACCCGTGGAACATCGCGGTGCCTGCTACCTGCCTCGCCTTCGACCAGTGCGACAGCGTGTCCTTGATCCTCGCAGCAGGAACAAATTTCCTCCAAGATCACACCAAGAAGTGGGTGGGTGCGCACCCTCACGACGGCGTTACCAAACGAGTGGACGCCGCCGCCAAACGGGATCTGCCCGGACTGCTGGCACGGCATCAGAAGGATTTCAGATCCCTCTTCCGGCGCTTTTCCATCGATGTGGGAAATACTGCCCCAGAGTTGCTAGCCAAGACCACGCTTGCG
>JANOZJ010000070.1:0-11479 GCA_031429315.1 Akkermansiaceae bacterium
ATGATCTCCGTGGTAGCCGGAGCCCGCCGCCTCGCCCACACCGACTGGCTTCGAGCGGACAAGGTCCTCCACGCTCTGCTGGGCATCGAGCGTTTCCCCGGCACTGACACCGTGCGCAATCTCTTCCTCCGCTTTCGCCAATAATGAATGGGGTCAGTGTACTCCATTTCACATGAATGGGGTCAGTGTATTCCATTTCACATTTCAACCCCGTGCCGGGCGAACGATGCGGATCAATTGCCCGGTCGGGTTTCCGCAAGCGGCAAGCGAGGAGTGAATGCGTTGGGCAAATGCCGTCGGATCGGCGTCGTCGCGGGTGCAGACGATGATTCCGGAATGGACCCCTTGGGTTTCGCGATGGAGGCGGATGAAATCGAGGCGGTTCAAGGTGAGGACAGCCCGGTTTTGCTCGTTCGCGTAGGCGAGGACTTGATCGTCCGGAATCTTTTGGTTCGCCCGTCCGGCTTCATAGGAGGTGAGGACATCATGACCAAGCCGCCGGAGTTCCTCGACGACCCGTTTGGGGAAGTTCTCGTTGGAGTAGAACGAGGCCATCAGGCTTGCTGATTGAGGCGAATGGCCTGGTCAATTTCCTCGCGGTGGGATTCCACGTATTGCCACGCGGCTTCGAGATCAAAGACGCTGATTGCCGGGTAGTCCTTGAGCAGTTCCAAATCCCCCACTCCGGCGCGGCGAGCCTCTTCCAAGATCCAGACGGCGACACGGGTCATGCCGATGCAGGCCTCGCCACCGCAGACGCCGGGAGTGTGCTGGATTCTGCCGGGTGAGGCAGAAGCGGGCACGGTTCCAGCCCTTGCCTTCACGAAAAGCACGAAGTCCAGCACCTCCGCTTGGACGGGTTCGGGCGCGGCTTCGATCTCACTGACGATGCGTTGGGTGAGGGCGGTCATGGGGGGAGGCTAGACCAACGGAGAAGCCGAGGCAAGGACGCCTTGGCGCAGGTGAGGGCGATGTAAAAGAGGCGGCGCTCGCTGGGCAGGGACCGACCTCCGGGCGGTCCGGCGAATGGGGTGTGAATGTGAGACGGTATGGGGACGGGACGGCTTTGCACCGGCGGGATCATTCGCTTTTCATTCGCCGGACCGCCCAGAGGTCGGTCCCTGCCCTGCCGTTCAAAACGGCTCATCGTCGTTCCACGGGTCCGCATTTCCGACCTGCCATTCCTCGACCAGTTCGGGCGGGAAATCTTCGAGGAAGCGTGACGGACGGCAGATGATGTCGCCGCTGTAGGACTTCGGGTTCATCATTGGAAAAGTTAGATAGAGATCGTCCTTGGCGCGGGTGAGGGCGACGTAGAACAGCCGCCGTTCTTCCTCCAACATCGGTTGGTCGTCGGCTTCGAGGATGCGGCCGTTGGGGAATTGGCCGTCCACCAGCCAAATCAGGAACACGACTTTCCACTCCAGCCCCTTGGCCTGGTGGATCGAGGAGAGCGTGACTTTTTCGTCATCGATGTCGCTCTTGTCGCCGGTCGGTTCGCCATCGACCGAACTCATCAGCGAGAGCTGGGCGAGGAAATCCAAAATGTCGTCGAACGTGCCGCCGTATTGCGAGAGCTGTTCGATGTCGGCGCGGCGGTTCTCGAAGTTTTCGAAACTCGCCTTGAGATACTCGTCATAGACGCCCTCCAGGATGCTGAAGATCATGTCGGACGGACGCGCGAACTCGCCGTTAGGCGTGAGCTCGTCCAAGGTATAACAAAGCTGCTCCCAGTGCTTCGCCGCCTTCTTCGGGATCTTGAACTTGAGGAACAAATCCGACCATTTCGGCGGCAGCTCCTCCTTGTTAGCCCAGCCGCTTTTCAACCACTCGCTCCACAACCGCTGTGCGGCGATCGGGCCGCAGCCGGGGAGCAGGTTGACCATCCGCATGAAACTCACCTCGTCGCGGCGGTTCACCACGAAGCGCATGAACGCGGCAATGTCCTTGATGTGCGCCTGTTCGAAAAACCGCAGCCCGCTGGTGATCGCGAACGGAATCCCGCGCACCGTTAGTTCCATCTGGATTTCCAAGCTCTGGAAATGCGCCCGATAGAGCACCGCCATTTGCTCAAGCGGAATTCCCTCGTCGCGCAGTTCCAACATTCGCTGCGCGACAAACGCCGCCTGGCTGCGCGGGTCTTCCAAGGCGACGAGCGCCGGCTTCGCGCCGGTGCCTTCCCGCGACGAACGCAGATCCTTTTCAAACCGCCCCGAGTTCGCGCGGATCGCCGCGTTGGATAGATCGAGGATTTCCGGCACGCTGCGGTAGTTGGTCTCGATGGTGAAAACCTTGGAACCCTGATAGCGGACGGGAAAACCGAGGATATGCTCCATGTCCGCGCCGCGCCACGAGTAGATCGACTGCGCGTCGTCGCCCACGGCCATCAGGCTGTTGGACGGGCCGACCAGCAGGTCGATCATCCGGCCCTGCACCGAGTTGGTGTCCTGATACTCGTCCACCAGGATGTGTTTGAACTTTTGCTGATAGAGCTCCAACGCGTCGGGCCGCTCCTCGAACAAGCGCACGGTCATGACTAACAAATCATCGAAATCCATCGAGTTGGTCGCCAGCTTTTTCGCGATGTAGCCGGTGCGGACGAGCTCGATTTTCTCCATCCAATCGTAGAAATGATCGTAACGGGCGGCGATCACCGCCTCCAGGGTCGCGCCGGTGTTTTCGACGAGGCTGAAGATCGAGGCGAGCACGTCGGCCTTGGGGAAACGGCGCTGCTTGGTGTCGATGTCGCAGTTGGCGACCACCGAGTTGAGCAGGGACTTCTGGTCGTCGCGGTCGAGGATTGAGAACGAGCGATTGAATCCCAGGTCATCCGCATGGCGGCGCAAGATCCGGCTGCCGATCGAGTGAAATGTCCCCGCCCACAAGTCCGACGTGTCGTGCGGCACCAGTTCCCGCACCCGCTCGATCATTTCCCGCGCCGCCTTGTTAGTGAACGTCAGCAGCAGGACTTGCTTCGATTCGATCCCGTGATCCAGCAGCCACGCCACGCGGTATGTCAGCGTCCGGGTCTTGCCCGAACCGGCTCCCGCGATTACCAGCGCCTTCCCCGGCGGCGAGGACACCGCCTCGTATTGCTCCGCGTTGAGCGCCGCGACGTAGTCGATGCCGGAAGCCGCAACGGCTTGCGGGCGATGAAGGGTGTATTGACGGGCCATGCGCGGCGCGAGCCTGACACCGGATTCGGCGGCGGGCAACCGGTATGGTTGGCAAGGGAATGATAGAGATTGGTGCATGGCTCCATTCCTTTGCCTACCATTCCTTTGCCTACCATTCCTCTGCCATTCTTTCTCTGACGTCATTGCTCATCCGGTGCCGCTAGCGGGAGAGGGCGATGTCATCCGCGCAGGAGCCGATGTGGGGGAGGATTTCCGCCATTTCCATGCCGCATTTGCCGTAGCGCTGGAACTTGCGTCCGTTCTTGGAGATGGTTTCGTCGAGGTTGAGCAGGACGCGGGCGACTCCGGCGGCGGCGGCCAGCTCGGGCAGCGGGTGGGCTGATAGATCGAGGGTGACGGGCCGGTGGTTTTCCAAAAGCAGCTTGGCCTCGGCGAGATCGGCGGTGCGGATGGAGGAAGGCGGGGAAGTGGGGGGCGATGAGCTGCTGCGGCTGGGTCTGCTCGTCGCCAGCGAAATCATCATCGCCTGATTTGCGCCTTGACGTAACGCTTATCGTCGTCACGTTATTTCCCGTGACGAAGAATATCGTAACTTTTTCCCGCGCGCTCGCGGACCCCACCCGCTGGCGGATCATCCGCCTCGTGTTGGAAAACGCGCTCTGCGTCTGCGAACTCGCGGACATTCTTGAAATGCCGCAATCCTCCGTTTCCAGCCATGTGCAGGTCATCCGCAAGGCCGGCTTGTTGGAGAGCGAAAAGTGCGAGAAATGGACCTATTTCCGCATCGACCGTAACTACCGCAAGCTGATCACCAGCTTGGAAAAGTTCTTCGCCGGATCCGCCGACGCCATTCTCACCTCCGACGCCGCCCGCGCGGTCACGAGGCTCGCCAAGCGCGAGGACAGTTGCTGCCCCGGCCCCAAATCCCTCAAGTCATGAATCTATCCGAACTAAACCACAAGCACACCGAGTGCCTCGCGCCCGAACTCTGCGGCCTGCCCGCGCTCGACCGCCTGCCCGCCATCGGCGGGAAATCCCCGTGCTGCTAGAATCACCATGAAGCGCCTGCTAGCAGAATTCCTCGGCACCTTCACCCTCGTCTTCGCCGGCACGGGAGCCATCGTCATCGACCACGCCAGCGGCGGCGTGATCGGCCACGCCGGGATCGCGTTGGTCTTCGGACTGGTCGTCCTGGCGATGATTTACACCTTCGGCGACGTGAGTGGCGCGCACCTCAACCCCGCGGTGACGCTCGGCTTCGCGGCGGCACGACGCTTCCCGGTCGCGGACATCCCGGGCTATCTCGGCGCCCAGTTCGGCGGAGCCTTCGCCGCCAGCGGATTGCTCAAGTTGCTGTTTCCGACAGACCTCAAGCTCGGAGCCACCCTGCCCGCCGGGAGCGTCACCCAAAGCTTCATCCTGGAAATCGTCCTAACCGCCATCCTCATGTTAGTGATCCTCAGCGTTTCCACAGGGGCAAAGGAAAAGGGCGTCACCGCCGGCATCGCGATCGGTGCCGTGATCGCGCTGGAAGCGATGTTCGCCGGTCCCATCTGCGGCGCTTCCATGAATCCCGCCCGCTCGCTTGCGCCCGCCATCGTCAGCGGAAATTTCCAACATCTCTGGCTCTATCCACTCGCCACCATTGTCGGCGCGATCATCGCCGTGCCACTCTGCAGCGGCACCCGCGAAGCCGGCTGCTGCGGAAAATGTTGATGGTTGAGAGTTGATGGTTGAGAGAAATATCAAGAATCAACTCCCACGGACCGCAAAATTCATTCCAGCTTTAATTCATCCTCTTTCCATCAACCATCAACCTCTTCATGATCCTCATCCTCTGCACCGGCAACAGTTGCCGCTCCCATCTCGCCGAAGGCATTCTGCGCGCCGCGCTAACTAAAGATTTCCGCGTCGCCAGCGCCGGCTCGAAACCGGCCGGCTACGTCCACCCGCTCGCCATCAAGGCGATGGCGGAAATCGGCATCGACATTTCCGGGCATCATTCCAAGCACCTCGACGAATTTCTAGCAGACGAGGTGCAGACCGTCATCACCGTCTGTGGAAATGCCGACCAGGTCTGCCCGGCTTTCCCCGGCCAACTGAACCGCCACCACTGGGGCTTCGACGATCCGGCGCACGCGACCGGCAGCGAGGACGAGCAAATGGCCGTATTTCGCCGGGTGCGCGACGAGATCGCCCGGCTATTCCAAGCCTATGCCGCCGGGCTGTTGGACGCGGGTGGATTCGCGCGGCTTTAAATCATGCCGTCCTCGACATCCAGAATCCGGTCGAAGACATCGAGCGTGCGGTGATCGTGGGTGACGACGATCACCGACCATTTACGTGTCACAATGGACGCAAGACATGTCACCCGGGCTTGCCCTTTTCAGGCGATCCGTGTTTTCTCCGGGGCATGGATACCTCCAACCCTTACTCGCCGCCATCGATTCCCGCGATTCCGGCCACCGACGACATTTCCCGCCAGCTTGAGGGCATCGAGTACCCGCTCACGCTGTCCTTCAAGATCCTCGCACTCGCCAGCCAGGCCACCGTCACCGACGCCACCGGCCGCACGATCCTCTACACCAAGCAGAAGCTGTTCAAATTCCGCGAGCATGTGGAAATCTGGACCGACAAATCGCAGGGCACGCGGCTCGCGGAAATCAAGGCTAACAAGGTGATCGACTGGTCGGCCCGCTACGTTTCCACCGACGCGAATGGCGGCGCGATCGGCAGTGTCGGTCGCCGCGGCTGGCGCTCGATGTGGAAGGCGCACTACGAGACTTTCAATCCCGGCGACAACACCCCGGATTTCTCGATCCAGGAGGAAAACGTCTGGACCAAGGTGGCGGACTCGTTGCTGAGCGAGATCCCGCTGCTAGGCATGTTCAGCGGCTATTTCCTCCACCCCAGCTACCTCGCCAGCCGCACCGATGGCAGCCCGGCGATGCGGATGACCAAGCAACCCGCGTTCTGGGAAGGCCGTTTTCTGTTGGAAAAACTCGGCCCGATGACCGCGCGCGAGGAGTTGAATTTGTTCCTCTCGTTCATGATGCTTATCCTGCTAGAGCGGCGGCGGGGTTAAGAATCCGGGCATGAAAGAGCCCTCCCCGCATGGCAGGGAGGGCCTTTTGATGGATCGGGGGAGAGTCGGGGATGGTTGTTTTTTGAAGAGTCACGGAATCTATCCGGCCTTACTTGACGATCTTGATGCGGCCGAAGAGCCTGCCTCCCACGGCTTCCGTTTTTGGAACTGAAACGCTGATCGCGTCGGTGATGGCATCGCTGGGGATCACTGTGACAGTGGCAGCGCCGACAAGGCCGGTTGCCGCCGGAATGGCGACAGCCGTCCAGTTCGCGAGGTCGCTTCCATATTGGAAGGCCACCGGAGCGATGGCTACCGAATCATCACGGCGGTTGAAGGAGAAGACGAAGTTCGTGCCCGATGCATCGAGGACCGGCGAGATCGCCCGGCCGGATCTGTTAGGGTTTCCGTTCAGCACGAATTCCGCGAGGTTGTTGAACCCATCGTTGTCCGGGTCCGCATTGGGAAGCCGGTCATTCGCATTGGTGAGCGGGGGATTGAAGGTTCCGATCCAGGTGTCGTAGGAGGATGCGGGTCCCTGGCTGATGAACGACACGCTACCGGTGGTCGAAACCGTGACGGTACCTTCATAGGATCCGGTCTTATCCGGTCCGGTTACCTAGCCTGCGGCGGTAATGCGCGGAAGAATCCGGTAGAGATCGAGGGCGAATTCCACTTGGCCGGCCGGCCCGAAAGTCCCAAACGCGAGGGCTCCACCTTGTTGCTGGACACCGCCTTGAAAGGCATTGAAGGCCGCTCCCTGAAGAAAGCCTCCGCCGGGTGCCGCTGAGATCGAGTAGCGGGCGAATTTATTGGTGCCGCCGAGTCCACCTCTGCGGCTTCCGCCGTTGCCGTTGCCACCACCTGGGTTGAGGCCCATGTCGGGGCCGTTGCCGCCGGTGATGTTGAGGGCGACGATTTCCTTGCCGACCCGGTTCATGTCCGGGACCTTTCCTTCGGCCATGGCGGGGGCATCGCGCTTGATGACGCTGGGGAGGAAAAACAGCGCGCTGTTGACCCGCAGGCGGCCGACTTTGCTCTCGACCACCTCCAAGCGGATGATCCCGCGCCGCGGATCCTGCTGCGGGACGACCACCGAGACGGTCTGATAGCCCTTGGCGTGATAGACTTTCTCCAGCGCGACGCGTGCCTGCTCGACGTCGTCGGGCGTCCTCGCGGGGCCGAGAAACGGATAGACAGCCTCCTCGACTTCGAGGTTTTTCAGGCGGCGTGCGCCCTCCACGCGGTACTCGCGGATGTAAAATGAGGTGATCTCCTGGGCTGCTAGATACGTGGCGAAAACCAGCAGGCAAAGGCACGAAAACGCCGCCCGCCCGGCAAGCGACTGCGGA
Organism: Akkermansiaceae bacterium; assembly: GCA_031429315.1. Classification (GTDB taxonomy): domain Bacteria; phylum Verrucomicrobiota; class Verrucomicrobiia; order Verrucomicrobiales; family Akkermansiaceae; genus Luteolibacter. The sequence continues at coordinate 7,575 of JANOZJ010000070.1, forward strand.
GCTGATAGGGAAATTGTGCGGGAAAAACTCATGCCTGTGGCCTTGGCCGGCGGCGGCAGCATCTTCCCGCAGGCCGCATGGCCTCAAGGGCGCTAATGTGACGTTCCTGTCACATTTGACAGAGACTTCACATTCAAGCGATTTTCACCCGCTTCTCGGCCTTTAACATCCCGCAGCCCGCCGCCACGTCGATGCCGCGGCGCTGGCGGAAGGTGCAGGGGAAGCCAGCGGCAATGAGGATTTTTTGAAACCCGTGGCCGGAGTTGCTTTCCGCTCCGGCAAAGCCACCGGTCGGGTTGAGCGGGATCAAGTTGATATGGGCATCCATCCCTTCTAGCAGCTCTGCTAGACGCGCTGCCGTTTCTACAGAATCGTTTTTCCCGGCGATCAACGTCCATTCGAAAAAGATCCGCCGGCCGGTGACCGCGCCGTATTTCCGGCAGGCATCCATCAGCAGCGCCAGCGACCAGCGCTTGCTGGCAGGCACCAGCGCCGCGCGTTCCTCCTCGGTCGAGCCATGCAGGCTAACAGCCAGACGGTAGGGACGTCCTTCCTCGGCCAGCCGCAGGATGCCAGGCACCACCCCCACCGTGCTAACAGCGATCTTCGACGGGCCGATGCCGATCCCGCGTCTATCTGAAATGGAATCGAGCGCCTGCATCACGGAGTCGTAGTTGTGCAGCGGCTCGCCCATCCCCATGAGCACCATGTTGCGGAGGCGTTTGTCCGGGTGCATCTCCCTCAACACCCGCCGGGCGTGCAGGACCTGCGCGACGATTTCTCCGGGCCGCAGGTGCCTGACGAATCCCATCTGGCCGGTCGCGCAGAACACACAACCCATCGCGCAGCCGGCCTGAGTGCTAACACAAACCGTGTGACGGCCCTCGTAACCCATCAGCACCGTCTCGATCGTCTGGCCGTCTAGCAGCCTCAGGAGAAACTTGCGGGTCAGCCCGTCGGAGCTGCGGATTTCATCGACGACCTCGGGCGCATCGAGGAAGAACGCCTTCCCCGCCCCCACCGAGTCCGAGACCCAGCGTTTGAGCGGCGGCAGGAAATCGCGTGAGGCCAGGTCCAGCTCGCCCTCACCATGGATGACGCGCCATAGGACTTTGGCGTGATGGAGGATCACCCCATCGGCCGCCAGGACCTCGACAAGCTCGGGAAATCCGAGGTCGTGCAATGATCGTTGGCGCTGCTGGTTCACGCGTGAATGCAACCCCGCGGGGCAGGTGCGTCAAGTGAAACGGTGGCGCGAATCAGAACGGCACGTTCAGGCGGCGGTTCCAGCGATCGATGTCGCATAGGGTAAATTCATCGGTTGGATTTCCCATCGGGGAAGAGGATTCGCGTCAGCGCGTCCCGCTTCACTGCCAGATTCTTGCCGGCGCGCCCGGCAGAAATGGCACTTCAGGCGGCTCTTTACTCGGCTGGGGCGTCCTTGGGACGGGCCGGCATGATCGGGGTGTCCCAGTCGACGAGGTCGGAGGGCTTGACCTTCTTGGCATGGCCGCCGAAGGCGAAGGTGTTAGGCTGATAGGGACCGACGAAGGAAATATCGAGTCCGGGCTTGATATCCTTTTCCATGCCGGCGGCCCAGAGGATGCCGTTAATGAGGAGGCGGCGGTAATTGTCGTCCAGGATGTCCTCGGAGGCACCCTGGGTGCAGTGGAAAACCCGGTGCATGCTGCCGTCCTTGGCCGGGTATTGGCGCGTCCAAGTGGAGGGCATCGGCGGCTTCGTGGTGTCGGGAGCGGCCGTGGGGTCCATCGAGACGAGCGGCTGGGAGGTGGTGAGAATGGTGAAGTCGGGGCCGGGTTTGCCGACGTAGGCGCCGGCGTGGCAGAAGGCGGCCTCACCCACTCCTGTTAGGATAACATTTCCGCGCTGATCCGGGAGGGTCTGGATGCGGGTTCCCTGCTCGTGGTTGGTGCCATAGTGGCCGACCCAGGTGTTGCCGAGGACTTGTTGGCCGAAGCCGTTTTCATATCCGGCGACCTTCGATGTGAAGTCGTATTTCGCGTAAGTCGAGCCAACCGGAATCTTGAACGCGTGGGACGAGGTGCGCAGGCCGACGATCGGGCCGCCGCGCGCGAGGTAGGCATCGACGTGGGCCATCTGCTCGTCGGGCAGATTGAGGAAGCGGGCGAAAATGACAAACAGGTCCGCCTTTTCCAGCGCCTCCAGCCCGGAAACCCGCGAGGAGCCGGCCTCGATGAAGCCGGCCTCGTCCACACCGAAGACAACGGTGCATTTGAAACCGTGGTGTTTCGCGAGGATGCGCGCGAGTGCGGGGCAGGTTTCTTCGGTGCGGTATTCGTGGTCGCTGGCGAGGAAGACGATGTGCTTGCCCAAGCCGGGACCGGCGTCTCCCTGATAGACGATGGAGGAGGCTTCGACGGCTGCGGCGGCGAACGCGGAGGCGATGAGCATGCGGAGGATTTTCATGGTGATTCGTGGTTTTATAGTTATTCTAGCGGGTGGTCTTTGAGCAGTTCCTCGGGTTTCCAGAAGATCGAACGATCCTTGGTGGCGGCGCGGACTTTTTTGACGGTCTCGGGTAGCACCGGCGCGGCTTGATTGCCCCAGGAATTCCGGACGTAGGTCAGGACTGCGGCCACATCATTGTCGTTCAACAATGATTCAAACGCCGTCATCGGTGGCACGCCTTTTTCCGGATCATACAGTTTGCCGTTCACCTCGATTTTCCCATGGAGACCATGCAAGCTGATCTTGATGAGACGCTCCTCGCTGCGGGGGCGGGAAGCGACGGTGTCGCCGGAGACCGCGAGGTTGCGGAAAGACAGGTTCTTGCCCGCCATCCGGCTCTGAATGAGCGTCTCCATCCAGCCGTCGTGCTGCATGCGGTCGGCCAAGGCGTTGCCGACGAGGCACACCACATCGTCCTGTTGAATCGGCAGTTGGGCTGAGGCGGTGAGTGGTGCGGCGAGGGCTAGCACAAGGCCCATTCGCCGGAGATTCGGCAGGCAGAAGCGGAAGCGGAAATTCATGGACCTGTGAAACGTTGATAAGTGGGTGGCTGTTGCAAAAAATCTCGTCCATCCGATCGCCCAGGGTGCGCCCCATGAAACAAGCGGCGCTCTGTGAGCGTCGATGGTGGATGAATCGAGCGAAGCCTCTGCAAAGGACGCCGCAGCCACGTACCCATTGCACCGCAGCCGGAAGCCGTGTAGGAACGGCGGCGTGTGGCAGGCATTTCTATCAAACGGCGCGTGGCAGAGCGTGGGGACTGGTGCGGCGTGGGCGGTCACGATCTCATTGCTGTTAGCGGGGGCGATCGGCTGCGTGCTGCCGGTCTTGCCGGGGCATCTGATTATCCTCATCGCGGCCATCGCCCACCGCCTGATGTTAGGCGAAGCCGCGGGCCTGCGCTGGTGGAGCTTCGTCATCCTGATCGTGCTGATGGCGATTTCCCAAACCTTCGAAATGCTCAGCGGGGCGGCTGGCTCGAAATGGTTCGGCGGGACGCGCTGGGGCGCGGCTGGGGCCTTGATCGGCACTGTCGCCGGGTTGTTTTTCCTGCCGTTCGGATTGCTGCTAGGACCGTTGATCGGGGCGTTCGTCGCTGAAATCGCCTTCGCAAAAAAGCAGAGTCATCATGCGGCGTATTCCGGCGTTGGCTCGGTCGTCGGCACCATCGCCGGGATGGGCTTCAAGATCGTCGTCGGAGTGCTGATGATCGGCTGGTTTTTCCTGGATGTGTTTTTGCTTGGACAATAGCTCCGGGCGGGACAGTTTTCCTCCGCCGCTCCCCGGACGGTCGCAGTTTCCGCGCAAGCGGGAGGTGAGGAAAGTCCGGACACCACAGGGCAACGCGCCTCATGAAAGTGAGGGACGGGAACCGCGAGGAACCCGGACAGAAAGTGCAGCAGAAAGATACCGCC
>JANOZJ010000071.1:0-22924 GCA_031429315.1 Akkermansiaceae bacterium
TGGGCGACCTTGTCGATTTTCGCGCCTTCGGCTTCGAATTCCTTGGAAACGGAAGTGACGAGTTCATCGACGGTGCCGTCGAGCGACTTGGTGTTAAGGACGATCAGGCCCTGGTATTTGCGACTCATCTGGTGCTGGGAGTGGATTGTTACGAGTGTGAAAGCAATGCGCCGCGGTGGCGATGCCTTGGGAGCGCGCAAGCTGCACGGCATCCACAGCGGTGGCAAGCATGTTTTCGAGAAGCGGGCGCTCGTCGGGAGAAAATTTGCCGAGGACGTGGCCGACCATTTCGCCGGGCTGGCTGCCACCGATGCCGAGCTTGAGGCGCGGGAAGGCGTCGTTGCCCAAATGTTGGAGGATGGACTTGATGCCGTTGTGGCCGCCGGCGGAGCCTTTTTCGCGGAAACGGAGGGTGCCGAGCGGGAGGGCGACATCGTCGTAAACGACCAGCATTTGCTCCGGCAGCCATTTGTGAAACGAGAGGATCTGTTGGATGGCGCGGCCGCTGAGGTTCATGAAGGTCTGCGGTTTCAGCAAGATCGTGCCGGAGCCGGGGAGCTTGGCGAGGTGGCTCTGCCATTTCGGGACGGACTGGAAGGTGGCTCCCGCGGCGGCGGCGAGGCGGTCGAGCACCATGAAGCCGACGTTGTGGCGGGTGTCTTCATATTGGCGTCCGGGATTGCCGAGGCCGATGATGAGGGAGAAGGACATGGGAAGATGTTGATGGTTGAGAGTTGATAGTTGATGGAAAGAGAAGAGGGGATAGCGACGGAAGTTTTCGACTCTTCGTCTTCCCTATCAACCATCAACTATTCACCATCAACTCGATCGCCGTTCACAACAACGCCCGGGCCGCGTGAGCAGACCGGGCGTTTTTGAGGAAACGAATTGGCGGCTTACTTGGCAGGAGCGGCGGCGGCTTCTTCCGAAACTGCGGCGGCGGCCTTGCTGACGTGGGCGACGACGACGTCGGCGGCGTGGGTCGGCTTGACGCCGGACGGGTAGGTGATTTCCCCGATGTGGAGGGAGTCGCCGATTTGAAGGGTGCTGATGTCGACCTCGATGGTTTCCGGGAGGTCGTTGGGAAGGCAGGTGATTTCGATGGCGTGGACGTATTGCTCGATCAGGCCACCGGCTTTGACGCCGGCCGATTCACCGTTGAGGTGGGTCGGGATGTGGGCGGTGATGGCGGTGTTCTCGTCGATGGAACGGAAGTCGGCGTGAAGCGTGACGCCGGAAAGCGAGTCGTGCTGGACGGATTGGAGGAAGGCGAGGCGGGTGCCGTGACCTTCGATTTCGAGGTTCACGAGGATGTTTTCCGAGCTGCTGTGGGCGAGGAGGTCGGCGAAGGTCTTGGCGTCCACCTTGAGGTTGATGTTGTCGGTGCCTTTGCCGTAGATCACGGAGGGAACCCAGCCTTCACGGCGCATTTGGTTGAGGCGGCCGGAGCCGGTGCGTGCGCGTGGTGCTGCTTTGAGGGATGTCTTCTTGGCCATGACTTGAGGTCGTTTTTGTTAGTTGCCGCCGGGGATTACTGCACCCAGTACGGTGGGCGGCGGATGTAGCGGTCTGGAGGACGCTTGTCAAAAAATTGTTTGAGAATCGCTTAAACCGTAAACAGTGAGGTGATCGACTGTCCGCCATGGATCCGCCGGATGGCCTCGCCGAGCATCGGGGCGATGCCGACGACCTGGACTTTCGGCCCGGCGGCTTGCGGCACGGAATCGGTGGTGATGACTTCCTCGATCGCGGAATCCCGGATCCGCTGGTGGGCGAGATCACCCAGAATCGCGTGGGAGACTCCGGCGTAGATCCGTTTCGCACCGTGCTTGTGAAGAATATCGGCAGCGGCGGTGAGGGTGCCGGCGGTTTCGGTCATGTCATCGACGAGCAGGACATCGCGGCCTTCGACCTCGCCGATGACGTTCATCGCTTCCACACGGGTGGCGCTGACGCGGTGCTTGGCGACGATGGCGAGCTCGGCACCGAGGGCGTCGGCATAGGCGCGGGCCATTTTCACACCACCGACATCGGGTGAGACGACGGTGAGGTTCGAGGTGTCCGGATGGCGCTCGCGGAGGTAGCCGATGAGCACGGACTTCGCATAGAGATGATCCACGGGGATGTCGAAGAAGCCTTGGATCTGCGGGGCGTGGAGATCCATCGTGAGGACCCGGTTGACGCCGGCGGAGGTGAGCAAATTTGCGACCAGCTTGGCGGTGATCGGGACCCGCGGTTGGTCTTTGCGGTCCTGCCGGGCGTAGCCGAAAAACGGCATCACGGCGGTGATCCGCTCGGCGCTGGCGCGGCGGGCGGCGTCCACCATGATCAGCAGCTCCATCAGGTTGTGATTGGTGGGCGGGCAACTCGGCTGGATGATGAAGACATCCGCACCGCGGACGTTTTCGTTGATTTTCACCTCGGTTTCACCATCGGGAAAGGCGGAGACATGGACGTCGGCAAGGGGTTGGCCGAGGCTTTCGGCGATGCGCTCGGCGAGCGCGCGGTGAGCGGTTCCACTGATGATTTTCATGGGCAAAATGGCAATAAACGGGCAGGCGGGCGGATCATTGACAGCGGAAGGACGGTCGGCAATACTTTGCTCGTAATTCGTCCACCCCATTTCCCACCGATGTCATCCAACCCATCCGAGCCACCCGCTGGCGCACGACAAACGCCCGATTCGGGGGCCGCGAAGTGGGGCTTGTGGCTCTCGCTGGCGATCTCGGTGGCGGTGTTGATTTGGTTCTACGGCTTTGAAACCCAACACGGATCGGTCCGCAACCAATCGGCGGCAGGTTGGATCTACGGCGCTTGGAATGGCGAGACCGACTACGAGCACGGACTCCTGTTTCCCTTCGTCATCGCGGGTTTGATCATTTACCGCTTCAAGGATCTCAGGGCGGTCGCCGGTGAAGGCAGCTACTGGGGGCTGCTAGCCGTGATGTTCGGGGTGCTTCTGTATGCTGCGGCCTGCCGGACACTGCAGCCGCGGATGGCGATGGGCGCGTTGCCGTTTCTAATGTGGGGTTCCGCTTTGTATCTATGGGGGGGGCGGGTGGCGAAGATGCTGGCCTTTCCGCTGTTCTTTTTTTGGTTGGCGATTCCGTTGCCGGGGTTCCAGCAGTGGACGACGCACCTGCAATTGGTCGCCACCTCGTTGGCGCACCACGGCTCGGGACTTTTCGGGGTAGAAACGTATGTGGAAGGGACCAAGGTGTTGCCGTTGAAAGGCGACTGGAAGCCGTTGGACATTGCTGCGGGATGCAGCGGCATCCGCTCGTTGATGGCGCTGTTGATGATTTCCGCGGCGTGGGCCTACATCGCGAAGATGGCGCTTTGGAAAAAGGTGCTGCTGTTTCTAGCGGCATTTCCGCTGGCGATCCTCGGCAACGCGCTGCGCGTCATTTCGATCTTCGTCATCGCCGAGTATGGCAATGCGGAATGGGCATCCACCACCTGGCACGATTGGTCGGGGTTGCTGTTGTTCTATCCGTTTTCACTGATGCTCCTGCTGGTGATCCATTCCTTACTTGAAGGTGGCGTGCCGTGGAGAAATGCCAAGCAGCGCCAGCTCCGCAGGGTGGTGGTCACGCGCTCGAATGAACCCAAATCGTTTCAACCGGAATCATGAACACCAAACCTTGGCTGCTGCCCTTGTTTCTGGGAGGCGCGTTGAGTGCCGTTTACTTGTTGCCCAAGGTCGGCGCGGTCGCGCAATCCGCAGTGAACATGGCTCTGCCGGATGCTTCTGGAGACTGGGCGTTTGACAAGCAATACGCCACCGAGGCGGAAATCAAGACGCTCAAATCCGACACCGAATTCTCCAAAGCGACCTGCCTCCGCGACCGTCCCGGCGAAATCAACCGCTATGGCAATCCCGTCCCGGACGTCGTGCAGCTTTCGATCGTCCTGTCAGGGGCGGACATCAACAATTCGATCCACCGGCCCGAGCGATGCATGCCGGCACAGGGCCATAACATTACCTCTTCCAGCGAGCGGACACTCAAGCTCCCCAACGGTCGCAAGTTCGCGGCGACGCGGCTGGTTTCGATCCAGTCGGTTAGAAATCAGGCGAACAAGCAGCGCGAGGAGTATGTGAAATACAACTGCCTGACTTATTACTTTTTCGTTGGCCACGACCGTGTGACCGACGGTCACTGGACTCGGACATTCCTTGATATCAAGGACCGGCTGGTGCGTGGGATGGACCAGCGCTGGGCCTATGCATCCGTTTCCATGTGGTATGGAAAAGTGCCGTATATTGGCCAGCAAGTGAGTGAAGCGGAGGCCGACGCCAAACTCCAGTCGTTCCTAACGGATTTTTCCGAAAAGCAAATCAATTGGAATCAAATCACCCGCTGAATCCGGTTCATTTCACGGGGAAGGCGACGGGTTCGACTTTGGCGCCTTGGAAAAAGGCGATCATCTTGTCCAGATAGGCGAGATACTCGAGGCGCTTGCCCGGCGTGATGTCGGCGGGTATTTCCCCGCTCATGTTGGTGCGTCGTTTCGCCTCGATGAAATAGCCCAGAGCCTCGGCCGGGCGACGGCCTTTCCATAACGCGTCCGCCATTTTTCCCAAGACGGCTCCCGCGCGGAAGTGGGCCCGTAACCCGTTCTGCATGGTGACGGCGAAGTCATACGCTTGAAGGGCTCCCTGATAGTCGCCGCTAGCCTCCCGCGCGGCTCCGAGGCTTTCGTGGACCGCTAATCTCGAATCACGCATGTCCGGGATCAACCAATGCATCATCCCTACCGATTCCTCCATCTCTCGGGCGGCGGCCTCCAGCGACGCGAGGGTCGCGGACGGATCATCGGCCTTGAATTGGCTCAGTCCCTTGCGCAGGAGATGGTTGGCCAGAGAGAAACGGGCGCGAAACGCCGGCTCCATCCCTCCCTGCAAGTGGATCGCCCGAGCATAAGCCGCTTCCGCCTCCCGATCCCGTTGCAGTTGGCTCAGCAGGTTCGCGCGATTGACCGCAGGGCCGGGATCGTATGGATGAAACCGCTCGGCCTCCGCGTAATCGCGGATCGCTCGCTCGGTGGACTCCTTGAACCCATCCCGCGCCGCCGCAGTCTGGAAAATCATCGCCCGCTCCATGAAAAATGTCGATTGCGGCCACAGATGGATCGCTTCAGTTAGGGCGTCGATTCGCGATTCATCCGAGGTGACCGGCACTTTGCTGAAATAGCTGGCCCACAAGACCCGGGTGACCTGGGTTCCTTGCCAGCCCAGGGGAATGAGCAGGATCGCGCAGGCAGCCGCCGCGACTGATAGAAGGACTTTCGAGCCAACCACCAACGGCCGCCGCCCGCGCCCTACCGCCGGGCAACAGATCGCTCCCAGGCAAATCCCGAGCAGCACGACTCCCGGAAACAAGTGGAACACGAAGCTGAAGCACGACTGCACGAACATTCCCGCGAGGGCGGCAAGACCGCCAAGTCGCCACGCGTCACCGTCGTCGCGTCCGCTCCGGGACTCGCCAAAAACAATTCGCACCACGGCGGTCACCACCAGCGCGCCCAGCAGCCCAAGCAGCAGGCCCGCGCCGATCAGGCCGTAGTCGGTGGCGGCCTGGATCAATTCGTTGTGAACCTGTTGCGGCAAGTTGGCCATCACGTCACCCTGTAGCTCGTTTTCAAAAAACCGGTAACTCTCCCAACTGAAGCTCCGGCTGCCTCCGCCGGCCAGCGGGTGCTCGCCGATGCAGGACATCGCGATGCCTAGCAGAAACAGCCGGCTGTTATTGTCCATCATTCCCGCGATGCCACTTCCTGACTGCCGCAGCTCCTGGGAACCTTGCCACCCCGCGATCAGGAACCCGCCGATTGCCAAGCCGATGAGAGGAACCGCAATCAATGCCGGCGCGAACCAACGGGCTTTCTGACGCTGGCCGATCACCAGGGACATCGCGGCGAACACCCCCACACCCACCGCCGCACCCAGAATGCCGCCTCGCGAGCGGGTGAAATAAACGGCCGCTAACCCGCCCGCCGCGATCAGTCCCCAGAGGATCCGGGTTGAGAATCCTTGCCGCCCGAACAACGCCGCTGCCGCCACTAACAGCGACGAGACGATCAGGTAGCCGGCGGCTTCATTGTAGTGCGCGTAAAATCCCGTCGGAAATTCCGAGGCACGCGACAGGAACACCGGGGTGAACGTGGGATCCTTCACCTGCATTCCCACCACCACCACATTCGCCGCTAACAGCAGGGCGGTTCCCCACATCAGGATCCGTTCGCCAGTCGCGTTGCCCTCGATCGCCCGAAGGCTGGTGAAGGTGCCGACCACTCCCGCCAGCAGCATCAGGTCCGCCATTCCCAGTTCCGCCACCGGCGAGTTCCAGGCCCGCCAGGCAAACCAAGCCGCGACCAAGGTTCCTAAGCCGAGCACTCCGAAATTCGCGGTGAGCCAACTCCGCTTCCAAAACACCGGCAGTGCCGCCGCCACGGATACTCCCAGCGCCAACATCGCCGGACCCCAGGTCCATGGCCGCGTCTGCGGCCCGATCCCCACCGCCAACACCAGCGCGATGACGAGAAAAACGGAAGAAAGCGCGGGCATTGGGGAAGAAAACGCTGAAACGTTGAAAATCAGACCACCTGACCTCGCGATTGCTTTAGCGGTAATTGAGGAGATACCACAATGAAGATTGGCGGCTGGCAGAATGCCCGCGCCACAGTGGCCCGGGCATCCTGCCCGGAGCCTGATGCCGCGATTTTACTGTCAACGGTCACTCCGCCTCTCACACGAGGTCAGGTGCTCTGAAAATGCAGAAGTCCCTGTGCGACGCACTGGCTGAAATTTCAGCATTGCAGTTTTCAGCATTTCAGCATTTCAGCTTTTCTATCAAGTCGCGCCCTTGCCGAACAGCACCGCGGGGACGGTGCGGATCAGGATCTTGATGTCCAGCCACAGCGACCAGTTGTCGATGTAGCGGAGATCCATCGCCACCCATTCCTCAAAGCTGGTGATCGTATTGCGGCCACCCGCTTGCCATTCGCAGGTGATGCCGGGCTTCACGCTCAAGCGTCGGCGATGGGACAGTTCGTAAAACGCTTCCACTTCATAAATCGGCAGCGGTCGCGGTCCCACCAGACTCATTTCACCCGAGAACACGTTGAGAAGCTGAGGCAGTTCGTCGATGCTGAATTTCCGCAGCATCGCACCAAATGGGAAGATCCGCGGGTCGTTCTTCAACTTGAAAACCGGACCTTCCATCTGGTTGCCATGGTCTTCCTTGATCTGGTCTAACATCTTATCCGCGTTCGCCACCATCGTCCGGAATTTCCACATCCGGAACGGTTGGCCGTAACGACCGGCCCGCATCTGCGAGAAAAATACCGGCGCTCCCGGACTCTTGATCATGATGCCCAGCGCCGCGATGATCCACACCGGCGAGGAAACAATAATGGCCAGGCCCGCGCCGACCCGGTCGAACAGCTCCTTGCACAGCAGCTCCCACGACAGCTCGGGAGTGGACCGCAAGACCAGCATCGGCTTGTTGCCGATCGCGTCGAAAACCGGCCGTGCGATCTGCGCGCGGATGAACGATGCAGCGATCCACGCTTCCACCCCTTGCAGCTCGCACGCTTCAATCGCCCGCGCGACTTTCTCGAACTCCGTGCTCTTGGCTGAAAACAACACCCGGCTAACCGACTGCTCCTTCAACAGCGCGAACAGCTCGTGGACCTCTCGTGTCCCCAGGTCGAAATGATCGACCACCTTCCAATCCGAAATGATCTCGGGGTCGAGTTCCGCGAGCAGTTCCGCCATGTCGTTTCCCGATCCGGCAATGATGATTCGTTCCTTGGTGGCATCACTCGCGGTCTTTCTTTTCAACCAGACATGGGTGATCCGGTCCCGCACGAGCAGCAGCAGGAAGATGAAAATCAGCCCAAGTCCGAGGGTCAGGCGCCTAGCGGAAAGAACCTTCGCGAACACCGCGAAGATGCTCAGGATCAAAACGATCACCACCAGTGCCTGCAACAGTTGCCAGATCGCGGCGCTCGTCGGCTTGTGCCGCAGGCGGTCATAGAAACCAAACCGCTCGAGGACCAGTGGCGTGAACGGCACCGCGATGTAGAGTACCCAGTTCATCGACTCCAGCAAGCTCTCGTCAGGTGAGGCCAATCCGGCCCAAACCCGGAAAACACCACCCACCCAAAACGCCACCCAGACGAGGAGCGCGTCCGTCAACTGAAGGGCTTGAATCGTGAAAGAATCTTTGCGGCTGGTAGCCATGCGGGGTGGGTGAGTGATCGGCTGAACCCGGGGATTCCGGACCGCGCATAGGATTGCTATTATTTCCGCCGCTGCAATCGCGGATTGTGAATAACCGTCTAATTGGATTCCGCAGTCATGCGCCCGGAAATGCGCCCGAATTTGGTTGGAAACCCGGCGGGGGCGTGGTTTCTAGCGCCAGAGATGCGCCGCCTGTTCCTGCCGCTGACGTTTTTGATCCTGGTGGCGGCTATCGGCTTCCTGTGGCAACACCGCTTCGAGCGTTCACCCGGGCTCCGGACCATTCACCTCGCGGATCTTCGCGCCACCTCCCCTGAGTCCCCTGGCGTCGATTGGTTGGGTCCGGCGACGCGGCCCAGACTTCGCTTGCGGGTGAATCCAGATGATCCCCAGCCGGTGGTGACCCGTCTGGACTTGCCTGAGATGCATGCCGTGGATCTGCTGCATCTTAGGGTTCAGATTGCCGCCACCAATCTCATGCCCGGCAAACAAAGTTGGGAGGACGGGCGGTGTATCATCGAATGGCATTCTCCATCCGGCGGCGTGGCGTGGGAAAACAACCGGATTGGCTCGGCGCGCCACAACAGCCTCGGCGAAACCCAGGAATGGGTGACTAGGCCGGACCACCCGCCGGCCATTCCGGCATTGCGCTTGGAAAACCTCGGCACCGGCGGCGATTTCGAACTCCCGGTTTTCGAGGCCACGGTCGTTAGGGAAACATGGCTTTGGAAAATCGGCCGCTGGGTCGTCATCGCCGCCTGGCTCGCCTGGGCCGTCGCGTGGATCGGGGCCAGCGCCGGCCTCATCCGCCCGCTGCTTGCGGCGACCGTCTGGCTCGTCATGGGTCTCTATTTCGTGGTCCCGGGACCGTGGAAATTATATCACTCGATTGGCGCGACCTTCCCCATCGGCACGGACATCATCCTGCGTCAGGAACCCGCCGCACATTCGCGAATCGTCCCGCCCGATCCCATATCTAGCAGTCCAGTTCCTGTGGAATCCGTGGGAATGATCCCCGACCAGGGCGACTTCACCCTGCGCCTGAAGCTCTACGCGGCCAAGGCCCGGCCAATGCTTCACATCATCTTGCTATGGACACCGACCTTTTTGATCGCCTGCCTCGTCGGTGCTGGACCGGCGCGCTCGCTGGCGGTGATTTTAGCCCTCGCCATCGAGGTCGCCCAGGTTGCCTTCGGCTATGGATTCGATTGGGTCGATGTCTTCGACCTGGCCTGCGACGCCATCGGCATCGCCCTCGCGCTGCTGGCACACCGCCACCTCAAGCGGCTCTCCCTCCTTGTTAGGTGAGCGGACCTTGCCTCTGAATCAACGTGAATCCATGCCGCAGCGTCCGCGTCGAGTGGAAGTGAATCGCGGAAAATCCGGGATGCTCCGCAACAATCCAATCGGTGAACGCCCGCTCGCCGGGTTGGTGGGCATACAATGATCGAGATGAAGCCCCCGAGGCTTTGAAACAATGCCGAGCGATTGAACAGTTGCCGGACCAGGGATTTGAGTTGAGCCATCATGGTATCATTACATCTTCCCCAAGCGCCCGTTCCAGCCATCGCGGATGGCCCGGCAGAGCAGGGGGATGCGCCGGGGCCCGTCGATGAGTGTGGCTGCAAAGCCATATGCGGCGGCCATGCGGATCGCCCGCAAATCGCCGGTTTGCTTGCGTTTCAACCAAACCATGTTGCGGACCTTGTAGTAGAGTTTCCAATCCGCTAGACCGCGCTCGAAGAAGAAGTTCTTTCCAAGGAATTGCCAATGCACCATGTTTTGCGGCCCCGGATGATCCATCACCGCGCCACGGATGGCTTCCTGGAAAAAGCCCGCTTGCTCGATCCGCCATGGATATTCCTCGTCCTCGCCACGGATAAACAAATCGCCCGTCACCGGTCCCACGCATTCTCTAACTTCCCGCGGCAGGAGCGCTCCGGTCCACGAGATCCGGCTGCGCACCTTCGGGCCGTCCGGCAGCTCGCCTTCGCTCCACACCAAGCGCCAGCCACCTTGGCCATCGGCGATCTGCAACGGCCAGGTGAATCGTCCGGTGGCGGGATCGATCTGCAGCGCATGCCTCACCACCCGGGGATCCCATCCGCCATCTAACATAGCCGTCAGTGCCGCTTCGCGCGGCCATGAGTCGTCGTCGAGAATCCACACCGCGTCGGCTCCCTCTGCGAATGCCCGCTCCATCACCGCTTCCACACCGCCGGCGTTGCCACGGTTTTCCGGCATCCGGTGTATAACCAGGGTGAAGGGCAAGTTCTCCAACGCCTCCAGCACGCGCACCGTGTCATCGGTCGAACCATTGTCCGCCACCATCACCCACTCCGGCGGCGACGTTTGCCGCGCCAGCGCCATCACGCACGCCTTCGCCGTTTCCGCGCGGTTCATCGTCGCGAAGATGGCGGCGACACGAATGGCTGGAGTGGACCCTTCTGGCAGACTCATAACAATTTGAGAACGGCCTTCCATCCCCGCGCAAAGACCCAGAACACTCCGTCTATCAAACCGACGAGATAGGGATCTTTGAAAAGCGTGATGCCATACGCCCGGCGGATCGCCCGCGACTCCACATGCTGATGCTCCGCCGCCAAAATGGTGTCCATGTCCCGCGTTCTCATCAAATGCCGCTGGGACGCGTTCCCGCCGTGCATTCGGAAGTCCGCGAGGTTGATGGAAACACGCTTGAATTTTTTCCCGATGGAATCGAGCCGGGCATAGAACTCGCCGTCCATCACATAGTGGAAATCCTCCCGCAGGCGGAAGCCTTTCGCAATGACGGTGGAGTTTCGATAGAACGCTGCGGTCGATGGCACATAGCAATGGTGATGGATATGCACGAACGCCGACCAGCGCGGCACTTTCATCTGGCGGATCAAGTTGCCGGACTCATTGATGAAATCATAGTCGCCATAGACCACGTCGGCGTTCGATTTCTTCAACTCAATCAGAATCTCGGCAAGCGCCCCGGGTTTCAAGCGGTCGTCGGCATTCAACCAAATCACCCAATCGCCCTGCGCCCGCCCGAAGCCCTTGTTGATCGCCGCCGACATTCCCGCGTCTTTTTCCTGCGACCAAATGATGCTTGGATAAGTGGCTGCAACCGCCGCGCTCTCGTCGGTCGAGCCGCCATCAAACACCAGGTGCTCCAAGGTGACTCCGGATTGATTCGCGACGCTCGACAGGCAATCACTGAGGAAACGCCCGTAGTTCAAGTTCGGGGTGATGATCGTGAAATCCATCAATAATATAAATGTTAGGAAGTGGGGCGACGATGATATTCGATTCGTGATTTTTGTTCATCCATAGAATTTTCCGCCCATTGGGAGAACGATTCAAGGTGCTGAACGGAGACATGGACGTTTCCACGGCGGTCCGATGGGATGACCACGCTCCGATGCTGCAGCCCAACGACCAAAGCCAAGGCAGCGTAGCAACCATTGCGGAACTCCGAGGGCATGAGCTCGATAACTTTGCCACCGGGAGGCATCCAAAGTAGATTTGTCATCGCGGCACCGTGAATGCCAGCCACAGCCGTTGCTTTGCTAAATATGGCGATTTGCTCGTCGAGAGTCATGGTCCCGGGATCAATAAATTCCCAGCCCCGTGCGGAAAACCATTCACGAACTTCGATGGCGTTCGTGCAGCCGCGAGTTGCCGCGTTTCGTTCAACGTAGAGCCAGCGCGCTCCGTTGGTCTCGGAATGAGCTACAAGGTGGTCTCTCAGCCATTTAACCCCGGCAGGGTCCGGACATCCGGTTAACATCGTGGGGCCGGCAAACCAATAGTGCTCGATTCTGAGATCTTCTTCCGCGGTTTCCTCGACCCGGTCCGCCAATCCCAGGAGTTCCAGTGATCGCTTGGCGTATGGGGGGAGGGCACGAGGAATCAGGATGCGGCAGCATGGCGGGAATGAGTCCAGATGGATTAGACGGGTAAGACCGTCCAGAAACCAGTGATAATAATTGCCTCCCATATTCCACCGGGAAACGATGCTGGTATAGTCACCCGATAGATTCCTCACTGACGCGGGCCGTTTGCGGCGCCAAACCGGGTCGTACCGTGAGTGAGTGTTGTAAGTGGCTTCCAAACAGATCCGTCCATGAGAATCAGTGTGCGGGAGGCTGGGGTCCGCAAGGAATGCATCGTCGCGCTGTGTCCACAAACATTGCCATGCACCGAACTCATGTTGTTTCAATCCAGCGGCGACGATTTCCGAGTCCGGCGGGATAAATGGCAGTATTTGTCCATCGAACACGATCCCTCCTTTGGTCGTGCCGGCAATGATACAAGTAGCTTCGGAAAAAGTCCCGCTCGGCAGTCCGCCGTCGTAAACAGAGGGGCCTAAAATGCGGCCTGCCAGCCTATGAAAAGGGCCGGTGATTCGCCAAAACTGTTCACGTAAACTCATGGAAAACTACGGGGTAAGCCCAGGCATATGGGACCACCCCGTCGAGGTGGTGGCTCTTCCACCATTCGGCGGATTCGAGATTGGCATAGTCCGTCCGGATCAAATCCGCTTGGTCGTTGTCCTGCGGCTCACCCGGCATGACCGCCATCGACTCGCAGCCGATCGCCTGGAACCCGCGGCACATCAAGCCGCTGTCCCGGGCAAAAAATCCGGCCCGCCTCCGAAGGCGACCGGCGTGCATGTGAACCATCGCATGGGAGACATCCTAATTGGTGTTAGGGGATCTTTGAAACCACCGTCCGCCCCATCCGAGAAGCGCGAAGAACACATACATCAGCCCGAAGCGGTCGGTCATGAAGCCGAAATCAGGATGGCCGTTGATTGCGCTGGAAAACAGCACCGCACACACCATCGGCGTCAGCGTGACGATCGTGCAGCCCCGGAAAAATGCGGTGGTCGGATCGTCGCTGCGACTGGCTAACAGCCGCCACGCGCACACAATCGCCGCCAGCAGGGTCGCTCCGATCATCGCCCTGCTCGCCCATGGCAAGGCATGATCCACGCCCGCGAGTTTCTGCTTCGACATGAGCGGCGTGAACCCGGCCGGGTCGTTGAGATAAAAGGGCAGGGTGATGGCCGCCGCAGTCAAAACCACCAGCGCGGTGGCGGCGAATGCCTTGCGAAATCCCGCAGTGCGCCAGACAGTCGCGCCGAAAAGCGGCGCGAGCAGGAGGAAGTTCGCGCGGGACGCGAGTGCCACTCCCAACAGCACGCAGCAAAGCCACCGGCTCCACGCCGGTGCCGACGGATTCGACCAACGATCCAGTGCTAACAGCGAAAACGCGGCGACGAAGATTCCGTTGGCGATGAGGTCTCCGCCGGAGATGAATTCATATTGGGCGGCCGGCGACAACGCCAGCGGGATCGCAAGCAGGCACAGTGCGAGGGCGTGGTCCTTGAACAACCGGACGGCGCAGAAAAGGAACGCGGTCAGCCAGAACCAATTCTGATAGGCACTGTTTCCAAGCGCGACAAAGGGGGCCGCCAGCAGGATGGAGCCTGGCAGGACCGACAGTGGCCCGGCCACGCCGCCGGGCGGGTAATAAGGGGTTTTTCCTTCTGCCAGGCGGCTCACCGCAAGGTTTAGGCCCTGGTCGCGATCGCTGCTTTTCCCTGGGCCTCTGCTGTCCTCGATGGGATAGCCGATGACAAAAATGATCGCGAGTCCGGCAAGAACCACGGCCACTAACACCCGGAAGTGGCGGCGGCACCAAGGCGCACCGTGGCCGCTGGATTTCAGGATGAAGAACACCACGGCGACCACCGCGATCCCATAGGCGGCCAATCCCGTTAGGCCGGCGTATTTCTGGATAAATCCGGCCGATGGAAATGCCAGCAGCAGGGCGAGAACGAGCCAACTGCGGGATGATCCGCCGGCAGCGGACGGTTCCATGGATCTCTCGGTTAGCGTTGCCATAGGATTTGCAAATGACGGATGACGGGACTCGCTAGCAGGAAATTATGGATGTTCCAGCAAACGGGAACGCCGAAAAAAAGCAGATACCAGTCTCTGGCAGGCAGCCACGCGATGAGTTGCCTCAGTCTCGTTTTTTCAAAAATCCAGGCGACGCACGACTCCAGCCAGCGTGGCGCCCTGCGCTCCAAGGTGTGCAGCATCATCGAACTTGCGACCCAGAAGAAGAGCCAGCGACCGTAGTCGAATCCGAGGAGGAAGAGCGGTGAGATGAAAGCCAACTGCGCCAACAGGATCGCCGTCACCCGGGTTTTTGTTTCCATGGCGGGAGCGGCGTCCCGGTCCGTGAATAGAACCATCAGTGCGAATGACACCGCGAACACGAAGGCCCATGCCAACGGCTGATAGAAACCGGAGGTCAGCATGTGAACAGAAATCGATAGTCCTTGTTGGGAAGTCCAGCCCAGGGCATTGATCGCTGCGGAAGACGCTTCCAAATGAGGGTTGGCGGGATCGATGGTCCGCCACAAGGGGAGCCATGAATCGTTCACCGCTTCGGCGATCGCGGGCGTTCCGTGATAAACCGAGGCCAGAGCGAAACAGGCGGCGGCGGGCAACAGCGGCAGGCTGCGGCGCAGGAGTTGGAGGCCGGACAGCGGCTCCTCGTCCCGGCGCGTGAAGAGGACGAGAGCCGGCAGGGAATAGAAAACAAACGCTTCGTGGCAGAGGATGGCCGCTCCCGCCAACAAGTTGATGACGACGATGGCGAGCGGGCGGGGAAGGCGGCTGTTATCCGCCTTGAGACATCCGAGCAGCAACAACAGCCCGAGACAATCCTTGCGGAGGATGCAGTCCTGATAGGCCGGGAAACCCATCACGACACATGACAGGATAAGGATGACCGGAAAAGTCCGGGTGGAGCGGCGGAGGAACCAGACGGCGAGCGCGAGGTAGCACGCGGTGCTCCAGATGATGGCCACAAGGTTGGCCTGGACGCCAGTCGCTTCCGACAATATCCGGACCAACGACCCTGTTAGTCCGCGGCGGACGAAGCCGCCCGAGTAGTCAATCAACCATTCGGTTAGCTGCCAGCTTTCGTGTCCCCATGACAGCGACGAATGCAGTTGAACTCCGATCGCCCAGAGCAGCAGGCAGATCATAATCCCGAGCGCGGGTGAGAATTTTGAAGTCACGATGATCAGGGTGGTTCTTCGCGCTTCACGCCAGGATCTCCCAGTGCGGCAAACGCTTTTCCTCGATTGGCACTTGGACATGGCCGAACCAGCGATCCGGCATTAATACCCGCTGGCCGGGCTTTTGACCCAGCCAGGCGGCCCACCATGAGTAACTGCTGTTCGCGATGATGTGATGGTTTGCCAGACTCATCAAATGAAGATCGGTTAGTGGCGATTGCTGCCCGGGATGAGGAATGGATTCCACATCCGCGCCTTGGAGGTGGACGGCTGCCCATGCCGGCTCGTCGGAGAAGATGAAGAAGCGGGGCGCGGGAATCGAACCACGCATCCGTTGCATCGCGGTGCGGTAGTAGTCCGCGCCGCACAGGTCGAGGTCGGGATTGCCGGCGTAGTCGGTGCGTCTGACATGGACGGCGACGGAGCCGGGCTGCCGCAACCTGGCCGCCAGTTCCTCGCGTCCGTTCTCCAGTCCTAGATCGGCGGTTGATAGCTCGGACCGCAGCATGTCTTCGTGACCTTGGAAATAGAGCGGACTCTGGAAATAGCCGAACAGCATGCAGTCCGCCGATGCATCGAAGAATCCCGTGTCGAACGATTGGTCCCGCGCGTTTTCCCGCAGAATTGGAATTCCGCGGTACTCCCAGTAATGTTTTCCCGTGGCTTTCAAGAGGGCGCGGGCACCTAACGAGCATCGCCGGACGACCTTGACGGTTCCCGTCGCGGGGCCGGGTAGATCCTTCAGGCACTTCACCTGTCCCCATCCTTCCGCGTTGAACCATGAAGCGTCCATGACCAGCGGGACACCGTGTTTCTCCGCTAACACCCGTCCCAAGGCATATTGGAACATATTATTGCCCAAGCGGCCTAACATGACGACGCGGATCATTTCGAGGTAGATGCGGAAATGCTAAAATAACTACCGGTTGGGGGCGGCGTCACTCCGTCTTTTTTCTGGCAGCGACGATTCCTAGTCCTGTGTTGCAGCCGAAGTTGTGCTCAACATCCGCGTTCCGCCAATCGGAGTCCTCGTGCATCACCTCGGAGTCGTCGAGATAGGCGAAGCGTTCGATTTCCCAACCATCCGCGAACCAACCCGCGAGGGTTTCTGCGGCGAAAATCCGGTGGGCGTTGAACTCGATGCGCTGCGGCCCGATGGGCGTGGCCAGATAGAGCACGCCACCCGGTCTGACCATGCGTTTCAATTGTGCCAGGCCTTTCTCATGGCCCTTGGGATCGATGCTATCGCCATAGCGTCCCAAGCCGAAGTGTTCGATCGTATGCAGGCACGACAAGGAATCCGTGCATTCGATCCAAACTTCCGGCAGTTCCGCCATCAGGTCGAGTTGATGGAAAACGATGTTATGGATTGCATGGGGTTGCGGGCGGATATCCAGAACCTCTACCTCGCGGAACACCGCCAGATGGCCGATGAATCCGTCGATCCTCGAACCGACATCCACATGTCTTAGCGGTTGGTTCCGGTAGATCCAGCCGGCGACTAACATGTCTTGATGGAAATAGGCGCCAAGGTTTCCGCTCGATGCTTGCCATTCGTCCAAGATGGGAAGTTGTCTTCCCCAGCGGAAGTCGTCGCCCATCCGGCCTTTGAATTCGCGGAGATCCTTTAGATAGCGGCCGATGCCGCGCGTGACGTGAAACGAGCGTCGGAAGTCCAAACCGAAAATCCGCAGGCAATGGGAAAAGGAAGGCATTTCAAATGGTATCGTATGGAATTAGTTTCGGTTAGCATGAAGGTCGCGGAATGCCATGAGCATTTTATTTGTCACGACGCGGGTCGCGTAGCCCTCTCGCAGCTTGAGGCCGCAACCGTGGATTTCGTCTGCGGTCATCGCCATGACCTCGTCGAGGGCGGCAAACAGCGATTCCCGGGAGTCCAGCGAGAACGCGCCCTTGTGGGTGGCCACGCCGATAACTTCTTCCACCGAGGTTCCTTTGACAAAACAAACCGGAGTTCCCAGATAGTAGGCTTCCAGCGCGGGCAGGCCGAAGCCTTCGATCTCGGAAGGCAGGATCAGCGCGCGGGCCCCCAGATAGGCGGCTTGCAGCGCGCTGTCTTCGAGAAACGGCCGCTTCATGATCGAACGCGAGCCAGCCAGCAACGGAGCCACCTCGGGCGGGAGGGCACCAATCAAATGCAACATCGGCAAACGGATTCCCTGGGACTCCGCTTCGTTCCACCAGCGGACAAGGTGAGCGGTGCGCTTGTGCGGTTCACAGGATGCCAGATGAATCACATAGTTCTCTTTCGCGGGAGCCACCGGTTGGGGAATCTCCTCATAGAGACATGGCTCGTGAGTCACCGTGATTTCCTTCGCCGGGATGCCATGGCGTTTCATGAACTCGCGGATCTGCCGTTTCGAAGACTCGGAAACAGTTAGAATGCGGTCGGCCTTTCGCAGGGTATGTTTGAGCATGATCGCCCAGTAGCCATATTCCCAGCGGCTTCTCCACTCGGGATAGTGGTCTTCATCGTATTGGATGATCGTGTCATGGATGGTCACCACGGACGGCCGGCAAAACGAACTCATCAGCGGCAGATAGCCTTTGGGGAAGTAATAGATGTCGGGCTCATGCCTGCGACTTTTGAACAGCGGATGGAAGTGATCCGTCAGCAGGCGCACCCACTTGCGGCGAGTGCCCCAAGGCAGGATCCGGTTGGCTTTCACGCTGCCAGGTGCCTGCTGGGAAGTCCGCGAGGCAATGGTTTCGATGCTGGCCTCACCGCTGGTCTGGAGGGCGTTGATGACCACTTGGGACATCCGGGAAATCCCGAAACTCCGGTCGTGACCCGGATTCTGGTCCGCCAGATAGGCAGAGACCTGAAGCGGGACAAGGTCGGTTTCGGTTCCTGCCGCGGACTCGTTAGATCGATCTATCCCGGCTGCCGGACGCTGCAATTCCCGACCGCCATCGACCACGCCATGGAATGCCTTTTCCACCCGTTCGACAAAGCGTCGGGGCAGGAAGTGCTTCTGATAGAACGTGCGGGATGCTTCCACAGTTGCCGCATGGTCGCCGCTGCGGGAGAACAAATCGGCCAAGGTGGCGGCGTATTGGTCCGGCGAGCGGATTGGCAACAGGCGCGCTGTCTGGCAGCCGTCGAGCATCGCCGGGATTCCGGCCCACTCGGTGGAAACAACCGGTAGGCCCGCTCCCAGCGCCTCCATCAGCACGATCGGCGTCGCCTCTGACGAGTAATGGGTCGGGAAGAAAAACACATCCGCGTCGGCGTAGGCGCACCACTTTTCGTCACCGATCAACTGGCCCGCGAATTCCACCATCGACTCCAACTCCGCATCGGACCGCAGTTGGCGAGCTTCATTCTCGAAGTCCTTGGAAAACCATTTGCCGACGACTCGGAATTTGAAATCCCGCTCCCGGCCCTGCTGCTTGAGCAAGGCTGCCGTCCGCAGAATCTCGAGCACGCCTTTGCCCTCTTGCAAACTGCCGACGAATAACACGGTTAGCGGGCTGTCTTCCGGGCGGCTGGCCCGCGCGAGTTCCGGCACCTCGATTCCGCAAGGGCACCACTGCCATGACTTTGCCGCGAAAACCTCGTGGGGCGGCACCGGCTCCTGGGCTACCTCCAGTGAGACCTCCGCCGCCTGATAGATCAGCGCGCCGAGCAGCCGCCGGAGGCCCGAACCATGCACGAACACCGGAAGGCCACCCGCGTGAAAGATGAAGATGGTCGATCCCGCCAGATACCTCACGACCGTTAGAAAAACGACGTCCCGCAGGAATGGAATCCACTTCGCGCTCGCCGGCGGATAGAACAGGATGCACCCGGGATTGCGCTTGAGGACTTTCCTCGCGCCCACGATCAACTCGAAAAGATGCCCGATCTTCTTCCATTGGAAGCGACCGACCTCCTGCATTTCCTCGCTGAACTCCATCCGCAGCCGATGCACCTCGAAGTCCGGCCAATCGTGATCGAACAGGATCTGCGTCGCCACCGCCTGGCCATGCCACGGCGGCGGAGTTTGACCCATGAGAAGGATCGCTGGCTTCCGGAATGACATGCTAACTGACGTTGTGCGTGGTGGACCGCGCCGTTGCCACCGCCGCGCGCAGGACATCGCCATTCTCCTGATGTCCGGCTCCCTGCTTGTAAGCAAGGCAGGCGATGACTACTAACAGCGGATCGCCAGTCCAACCGGTATCATCGAGATAACTGCGGCAGGCGGGCTGGTTGAGTGCCCGCAGCGTGGCGGCAATTGCCTCGGTCGCTGGCAGCCGCCTGACTAGACGGTCGTCCTGCAGGAAATAATGGATCAAGTCGATGCCGGGCATGCCCCGCTCGTGTCCCCATTCCCAATCGAGAACCATCAGCTCGCCATCCGATTTCCGGAGCAGATTCCAGCGTGCGAAATCGCCGTGGCAGATCACCGGCCTGAGTTGCATCTTCGAAATCTCCCCCAACACGCAGGAACCCGCCCCGTCGCCGGAAAGTGCGGATTCGATCGCCGCCCACTCGGGGAACTCCGTGGCTGGCTTCGTGACTTCATCCGTGATCCACTGCCGCAGCAGGCGAATGGCGTCGTCGGATTCCCCATGGTGAATCGAAGCTCCTGTTAGGTAAGGCATCCGCAGCACCGTCACATCTTCCGCCCGATGCAGACCCAACAGGCGTGGAACGCCCTTTGTCAGCGGTTGGAGTTCGCTCAAGACCCGCGCTTCCCGCTCCAAGACCCGCGCTCCATCCTTGCCGAACGAGATTTTGGCGACCTCCCATTGCCCCATATTCCGGAAACTGGCGATCGCCCGCCGCACCCGGTGCTCGGGACTGCCTAACAAGACCCCGCAGGTGCCAGGTTCGATTCCAGGCAGGGGCGGATCCAGGACCACCGGCTGACTCGATACGGGGAGCTTGGGAAGCAAGAGCCCATGCATCGAAACGCGCGCCAGTCCATGCAACACGGCCACCATCCAGCGGGCCATCCGCCGCTGTGGCTGATAGAGGCGCAGGGCCCATTCCGCCGTTTTGCCCGTTGGCGGCAATGCCAGCAACAAGCGCCCGCCTCGCCGCAAGCCATACATGACCCGCGCACTCGGATCCATAGCTCCGAACACGCGCGAGAGAAGTTCGGTATCTGTCATGGAATCCCGACTCATCAAACAGATCACTTCACCTTTCTGCCCACCACGTGAATGTCCGAACACAAGGTCGGGAAAAACCGCAAGATCGACTGGGACACCGCGCCCATTCCATGGCGCAGTACATGAGGCATCCAGCTCATGATCTGGCTGTCCCGCCCGATGAAATTGCGGCCATGTTGTGCCACCACTTTCAGTCCGTTTCTCTCGCAGATGTTCCTGAGATCCGCGAGAATCGGTTCGCGGACATGACCGCGGAAGACCGGCTCTTCTTCATACCATTCGTCCAACGGCGACCAGTTGTTCATGCCGAATGGCACGGTGACGCGCTTGCGGATGTTGGCGGCATTTGGAGTGGCAAGGAATAACAGACCTCCCGGTTTCAGGACACGCGTGATTTCCTTGAACAACTTCTTGGGCGAATTGTGCCAGTGCTCCAGGCAGTGGAAGCAGGTGATGGCATCGACGCTGTTATCTTCGAACGGCAGCGGGCTTTTCAGGATGTCGAGTTGATGCATCGGGAATTTCCACTCCTCTCGATAGCGCTTGAGGATGTCCTCGGCATCGCGGCGATCCGCGTTGTCGATTCCACCACCGCCGCCGTAGTCGTCCACCAAATGCACTTCCGCGCCGAGCGCCTGGATGATCGGATCGAAAAAATAGATGCCCGCGCCGAGATCGACGATCCGCTTGCCGGGACTCAGCAAGCCGAAATCTTCCATCATCTGGCAATAGAACACGATCCGCTCTTCCAGCTTCTCGCCGGCATATTCCTTGCCGTTGAAAAATTGATACGTCCGCCGCACCGCATTTAGCCAGTCTTGTCGTTTGGTAATCGTATATTTCATGATTGTTTTGCTTTACTCAGTTAGTTTTTCGGACGGCGTTGATCCTCGACATCACGTCCTGGATCACATCTTCCAACGGCCGGTTGACATCGATCAAAAGGAATTGGCGCTGCCGTTTCCCAAATTGCAAATAGCGCTCCCGGGAGCGCTCCAACGCCTCGCGACTGACTTCCTGCTTGCGGGCAAGCAAGACCTCGGGAGGCGCGTCGAGAAATAGGATCAAATCCGGTTGCGGCATGAGACTGCTCGCCAGCTTGGCAAGCGAGACGGCCCCGCCGTAGCGGTACCGCCGCGGATCTATCAGGAGATCGCCATGGAACCGGTCGAACAGGACGAGTCCGTCGCGGCTGGCTTTGCGCAGTTCCCGCCACCAGCCGAGCCACCAGTTGAGCCAAAGCCACGCCAACTTCAGAATGGACTTCACCGGGCCATGGGGAGGCTTGCCATGTGGGTCGTCGGCCGCAATGGATTCCGCGGATTTTCCTGCAAATGCCTCGGGTCGCCAGTGGCCGCAGATCACGGGGATTCCGGCGGCACGAAACCGCCCGCAAACCTGGGAGATTACCGCGGATTTTCCGGAACCATCACAACCTAGCAGCGCGACAAATGGCATGGACGGGTTCTATCAATACGGTCCCTCGGCGAGGATGCTACCGATGAAGTCGTGGGCGGATTCCGCAGCGGCGGACTGTCCGCTGGCGGGGTGTTGGATCTGCCCGTTTGTCCAATGAAACGAACGCCGCTTGCCGACCCACGCGCGGGCAATCATCACGCCAAGCGAATGGTTAGGAGCATCGGCCCAGACGATTCCGCCGCGAAACACGGCGCGCAGGATTTGGAGGATCGAGTCGCCGCCACGGGCCGCCTTTGCGGTTGGGGAAAGAAGCGCCATCATGTCGGCCGTGGTCGTGCGGAGATGATCCTGGAGTTTCGGGCAATCGATCACCATGCCCGGCGGACGATGGATTCTCACTAGTGAACGACTGATCAGTTCGAAGCAATTGCGAAGGCGATCTTGTGGCTGCCGTGCGCGACGGAAGCATCTGCGGAGATGATCGGCGGCCCCTCCTGCGATGAGGCGGGAGAGCGCCTCTTGGTCAAATTGGAATTTTGAATCCAGGAAACTGGTGATGCCGACGTCGTTGGAAGTCAGCTCCCTCAGGCGTTCGCGGTAGGATGCCTTGGCTTTTCCCGCCCAGGCACACTGACATAACAGGATCAGGGCTTCGTGTGCCGGACTTGGAACCGGCAGTCCGTCCTGTTCCATGCGGCTATCAAGAACCGCTTCCGCGGCGAGCAAGGTTCGCGTGCGCCAGCGCACCGCAGTGTCCAGATCAAGGCGCACATAACCGGCTCCCGGTGCATGGAAGACCAAACATAGATTGTCGAAACGTGTCCGTGAAACAAGGTGGTAGCCGGATTGGCTAGCAGCGGATTCAATGCACAAGGTGGCTTCCTTCAGATGGCGCGGTGATGCCATCATGTCCACGTCGGAAGGGCCGTCCTCCCAAAACTCATGATGGTTGCGAGATATGCAAAATGGAATGTCTTCGGAACGCAAGGCCTGCAAACAAGCACTGAGAAATCCGTTTCTTGTAGGAGTGGCGGCCATCAAGC
>JANOZJ010000072.1:0-3446 GCA_031429315.1 Akkermansiaceae bacterium
GCGGCTGTGGGACTCGAACCCACACTCGTTAGAACTCGATTTTGAGTCGAGCGCGTCTACCAATTCCGCCAAGCCGCCTTGGTGCGCGGCAGATTGCAGAGCCGCGCGGCGGAGGGCAAGCGGATTTCTGGTCAATCTGCCTCCATCACACTCACTCCGGTTTGCGGACGACGAATCTAACGAAGCGCTTGGGCGTCGCGCCGTCGGCAGGAGTCTTGTCACGGACGGTAAAACGGCTGGCGCTGTCCTCGAGGACGTCGTAGGTGGCGTTGGCTCCTGGCAAGGGGTTGGCGGGCAGCCAGGTGCCGAGATTCGAGCTGAACTGGGCGCTGAGCCAGACGCCGGGATTCGACTGGCCCCGGGCAAAGGTGGATTTCAGATAGACCGCCGGGCCGTTGGTAACGAGGCCGGTGCCACCCGCCAGCGGCGCGAATGGACTGGTGGAATTGGCTGCCGTGGGCGAGGTTCCCAGCGCCATTTCAGCGAGGTTGAGGATGCCGTCGTTGTCGGAATCGTCACCGGCATCGGCAATGCCGGCGTTGATTTGGGCGGCGGTGAAGGTCTGTGAGACCCAGGTGTCGTAGGCGGAAACGCCGCCGGCAATCTTGACCACCGGCCAAACGCTCGCGCCGTCGTAGGTGAAGAAATTTCCACCGACCCACAGCGCCCCGTCGCGGTCGCGGGCCACGGCATAAATCGCACCGCCGGGTCCGGCCCCCTGCCGGAACGTGGGGTCCGTGGCACCGCTGGCGAGTACCCGCGCCAAGCGGTTGAACGGACTGGTGAACCAGCCACCAACGACGATCGCCCCGGATGGTTGGCGCAACAGGGCGGTGATGTTGTTGTCGTTGAAGGCCGGCGGGACGAAGCTGCCGTCGAAGGTTCCGTTAGAGTTGACCCGCGCGATGTTAGGGGCGGAGTTCTCATCGAATTTTGTGAAACTGCCGCCGACGATGTATTTCCCGTCGGGCTGGCGGATGAGCGCTTCCGCCGTCCGCAAATCGCCGATGGTCGCGGCGTGCAGCCCGGCATCCGCATCGAACGAAGTGTCGCGGCTGCCGTTGGCATTAAGGCGGGCGATGCCGGAGTGGTAACCGGTTCCAGTCGGGTCGTGATAGAAGGAGCCGGCAGCCATGATTTTCCCGTCATCCTGGGCGATCAACGCATTGATGCGGGTGTTCCATGAGGGTTCAAAAGGCAGGGTCAACGGGCTTCCGGTGTCGCGCGCGCCGAGAGAAGTTAGACGGACGATGCCTTCCATGGTGCCGCCAGCGAAGGTGGAGAAATCCCCGCCAATCAGGACTTTTCCGCTTGCTTCGATGGCAATCGAGGCGACCGGCCCATTCGCGCCCGCGCCCATGGCGGTGACGAACGCGCCATCGACCACGCCATCGGCACTGAGTCTAACAATCCGGTTGCAGGGCGTGCTGTTGTAACTGGTGAACGCGCCGCCGACGAGGATCTGGCCGTTGCTCTGGACGACGATGGACCGCACTTCGCCGTCGAAGCCGCTGCCTTTGAGGAAGCTGGTGTCGTTGGTGCCGTCCGCATTGAGGCGGGCGATGTTGCCGAGGATGCCGGCGTTGATAATTCCGCCGATGAGCACCTTTCCAGAAGCCAGCGGGACGATGGTTCTAACGGTCGTGTTGAAATATTCCGCGTTGAAGGCGGTGAGGCGCTGGCCGGCATCGCGCAAGGTCACGGTGGCGACGGATTGGCTGGTCACCAAGGTTCCGCCGACCGCGCCGCTGAGGGTGAAGGTGAATGTTTCTCCGCCGTCGTTGAGCGAGTCCGGCCGGATCGGGACTAACACTTGCTTGTCGGCGGCATCGCCAGCCGCCCAGGTCACCGTGCCGCTAACAGCATAATAGTCGCTGCCGGCGGTCGCCGTGCTGTTGGCGGTGGCATAGTTCACCGTGGTCACGCCGGTGCTGCCGAACGTGCGGCTCAGGGTGAGCACCGCCGAGCCGGCCTGCTCGTCGATTTCCACCGCGGTCGAGGTCAACTGGATGTGGCTGTCGAAGACGATCTGCACGTCGATCCATTCGTTAGGCGCGGTTCCGCCGCTGGCCAGGGTGCGGAAAGTCACGCCCTTGGCGGCATCGTAGAACTGGCTGCCGACAGGCAAGCCCGCGTCGGAGCGATCATTGGTTTCCGGCGATTGGGAACCGGGAGTCATGTCGATGAGGTTCGGGCGGTCGGTGTAGAGTCCTTCCGCGACGATGTAAGCGGAGTTGGCCAGGGCGGGAAACAGCCGCCGGTGTCCGACCCACCAGTATTCACTGCCGCCCATCGGCACGCGCAGGGCGATCAACGGATTGGTCAGCGCGGTGGCGGCATCGAAACGATAGATCCGCCAAGTCCCGTTGGCGGCGGGTTGGACAATTTTCCCGGCGGGCAGCCAACTGAGCCGGGAGGTGGAAAACGGCCCGAAATAACCGTCCGCAGGAGTCGCGCCGCCCATCCGGTCGAAGATATCGCCATACTCCAGACTCGCCGCGCCGGGACCAGTATAGCTCCCGCTGATCTGCTGGGCGGGGTCGTAATAGTTCGAATGATAGAGTCCGAAGTTATGGCCGAATTCATGCACCATCACGCTGACCCGATTTATGTTAGAATTGAGCCCGTTGATCCAATGGTCGCCGCCACCGACGGAAGCGAGACCGGAGTAGCTGAAATAAATGCCGGTGAGCGCCGGGAAATAGACGCCGACCACGTCATAGTTGGCCAAGGTATAATTCGCCGCTGCCGCGCTGCGGGCGGCGGTCATCAGGTTGTCACTGCCGTTGGCATTTCCGGAGTAGGTGGTGCTGGGGCTCGGCATCCGATAGAGCTGGCCGGTCACCGTGGACGTGAGCGAGGCGGCACCGTAGGAGTAATTCCCAAGATGTCCGTTGACGGAGGTGAGCGATGTTAGAAGGTCTGCCTGGGTGACCGGTTCCCCCGCCTTGTCCGAGAAATCCACGCGGATGAACAAAACCTTGATGGCATTGGTCATGAACGGTGTGGCCTCTACTGGCGCGTCACCGCCCGCCGGAACGCTGCCACCATCCGCTTCCAGCCATTTGAAACCGGAGTCGGGCTTGAAGACCTTGCGAACTGTCGCCTGTTGGTCCGCTTCTTGAAGCCGGACGATGACCTGCTCGATGACGCGGTCATTCTCGAAGCGGAAAATTTTCCCGCCGATGAGCGCGGCGGAGTCTGGTCCGGCGGAGTTTCCGGTCACGGGGTCGATGCCATCGGCATTGCCCTGTGGAAAGAGCGCGGACGCAGCGGCTAGATTCGCGGCATCGAGCTTGCGCACGGGACCGGAGCCGACCAGCAACTCGCCGTCTATCAGATAGCCGTCGATCGGCACGTCCGCGCGGGGCGGCCTTGCTTCGAGGTAGTCCGGGCCGTTGACCCGCCACGACCGCCCACCGGCGAACGCCACCGACTGGTGCTGA
>JANOZJ010000073.1:0-1832 GCA_031429315.1 Akkermansiaceae bacterium
TGGATCACGATTTCCGAGCCGATCGGATAGATGTCCGGGATGTCCTTGGAGGTGATCTTGCGCTGGGGCTGGCGCTTCTTGCTCTCGCGCTGGATCTCCTCGAGTCCGCCGTCGAGCGCGGCGGGGATGGCGTCCCAGAAGTGCAGGAAGGCGTTCTTGTCCAGGCCGATGTCCACGAACATCGCCTTGAGTCCGCCCTCGATGTTTTTGACGCGGCCCTTGAAAATGCCGCCGACGATGTTTTGGTCGCCTTCGCGCTCGACGGTGTATTCCTCGAGCATGCCGTCTTCCAGCAGGGCGACGCGGCGCTCGAGTCTCTCGACGTTGACGATGATGGAATTGCCTCTCGACGGGTCGGGTTTGCCGATTCCGAGAAGTCTCTTGATATGTTGGATCATGTTAATAGGAGTGAGGGTGTTAGAGGTTGTGGTTGGTTATGGGGAAAATCAGGGTTCTTTGACGGGAATGGCTTTGGGAATGACCGAGCCCTCGGCATCCACCTCGGGAGTGATGGTCGGGGTGGGGGTCTCGCCGGTGGCTGGCTCGACTGGCGCGATCGAGGCGACGTCGCCCGCTTCGTCGCCGGTTTCGCCGGTGTCTTCTGCGGTTAGGGGAGTGACTTGGGTGGCGGCGGCGCTGGCGATGGCTTCAGGCGCGGGTGGGGTATTGCCGGCTTCCACGGCGGCGATGGCGTCCGGCGGGATTTCGATGAATTTGATATTCTCGCCGATAGACCCCGGGACCTTGGTCTGGGGTTTGAGTGGCAGCCGGATGCCTTTGAGGTCGCGGGCGAACAGGCCGCGATAGACTAGGTTGACGAGTGGACCGCAGACCGCACCACCGGATTGGGCGTTCTGCACCATGATGCAGATGGCGTATGTCGGGCTGTCGTAAGGGGCGAAACTCATGATCCATGAGTTGTTGGATTGTTTGCCGAACTCGGTGACCTGGGCGGTGCCGCTTTTTGAGGCGATGGAGATATCGGCAAGTTTGACCTTGCCCGAGGTTCCGCCGGGTTGGTTGGTGGACATCCACATGCCCTTGCGGATGAGTTCGAAGTCGGCGGGCTTGATCCCGGCCTGGATGAGATCGACCTGCAGCTTCGGAGTATCGGCGACGAGGATCTTGCCGTCTTCGGAAACCGCCTGTTTGACCACCCGGGGCTGATAGTATTTGCCGCCGTTGGCGACACAGGCCGCCATCGCGCAGATCTGCAGCGGAGTTGCCATCGAGGTGCCCTGGCCGATGGAAAGCATGGCAATTTCATGCGCGCTCAGCGTGGCGTTGGGATAGGTGGCGCGCCAGGCGCGGCTGCCCGGCAACATGCCCGGGTTTTCCGAGGGCAGTTCGATACCGGTCCGCTTGCCAATGTTCACCATGGAGCAGCCCGTGACGAGGTCGTCCTTGATGATGTTGGCCATGATGTTGAAATAGGGATTGCAGGAATGCTGGATCGCTTCGGCTAGATTCTGGCCGCCGTGGGTTCCGCCGTGTTGCCTGAAGATCCAACATTTCACCTGGGCGTTGCCATAAGTCACATAGCCGTTGCAGGTGAAGCGGCTGTTAGCCTTGCCGACCAACGCCGCGGAAATGGCCGTGGGGACCTTCATCGTGGAACCCGGCGCATACTGGGAAATCGCACGATTGGTTAGAGGCGCGAGCTTGTTGTGATTGTAGCCGTCGAGATTCGCCCGTGAAATGCTGGGAAAGAAATCGTTGGGATTGAGGTCGGGCACGGAGGCCATCGCCAGAACCTCACCGGTGTTCACATTCATCACGACCCCTGCGGCGCGTCCGGCGTAGCGCAGGGTGTTTTCCAACAGATACTGGAC
>JANOZJ010000074.1:0-2448 GCA_031429315.1 Akkermansiaceae bacterium
CCGTGGAATGTGATTTTCCGGACGGCGGAGGAATTCGACAAGGCGGACCGGGCGAGCCGGGTGGCGAAGGCGGAGAGCCTGACAGAGTTCTGCCGAGCGGTGATCCTGGAACGGGCGGAGGGGATTCTGGCGGCAAAAAACCGTTCCGCAGATTCAAAGACGCAGACGCCGGGTTGAAAGCGGTAATTCAAGTTTCCAGACAAAATAAACGGGTGAGTGAGCCGTAATGTGGTTCTGGCCAAGGGAATGCTGCTGCGGGTGGTCGTCGTTCGCCTTCAGTGTTGCGCCCGTAATGGGTAGCAACGCCATCTGGATCGGTGACGGCCCGGAGTTCAAGCTTCAGCTTGTCTTCGCGAAGAGGGACGCTAAAGCGCGAACTCCGGACAAGTCATGGGGGGCAAGCGCTGCGTATTGCGCCTCAAGTGAACTTCGAACAAAAAGATCCGCGCCAAATGGGGATTTGCGAACGTGAATGGCAAGTCGAAGTGAGGATTATATTTTGTCTTGGAATTTGAATTTAGACGCCGCCGGGTCAATCGTTCGAAATTCTTCATGCGCTTCTCACCGCTGTTCATCACTTCGAAAGCAGAAGCAGGTCGAGGCCTTGGGACTCAAAATTCCGGAAATCCTTGTCCAAGGTGACCATCCGCAGCCCACCCGTGATGGCGAACGCCGCCAGATACGCGTCCATCCACAGCTTGGGTGAGGCGGCATCGCCATCTGCCAATTGCCGCCAGACCAAGTCCAGCCCATGGGGCTCTGCCTCGTATCCGGTGGCGTCGTCCGCCATCAATTGGTCGAGCGCGCCCCATGCCTCGCGGTTGTTCAAAGGCACAAAATCCGCCGCGATCTTCTGCGTCAGCAGCCGCAGAAAGGAAATCCGGGTGGCTCGGCAGAACAGGGCCGTATCTGCTGTGGCCAAAGCTCCGAACCAAGTTGCGGCCAGAGAATGATGGACATGCTGTTCCACCGAAAGGGCCAAAAACACATTGCTGTCGCAGAGGTATTTCATTCGCCTGGATTTCCCCCTGCCGCTTCCATTTCAAGCTCCAACAGGCGCTCTCCGCTGAGTTCGAAGGGCTTGGCTCCCGCTGGTGCTGGAATGATCGGCAGTTTCACCCGATGCCGGACACCGGACGGTGGGGCCGGCGCCGCCAAACCACGGCGGAACACCTCTGCCGCCACATCACGCAGCTTTCGCCCTTCACGGACCGCGCGAAACTTCATTTCCCTGACCAAATCCTCAGGTAAATCAAGGGTTGTTTTCATGAATCCAGATTTCCAGCATTCCAGCTTTCCGTCAACTCTACATTTTACCTTCTGCTACAGCGCGGCGGGTCAGATCCGCCTCAATCCTCCTCGTCTTTCGCGCCCTTGACCCGGACCTTGCCGCGGAGCTTGGCTTCGATGAATGGATCGAGATCGCCGTCCATGACTTCTTGGATGCTGCCGGATTCCTGTCCGGTGCGGAGGTCGAGGACTTTCTGATAGGGTTGGAACACGTAGGAACGGATTTGGTTGCCCCAGGAGACGTCGCCCTTTTCGCCATAGGCACGATCCGCTTCAGCTTTCTGTTTGTCTTCTTCGATGGTGTAGAGCTTGGCCTTGAGAATGTCGAAGGCGAGCTCCTTGTTAGCACCCTGCGTTCTGGCAGCGGTGGAGCGGATGAGGATGCCGGTGGGGAGGTGGCGCAGGATGACGGCGGTCTCCACTTTGTTGACGTTCTGGCCGCCCTTGCCGCCAGAGCGGGTGGTGGTGATCTCAATGTCCTTTTCGTTGATCTCGATCTTGATTTCCTTCGAGACTTCCGGCGTTGCGTCGATGGAGGCGAACGACGTGTGGCGTTTGGCATTCGAGTCGAACGGGGAAATTCTAACGAGCCGATGGACGCCGCGCTCGTTTTTCAGGAACCCGTAGGCGTGGTCGCCGGTGATCTTCAAAGTCGCGGTGCGCAAGCCGGCTTCGTCGCCGTCCTGCCAGTCGAGCGTCTCGACGGTGTAGCCCTTGCGCTCGGCCCAACGGGTGTACATGCGGTGGAGCATTTGCGCCCAATCGCAGGCTTCGGTCCCGCCCGCGCCGGCGGAGATGACGAGGAAGCACGGGGATATGTCGCTCGGTTGATCCAGCAATGTTAGAAGCTCGTAAGCGCGGATGTCGTCCTCCAGGCCCTTGGCATTGGCGAGTGCCTCGCGGGCGAGATCGGCGTCGTCGTATTCCTTGGCGAGCGAGACGCCTTCATCAATGTCGGCGACGCGGGATTCGAGTTTGAGAAACGATTCTAACTTCTTTTTGAGTCCAGCGGCCTTGGAGCTGATGGATTTCGCCTTGTCCGAGTCGTTCCAGAACTCGGGCGCGCCCATCGCCTCTTCGAGCGTGTTGATTTCGTTTTCGAGGGTCGGGACGTCAAAGATACCTCCTGAGTTTCGACAAGCGGCTTTTCAGGCCAGC
>JANOZJ010000075.1:0-6444 GCA_031429315.1 Akkermansiaceae bacterium
CGCACCAAACACTCAATTCCGATGTTGCCGAACAGTCCTGTTGCCTTGGTGTTTCGATAGTGTCGATTCTGACGTGCCAGTAGCTGTGTCATAAGTCGCTCGTATAGTGAAACTTGCTTAAGTTAGTGCCATTCGGGTCAGGTTACGCATTCCAACATTTTTGGTAACTCACGCCGCGTGTGGTTTGGACCTCGCGTAGGATTCGTTCGCCATTCTCGCGCTCGGCGCGGATCAGATCGTAGTCCAACTGGAGGCGGAGCCAGAAGTCGGGAGAGGTTCCGAAGTAGCGGCTGAAGCTCAGGTCGTATTGACTCGGGCACGCCTCCCGCGCCCTCGCTCCTGCGAAGCACGTCGCGTTCGCTTCTGTCCAAAACGGCTACAAGCCTTCGCCGTTTTTCCGGCATGCAGCGGCGGCGGGATTTTTTCATTTCGGTGAGGTGCGGTGAGGGAATGAACTCAGCGGTGGAGAGCTTCCAACACGGCTTGGGGGTGGATTTCCGCGACGCGAAGCAGGGCGCGGGCGGTTCCTTCGGGATGACGATGGCCTTGCTCCCAGTTTTGAAGCGTGCGCGGGCTGATGCCGATGAGCGCGGCGAACTGAGTTTGGCTGAGGCCGAGCTTTTCACGAATGGCCCGTGCGTCCGGTGATTCGAGGGTGGTGATGCGTGCGGCTTTCTTGGTGCCACGCAGGATCGCGCCGCCTTCCTTGAGGCTGGCGGCGAGTTGTTGGAAAAGTGCGTCATTCATGGGAATTCGGTTTCGATGATGGATTTGAGGAATTTGAGTTGGGCCGGAGAAAGGTTGTCCTGTTCGTTTTTCGGGTAGGCGATGAGCAAAAGAATCGTGCTTCCGGGAACGTGCCAATAGTAGATGACGCGCAGACCGCCGCGCTTGCCTCGAGCTCGTCATCCGCGAGAAGTTCCGTGATCTGACGGGTAAAGAAGGATGTTTCCTTGAAGACGAATCTCACGCGGGAGAACATCCGTCATTGACGGAGCTTGGTCAACGTCGAACATCGTCGGCTTCACAAATATTTCTGTTTCAGGTCAAGTTACGCGTCATGCTGTAAACCCTAAATCACTCGGGGATGGCGTCAATTCGTAGGTTCATGACCGTGCAGTCATGTGACATGCGATCTCGGCGATACCCGGCTGCGGCGGATCGTGGCAGTGTGGTTTTCGCAATCGCCGCAACTCACACCCATCCCTATCAACCGATGAATCCTGAAATCACGAATCCGCGCCTACAAACCCGATTGGAAAACCTGCTGTCCCTTGTTTGCAAGGGAGTCTTGATGCTCATCCCGGTGCTGTTCGCGGTGGCGCACATCGCGGCGGACGGAGAGCCGTGGAATTTTGCGACGGGAGAAACGTTCAGTCCGATATACAACGTGGTGAGTTCATACCATCATGAATTTACAACCCCCATTTGACCGCAGGGATTTCGACAGACACACCGCACCGCCGTGTGGGCGGAGTCCGGATGGGCAATGGATCTTTTCCGCGGAGGATTTGCCGATTCTCCCAATCCCGAAGCAGGCGGTGGTGACGAAGGACTTCATCGAATCCGACGGCTGGGTGTTTCCGCTTTCGCATGTCACGAAGAGCCTGCTGATCTGGCTCCAAGCATCATTTATCCGGTGGGCGAAAGAGGATGAGAGCGAGCGGAACCGGGAGTGGATCGAGGGCCTCGTGAACGCGTTTGAAGACGGAGTGGCTGGAAAACTCTGAATCACCGTTGAATTTGGGACACCGAGCGTTGGAGGCGGAGGCGCTAAAATCCGGGTGGCCAATCGTTTCCCGGTCTGCCACAAACTCCGCGTGCCCGAAACCCGAATTCTCCAAGTAGCCGATGACGAAATGAAGGAAGCCGTGAGCGAGGCCTGCGCTTTGCTGCGTGCTGGTGAAATCGTCGCCCTGCCCACTGAGACCGTTTATGGCTTGGCGGCGGATGCGTTTAATCCCGAGGCGGTTGCCAAGGTTTTCGCGGCGAAGGAGCGGCCGTCGTTTGACCCGCTGATCGTCCACATCGCCTCGCGCGGGGACTTGAAAAACGTCGCGATCGTGCCCGAGGACATCGCTGAAACGGTGAACAAGCTAACCGCCGCGTTCTGGCCGGGGCCGCTGACGTTGATTTTACCAAAACATCCGGACGTGCCGGATTTGGTGACCAGCGGCTTGCCGACGGTGGCGGTGCGGCAGAGTGCGCATCCGGTTTTCCGGGCGGTGAACAAGGAGCTGGGCCACCCGATCGCCGCGCCCAGCGCGAACCGCTTCGGCCGCATTTCGCCGACGTCGGCGTCGGCGGTGATGAAGGAACTCGGCGGCCGCATCCCGCTGATCGTCGATGCCGGGGCGTGTGCGGAGGGCGTGGAAAGCACGATCATTTCGATCGAGCCGCGCGAAGGCAAGAAGCCGGTTTTCCGCCTGCACCGCGCGGGGCCGATCACCAAGGAGCAGCTCCAGGATTACGGCCGGGTGGAAAAAGTCCGCGAGATCAAGGCGGACGCGCCACAAGCTCCCGGCCAGCTTGCGAGTCACTACGCGCCGCTGACGCCGTTGATTCTGTTGGAGAATCCCGCCGATTTCGTGCCGGAGGATGGCAAGAAATACGGTCTGCTCAGCTACACCGGCGACGATGACAGCCCGTACGTGACTCTTCACGACTGGGAAGTGGTGGAGTCGCTGAGTCCCGGCAGCGGCAAGCTGGCGGAGGCGGCGATCCGGCTGTTTTTCGTGATGCGGTTGCTAGACGAGGCGGGGCTCGACGCGATCATCGCGGAACCCGTTAGCGAGACCGGTCTGGGCGTGGCCATCATGGACCGACTGCGCCGCGCCTCCGTTAGTTCCCAAGACACTTTATGAAGACCCAACTGTTATTCGTTGCCCTTGCCACTGCGGCTGTCGCCCAACCGCCGGATTGGGAAAATCCGGCGGTGTTCCGCATCAACAAGGAAGCTCCACGCGCGACCTCGATGCCATTCCCGACGCGGGAAAGCGCGTCGTCGAAGGCTCGACAGGAGTCGCCATGGTGCCAGTTGCTCAACGGCAACTGGAAATTCCACCACACCGGCAACCCGTCGGGCAAGCCCGGGGGATTTGAAACGCCGGCCTTCGATGACTCGGGATGGAAGGAAATTCCCGTGCCCTCCAACTGGCAGATGCAGGGTTACGGCATCCCGGTTTACACCAACATCATCTATCCGTTCGCGAAGAATCCGCCGACGGTGATGGGTGAGCCACCCCAACATTTCACGAATTTCCCGGTCGAGAACCGCAACCAGGTCGGCTCCTACCGCCACAAGTTCACCCTGCCGGCAGGCTGGGAAAAGCGCCGCACGAGCATCGTCTTCGGCGCGGTGGACTCGGCGTTTTACCTTTGGATCAACGGCAAAAAAGTCGGCTACTCGGAGGATTCCCGGACCCCGGCGGAGTTCGACATCACGCCATATCTCCAGCCCGGCGAGAACCTGTTAGCCGCTGAGGTCTATCAATACTCGGACGGCTCCTATCTGGAGGATCAGGACATGTTCCGAATGTCCGGCATTTTCCGCGATGTCTATCTCTGGTCGGCCGACGCCATCGATCTCAAGGATTTCTGGATCAGAGCTGGCCTCGCCGATGATTATAAAACCGGCACGTTAGGATTCACGGCCAAGATCGCCAACCATGGCACCACGGAAACCTTGGCCACCGCAAATCTCACGCTGACTTCGCCCGATGGCAGCGTCATCACGGTGCCTGCGGTTTCCGTGAAAATCCCGGCGGGAGAAGCGGTCGAACAAAGCGTGTCGCTCAATGACATCGCCGGGGTGAAAACCTGGTCGGCGGAAGTTCCCGAGCTTTACAACTATCAGATCACGCTTACCGATGCCACCGGCAAAGAGATCGCCCACCACGCCGGCAAAACCGGTTTCCGCCGCGACGAGGTGAAAAACGGCCAGTTCCTCCACAACGGCCAACCGATCCTGATCAAGGGCGTCAACCGCCACGACCACAATCCGCGCACCGGCCATTTCTGCACCCGGGCGGACATCCGGGCCGATCTGCTGCAAATGAAGCGCACCAATATCAATGCCGTGCGGACCGCCCACTATCCGAACGACCCCGCGCTGATAGAGCTGTGCGATGAACTCGGATTCTACGTGGTTGCGGAGGCTAACATCGAGTCCCACGGCATGGGTTACAAGGATGAGTCACTGGCCAAAAAACCGGCATGGTTCGAGGCGCACCTCGACCGGATCAAGAACTTGGTGGAGCGCGACAAGAACCACCCGAGCATCATCATGTGGTCGATGGGCAACGAGGCCGGCGATGGTGAGAACTTCGTCAAATGCTCGGCATGGATCCGCCAGCGCGATCCGTCCCGCCCCGTTCATTACGAGCAAGCCGCCCACCAGGCCCACGCCGATCTCTACACGCCGATGTATGACAGCATCGATGCCTGCGGGAAATACGCCCGCTCGGAAAGCATGAAACCGTTGGCAACCCAACGGCCGTTGATCCTGTGCGAATACAACCATGCGATGGGAAACTCCTCGGGCAATCTCGTCGATTACTGGAATCTCATCCGCAAGGAACGCCTGCTCCAAGGCGGCTTCATCTGGGATTGGAAGGACCAGGGAATCCTTCACATGAAGCACAAACTTGGCGATGTGGAAGACCTCTCGCACAACAAGCTCCCGGTCCGGCTGCTAGGCTCGCTTGCCACGGACGAGGGACTCTACGGCGGAAGTGTCGTTGTCGAAAAATCCGACAAGCTCGATCTAACCGGCAGTCTGACGCTGATCGCGGAGGCGCGGCTCAACAATCCGGGCTTCAGCCAAGGCGGCCAACCCCTGATCACCAAAGGCGACAGCTCTTACGGTCTCACGATTACCGAGAGCGGTGATAGTGTGGAATTTTTCATTCACTCCGCAGGAACCAAGCACAGCGTCGCCGCCAAGCTGCCCGCCGATGCCGCCTCGAAGTTCCACATCTACTCCGGTTCCTACGACGGCGCCGCGCTCGCGGTTTTCATCGATGGCACAGGCACCGCGTCCAAGCCCTGCACGGCGGTCGTTTCGAAAAACGACTACGAACTCGCCGTCGGCATCGACACCGAGGAAACCGCCCGCCGCTTCAACGGCTCGATCCGCAAGGCCGCCATCTATTCCCGCGCCATGATGCTTGCCAACATCATCGAAGACGGGCCGGAAGCCGTTGTTCTGCTAGATTTCGCGAAAGACGCGGAGAAGCCCAAGACCCAGCGTTTTCTCGCCTACGGCGGCGATTTCAACGACCGGCCGACCGACCGCTCGTTCTGCAGCAACGGCATCATGACGGCAACGCTC
Source organism: Akkermansiaceae bacterium (assembly GCA_031429315.1). Classification (GTDB taxonomy): domain Bacteria; phylum Verrucomicrobiota; class Verrucomicrobiia; order Verrucomicrobiales; family Akkermansiaceae; genus Luteolibacter. Next base: position 5,333 of record JANOZJ010000075.1, read on the forward strand.
ACGCCTTCCCCGCAGTTCGAGGAAGTGAAAAAGGTCTATCAGGAAATCCACACCTCGGCGGTGGACACCGCCACTCCCACGATCAAGCTCCAGATTCACAATGAGTATTTTTTCCGCAGTCTCGGCCACCTCGCGGGTTCCTGGAAACTGATGCAAGACGGAGTCGCCGTGGCGGAAGGAAAACTAGCACTTCCCGAGATCGCACCGCAACAGAATGCGGTCGTCGAAGTCGCCACGGGCCACGTTCCCAAGGGCAGCAGCGAATATTTTCTCCGGGTCCGCTACGACCAGAATGCCGCAACCGAGTGGCATCCCGCCGGAATGCCGATCGCGTGGGATGAAATGCCGCTGCCGTGGGGCAAGCGCACAGCGCCGATTCCAACCGTGGGCGAAGCTCCCGCGAGTTTCACCGAGCAAGGGAACCTGATCACGCTCAAAGCCAAGGACGTCACCGCGATCATCGACAAAAGCCTCGGCTGCATCACCTCGATCCGGGCCAAGGAGCAGGAATGGCTGCACGCGCCGTTGCAACTCAATTTCTGGCGACCACCGACCAACAACGACGAAGGTGCCAAGCTCAACCACAAGCTCACGATCTGGCAATACGCCGGAACACGGGCCACCGCCAGCACGACCAAGGTGATTCAAGATGGCAACGATGTTGTGATCACCTCGGAACTCGTCATTCCCGCGAAGCAAAGCAGCGCGACGATCCACTACCGGTTTACAGGTGCCGGCCAGATCGCGGTCGATACGGAATTCCGCCCCGGCAAGGACTTGCCGACGATTCCGCGGATCGGCTACCGGTGCGAGATTCCCAGCCGGACGCCGCTCTGGCAATGGTATGGCAATGGCCCCCACGAAAACTACGCCGACCGCAAGGCCGGGTCATGGACAACGCTCCACGAAGGCTCGATTCCGACGCTTTTTCACCGCTACATCGACCCGCAGGAATCCGGCAATCGCAGCGGCATCCGCTGGGCCACGATTTCCAGCCCGACAGGAGGCAGCAGCCTGCGAGTGGATGCGACCGGTGACTCGTTGCTGGAAATGAGTTGCTACCCTTGCGCCGCCAAGGACATCGAACTCGCGATGCATTCCAGCGAGATTCC
>JANOZJ010000076.1:0-1925 GCA_031429315.1 Akkermansiaceae bacterium
ACCGCCCGCGCGGATTGGCGGGGGCCATAGGTATTGAAGGGGCGGACGATAGTCACTGGCAGCTCAAAGGAGCGATAGAACGACTCGGCGAGGCGGTCGGCGGCGATCTTGGTGGCGCTGTAGGGAGACTGTCCCTGATAGGGATGCTCCTCGTCGATGGGGACGTAGCGGGCCGTGCCGTAAACCTCCGAAGTTGAAGTGACGAGCACCTTGGCGGTGCCCAGCTTGCGGGCGGCTTGCAGGATGTTGAGGGTGCCCTTGATGTTGGTGTCCACGTAGGCATCCGGCGAGTGATAGCTGAAGGGGATAGCGATCAAGGCCGCCAGATGAAAGACGATGTCGATGCCTTTCATCGCGGTTTCCACGCCATTGTGATCGCGGATGTCACCGTTGAAGAAATCGATTTTCGAGCGCTCCTCCTTGCTGAGGCTGTCCAGCCAGCCGAGGGAGCCGAAGGAATTGTAGCAAACGAAGGCGCGCACCTTGCAGCCTTGGGCGACGAGGTATTCGGTGAGGTGGCTGCCGATGAAGCCATCGGCCCCGGTGACAAGAACGGATTTATTTTTCAGGTCCATCGTAGTTTAAGGTAGGGCGGATCCGGTCCGCCGACTTGTCCGCCGTGTGGCGGTGTGGAAAAAGGTAGGGCGGATCCGGCCCGGTCCGCCGACTTGTCCGCCGCGAGGCGGTCTTGGGAAGATGAAGAATAGCCTCCGGCGGGAGAAGGTGAAGTGGGCGGGGCGCGGCCGCCCGGCCCTACCTTTGGTAGGGCCAATCCTGCGGATTGGTGGCCAAGCCTGCACGCACGGGATTCATGCGGATGTATTTCGCTTTTTCTTGTGCGGATTCCCAGTTTCGCAGCCGGTGATCAAAGAAGTCGCGTTGCCATTGAATTCCGCACTGTTTGGCGAGCCAGGACTTGAATCCGGACATCACTTTTGTCATCGGCTTGGAACCCGGAAAGCCGAATAATCCATGAAGGTGATCCGGCATTGCCAGGGCCAGGCGGCAGAGCATGTCTCCATTGGCTTCGCGGATGGCAAGGGTTTCCTCAATGGCTTGCCAGATTTCGGGTGTTGCGAGTTGGTTGGTGTGACGTGGGGTGCAGCAAATCGTGATGAAATAGACCTCGCCTTCGGAGCTGGTCGGATTCACCGGCAAACCATCATGAGGAAGATGTTTGCGGCCGATGTTGTCCATATTGAGAAAAAGTAGGGCGTGGTCGGCCTCGCCGCGCCGACTAATCCGCCGTGTGGCGGCGCGTAAAAAGGTAGGGCGGATCCGGCCCGGTCCGCCGACTTGTCCGCCGCGAGGCGGGCTTGGGAAGAGGAAGATCAGCCCCCGGCGGAAGAATGTGAAGTGGGCGGGGCGGGGCCGCCCGGCCCTACCTTTGGTAGGGCGGATCCGGCCCGGTCCGCCGACTTGTCCGCCGCATGGCGGTCTTGGGAAGATGAAGAATAGCCCCCGGCGGAAGAAGGTGAAGTGGGCGGGGCGGGGCCGCCCGGCCCTACCGGGGGTAGGGGCTCGGTCCGCCGACTTGTCCGCCGTGAGGCGGTCTTGGGAAGAGGAAGAATAGCCTCCGGCGGAAGAAGGTGAAGTGGGCGGGGCGGGGCCGCCCGGCCCTACCTTTTTACTGGGCTTCAATCAGTTCGTCCGCCGAGTATCCGCGCTTGGCGGGTGTGCCGATGAGTTCATCCCAGCGCATCGGGGAGAGGCCGGTGCCTGGGCGTTTGGCGCAGAGATTTGCTTCGGAGAACATCTCGCCGTAGGCAATCGGGCGCGAGGCGACGATGGATTTGCGGGCGACTTGCTTGATTTTCAATTCGCTGGCGCTGGGTTCCTTGCGGCCGTGGCCGAGGGCGAGCTCGATGTTGCGGATCGCCCGGACCATCGCCTTGAGTTCGGCCGGCTCCAAGCTCGCGGCATGG
>JANOZJ010000077.1:0-3469 GCA_031429315.1 Akkermansiaceae bacterium
CATGGTGAAAAACAGCGCGTAATACAGCCCGATCAAGGTCAGCTTGCCGAGGATCAGAAGCGGCATCGCCTGGCCTTCGATCACCGCGTCGATCACGTTAAAAATCTGGAAATCCGGAAACACCATCGACATCAGCAGCGACGCCATCCGCACGAGGCCCCCTTCACCCGCCTGCTCCGAGTGGAAGTAAATGGCGCGGGCATCCGCCTGGAAGTGGCCGATGAAATAGATCAGGAAGCTGATGATCGTCGTGAACAGCGTGCTCGTCGAAAACGTCGAGATCAGCAGCGCCAGCGACGCCATGATCGACGACCGCAAAAACACCGCGAACACCGCCCCTTGCAGCGACCACGTCGGCCCGTTGGCTGCGGTGTCCGCCTTCAGCGAGTCGATCGCTTCCAGCGGCCAGCCCTGCGCCTGGGCCATCGCGAGTTGTTGCTCCAGCACCATGCCAGTCCGGATGTGAAGCACCACGGTCATCAGCAGATCCATCAGCGCCAGTGAAACGAAAACCAACAGCAGCACTCCCAGCAATTTCCCTGCCAGATAGTCGATCCGCGGCACCGGCTTCGCCAAAATCGTGTAAAGTGTCCGGTCCTCCACGTCCTTCGGCAGCAGCAACGCCGTCGCCACGATCGACAACACCACCGAAAACAAAGTCATCGTCCCGAGTGACCAGCTTTTGATCGAGCGCAGCACGTTGAGGCCGGCCGCTTCCGGTCCCTCGTGCTGCGGCAGATCGAAGAAATTGCTCGCGATGGCGATCACCGCGAAAACCCCGAGGAAATAAAACACCTTCATCCGCACCAGTTGCGTGAACGCGTGCCTCGCGATCACCAGAATCCGGCCGACATGCGAGCCTCGTGAAATTTTTGCGTTCGTGCTGCTCATCGGTCGTCTCCTTGGGTGGTTTCGCGGAGGAAAAGTCGTTCCAACGTCCCGCGCGGTTTGCCGGTGCGCACCAGCGAGGTGCCGGTCGTCGCACCGACCAGTGCCGTGATCTGGGAAATCAGCTCCGGGCTCGCGTCCTTCAACACGATTTCCGTCTGGTCCTCGATCGCGATCAAGTCCTCCAGTCGGCCCTCTTTCACCATCCTGCCCTTGAAAATAATCCCGACGTGGTCGCAGACCTCCTGCACCTGTTCCAGCAAATGCGAACACAGGAAAACCGTGATCCCACGCTCCCGCAGTTTGAAAATCAGGTCCCGGATCTGCCGCGAGCCTATCGGGTCCACGCCCGCCGTCGGCTCGTCCAGAATCACTAACCGCGGCTCCTGCACCAGCGCCTGCGCCAGCCCGATCCGTTGCAGCATCCCCTTCGAGTAGCCGCCTAACCGCCGGTCGCGTGCGCCTTCCAGATCCACCAGCGCCAGCAGCTCGCCCACCCGGTCCTGCAGCACCTTGCCCTTCAGCCCGCACAGCTTGCCGTAGAACCGCAGCGTCTCCGCGCCGCTCAGGTGCTTGTAGAAATACGGATTCTCCGGCAGGAAACCCACGTCGTTGCGCGAGTCCACTTTGAGCGAATCCTTGCCAAAAATCGCGCACTGCCCCGCCGTCGGCGCCACCAGCCCTAACAGCGCCTTCATCGTCGTCGATTTCCCCGAGCCGTTAGGGCCGATCAACCCATACACCTCGCCCGGCATGATCCGGATCGACACCCCGTCCACCGCCCGCAGCGGTTGCTTGCGGAACGACGTCTTGAAGTCCTTCACCAGGTTCTTGATTTCAACAGCGGGGAGGGTTTCGGCCATCAGTGGCGCGATCCTCCAACAGCCAAGCCCTGCTGGCAAAGGACAAATTTCCTCATTTTGGAAACTTGCTTCTCGCCCCGCTCTAACCCATACCTCCTCCAACCTCATCAATCCCATGAAACGTCTCCTCCTCGCCACCGCCTCCACCCTCATCGCCCTCGTCCTGCCCGGTTGTTTGCAGAGCGCGACCACCATCCATCTCAACAAGGACGGCAGCGGCACCCTTGTCGAGCAGACCACCCTCGGTGTCCAGATGATGGCCATGCTCGAACAAATGTCCGCCATCGGCGGGGCCGATGCCAAGGACCCCGTCGCCGAAATGTTCTCCCCGGAAAAGGCCAAGGCCAAAGCCGCCACCCTAGGCGAAGGCGTCACCTTCGAGAAAAGCGAGCCGCTCGACCTCAAGGGCAACAAAGGCGCCCGCACCACCTATCGCTTCGCCGACATCAACAAGCTCAAGATCTCCACCGGCGACGCCATGAATAATATGTCCCCGCCGGGCGGCCAAGCGCCCGAGGTTCCCAAGCAAAAACCCGTTAGCTTCGCCTTCGCCGCTGGCACCCTAACCATAACCCTGCCCGAACCCGAGAAACCCGCCGCCCCCGATCCGGCCGCTGCCCCCGAGGAAAATCCGCAGATGGAGGAAATGATGAAGCAAATGTTAGGCGATATGAAAATGTCCATGAAGCTCGTCGTCGAGCCCGGCATCGCCGAGACCGACGCCACCTACCGCGATGCCAACACCATCACACTCGTCGATGTGGAAATGGCCAAGCTCCTCGAAAAGCCCGACACCCTGAAAAAGCTCAGCAGCGCCCCCAAGGACAATCCCGCTGCCGCCATGGAGCTCCTCAAAGGGCTCGACGGCGTGAAGATGGAGACCAAGAAGCAGATCACCGTGAAGCTTAAGTAAGGAGCCGGGACATTCCTGTCGGCCTTGAATCATTACGAGGCGGAAGGCGGAACCCGGTTGGCGGAGCGGTTTTTGATACAGGGGCGAGGTGATATCCGCTGCGCTTGGTGCGTCTTTTGGAACCTAGGGCAGTAGAAAATCGACACTGGCGTATCGCACCGCGTCCTGCCACATTCTCCGCCATGTCAGACGTCGCAGAATTGCTCAAGGAGGCTTCAAAGCTTGATCGCATCGACCGTGCGGAGTTGATTTCCTCGCTTCTCGAAGATCTCGATCCAAATCCTCACTACGTGACCGATGAGGAAGCTATGCAGCGCGTTGAGGATCTGAAGTTCGGTAGTGTCATGGGATTATCCGCAGAAGATTTCTGGAAGGCGTGTGGTCGCTCGTAGTCGATTCAAAATCATGCCCAAGCAAACAAGATATGTCACAGTGGACCTCGAGATCAGGGGCAACGGAAAGACCGAACACATGACGTCTTTCCTCGAAGCGAAGGATTACTTTGTTCAAAAGCTCGATTGCAGCGACGGTAACAAATGGCACTTGAGTATCAGTTGCCCGAGGGCGTTCGAGAATCCGGATCTCTGTATCCGGGAGTATTGCGAACATCTTTCGTCGTTCCCCGATGAAGCCAAGGAGGAGTGGAAAAAAGCCGCCTTCCGCAAATTTTCTATCGGCTATCATACCGGAGAGGAGCCGCAATGTTTTGAAAACCATGTGAGAGGCGATACAGTGATCAGGGCGTCTCGACTCCACGCGGGGATTGGAATAGCCTTGTATCCAGCGCCGGAAGAGGAGTAGTCCG
>JANOZJ010000078.1:0-5336 GCA_031429315.1 Akkermansiaceae bacterium
CCGGATTTCTCCTACACCTACTCCTTCCCCCACCGCATGCGCCCGCGGGTGGACATCAACCGCCCCGCCGGCTCGCTCGCCCGCTCCCAATCCTGCAATGCCGCGCTCCGCGTCTTCGGGGAAAAGGCCGTCACCGACGAAGTTCTAACCACCTGGGCCGACCGCTTTCTCGCCCGCGAAGGATTCCTCAGCAACGTCCGCAAGCGTCCGGTCCCGCACGAGGGGCATTTCAAGATCGCCGGCTATTTCTACTACTACGGCATTTATTATTTCACCGAGTCCGTGCGTCTCCTGCCCAAGGAAAAACACGCCGCCTACGCCCAACGCCTCGCCGCAATCCTGTTAGAGCGCCAGGAAAAGGACGGCTCGTGGTGGGACTATCCGCTCTACGACTACCACCAGGCCTACGGCACCGGCTACTCGCTGATGGCTCTAACATGGTGCCGCGGCGTCCTTCGCACCACCGACTGACCGCCATGCCGCTATCCCCCGAAGCCATCCAGGCGCGCGCCGTGAAAACCGGCGTGAAGGCGTCTATCAAGCGCGACCACCTCGTTACCGAGCAGGAGTTGCTCGCGCTGCGTATCCAGACGATGCCTGCCTTCCTGCGGATTTCATTGGTTCTGGCAGGTATTCTTTCTGTCGTTTTCTGCTGGACTGGCTGGCCGTCCGATTCGCTTGCCGTGCGGGTCATCGAAGCACTCTGTGGCGTATTCGCGATCCTCTTCGGCTCATTCGGTATCCGTCGCACCCTCTCGCATCTCCTGGATTCCATCGACGCCGTTGATCTCGCCGGCAGCATTCTCGAAATGATCGCCGACGCGGTTTCCAACATCGATCTCTAGCCCATGACCCAGCTCTGGTGCTCCAGTCACTGACCCCGGAGACACGCAACCGCGTTCAAACTCATTGCAGATTTGAACCCGTTGGCTATTTTCCGAATCCCATATGCAATTCATTAAATATGCAAAGTCGGTGACACTTGGAGCGGCTCTTGCCGTGGGCCTCGTCGCGGTCTTGGCGACCTGCGCCACGCCGCCCCGGATGCCCGCACTTGATGGTGCCGTGATCGAGGTCCGGCGGTCGGATCATGCCCTGCGCGAGGGGGATGCAGGCTTCGCCGATCAACTGCAGCTTTACTGGTTCGGCACCGCTTGCCATCTCATCCAGTTAGGGGGAGTGAGTGTGTTGACTGACCCGTTTGTCACGAACGATCTCAAACTCATTGGCATGGTGTCGGATCCGGGTCGCGTCGCTGCCACCCTGGGCAGAATTGCTCCGCCTGATGCGGTGTTGTTAAATCACAGCCACCATGACCATATCCTCGACGCTTATGCCGCGATGTCGCTCCCACAGTGGGCCGCGCAAGGGGTGCCGCTCTACGGCAGCCACAGTGTCCGCAACTTGCTTGCTGGATTTGATGGCGGGAAAATCGACCCGCGGTGGCATGCGGTCGAGCATGGAACGCGCGTGCGGTTGGTGGGAAGCAAGCCCGGATACAGCGCGGAGGTTACCGCATACCGCTCGGCACATGGACCGCATTTGAAATGTGGATACACGTTGGCGAACGGGCTGATCGCCCGGCCTCGGACGACGCCGCCCCGCAACCTGCTAGACTTTCAGGCAGGTGAGGTTTTCAACTATCTTATCAAGCTGCGCGGCCCCGGCGGTATCAGTTTCAATGTCTTCTCTCTCGGTGCGCCATTCCACCTGGATGGGCGTCCCGAGTCCTTGCCGCCGGCCGGAACGCGCATTGATGTCGCGATCATCCTGGCACCCACTGCGGGAAACGTCCGCGGCTATCCCCAAGAGCATCTCGCCCGGTTGCGGCCTAGGCACATCGTCTTCTCTCATTTTAATACTTTTGTGAAGGAAGACCCCGACGAACAACTGGCTTACGGACCAGTCGATTTCGTCAACATGCCCACCTTCTCCCGCGCGGTGCAGGAGACTTTCGTGCGCAACGCCGCAAACCATGAGGATTTCGAAAACCTGTATATTCCGGCGATTACTGTCATCGGCAACCATGGCGATGCGAGGAATGTGATCCGTATTCGTTAGGAGATCGGAGTCAGCCCCAATCTTGGGTTCGCTTTCGGGTGGTTTGTGATTAGCCTCGTGCTAGGACTTCCTTGATTTTCCAGCCCTATGACCTCTCTTCCCGCACCTTCCACCGCCACTGCGGTTCTATCATTCGACTTCGACGGGACCTTGCATGATCCCGCAGAAGATCCACCGGTGCCGCGGGCGTTTTTCGACCTTATCCGCAAGCTTCGCGACGAACAGGGCGTGGTCTGGGGGATCAACACCGGACGCTCGATGCCGCAGATGATCGAGGGTTTCATCGAGAGCCGGTTTCCATTTTTGCCGGATTGGGTGGTCGCCCGGGAGCGTGAAATCTATCACCCCAACGGCCACGGCCGCTGGCTTCCCCACAAGCGATGGAACACCCGTTGTGAAAAGGAAATCCACGGCTTGTTCAGACATACCAGCAAGCTGTTAGCTTATCTGCGCCGGGAAATCGAGACCCACACCGGAGCCAGATGGCAGGAAATGCACGGCGAGATCGCCGGCATCATCGCGCAGTCGGAAGAAGAGATGGAGTGGATCCTTGATCACATCGAGCCGCTCGTCGCCGCCGAACCGCACCTCGCCTGGCAGCGCAACTCGATCTACCTGCGTTTCGGCCACCGAGATTTCCAAAAGGGCAGCAGCCTGAGCGAGGTCGCCCGCCAATGCGGTCTAACCGCCGAGCGCTGCTTCGCCATCGGCGATGGGCACAACGATTTTGAAATGCTCGATCCGGCCCACGCCGGGATGACCGCCTGTCCTGCGAATGCCGTCGCGGCCATCAAGGAAAAGATCGCCGCCACCGGCGGATTAGTCACGCGAGCGGCTCACGGCTGCGGATCGATTGAGGCTCTGAACCACTACTTCAACTCCGCCAGCCCAGGAAAAACGTAGTCAAAATACTTAGGTTTTTTGTTTGCGTTTCCTTAGCCGCTACCTAGAGTCTTAAGCAGCCTCGCGCAGGCGACCAAGGCAGACAGGGTTCCGGGGGGAAACCATCTGCAACAAGTGTCGCCACCCCTGCGAGAGGGGATATGTATAGGGCGCGGACTCCGGTAACGGGTCCGCGCCTTTTCCTTTTGTCTTTGAATTGCGCGATGGTCTTTTCAACGGCACTGGCCGTTAGATCATGCCTTCGATGAGCTTCTCCAGCTTCACGATGTCCGCCGAGAACGCGCGGATGCCGTGGGCGGTTTTCTCGGTGGCCATCGGGTCCTCGTTGAGCAGGAAACGGAAAGCGCTCTCGGTGAGCGAGATTTTCTGGTGATCGCAGGCAGCGGCTTCTGCGGCGGTGAGGCGGGCGACGACCGGTTCTTCCGACGCCTGGAGTTCGCCTAACAGGCCGGGGCTGATGGTGAGCAGGTCGCAGCCGGCGAGGGCGAGGATCTCGCCCTTGTTGCGGAACGAGGCACCCATGACCTGGGTCTGGTAACCGAATTTTTTGTAGTAGTTGTAAATCGAGCGGACCGAAATGACGCCGGGATCTTCGTCGCCTTGGAAATCCTTGCCGGTGGCCGCCTTGTGCCAGTCGAGGATGCGACCGACGAACGGCGAGATCAGGCGCACGCCGGCTTCGGCGCAGGCGACGGCCTGGGCGAAGGAGAATAGCAGCGTTAGATTGCAATGGATGCCCTCCTTGGCCAGCGCTTCGGCGGCCTTGATGCCTTCCCAAGTGGAGGCGATCTTGATCAGGATCCGCTCGCGCGAATGGCCTTCCGCCTCGTAGGCGGCGATGAGTTGATGCGCCTTGGCGATGGTCGCGGCGGTGTCGAACGACAGCCGGGCATCGACTTCCGTCGAGACGCGGCCGGGGACGATCTTGAGGATTTCCAGGCCGAAGAGAATCAGGATGCGGTCGAGGATCGCCTCAGTTAGAGCCGAGCCGGTGACGCCGGTCTTTTTGATTTCCGCCACGGCTTGCTCGACGAGGTGGAGGTATTCCGGCTTGCCGGCGGCTTGCAGGATCAGCGAGGGATTGGTCGTCGCGTCCTGTGGTTGGTAGGTTTTCATCGACTCGAAATCGCCGGTATCGGCGACGACGGTGGTGAACTGTTTCAATTGATCAAGTTGGTTCATGCTCATGTTGGAAGTGAGGTAATCGCCCCGCTGCCGGATGGGAAGATGAAAAGCCCCCCCGAACGGGGTATTCCATGAATCCCGCTTGAGGCGGTGATGAATCCAAAGCGGTTAACGGGCAGGCTTTGCCACCGCAGTCCAAAGCCCTGGCTATTGGTGGAACATCTCTTCAAACGCCCGCCCTGCGGCCAACACCGCGTAGTCGTCGTAGGTCACTTTCTCCGCAGGCGGCCAGAAGACTCCGGCGGCGATTTGGCCCGCCACCCAGTCGGCGCAGGCTTGCGCGGCTTCGAGGTCGGCCTTTTCGAAACCTAACCATTCGTGGATGTCCACCTCGGCTTCGGTCGGACTCAGTGTGAAATAACAGGGCGCGGGCAACGCTTCCCCGCGCTTCACCAGGGCCGCAGCATACAGCGGGAGTTGCAAATTGTGCCAGAGGAAATCCACCGGTTTTCCCTTGTCCTCGCCCGGATAGACCGCCGGGCAGTCGGCCGTTAGATGCGCCGGAAGCGCACTCGCGGCGGTGAGTTTCCTGCGGTGGGCCTTGTCCACGCTTTCGACCTTGCCGGTCTTGTAATCGAGCACCCGCAGCCGGCCGCTGTCGCGGTGGCGGTCGATTCGATCAATCATCGCGACGATGTGCGCCTCGCCCACCGGCAGCTCCACCTTGCGTTCGACATCGACGATCTCCCAGCCATCCGCGCGATGGCTCGCCTGCACCCTGGACAGCCACGCGAAGCGCTGACGCAGCGCCTCTGCCTGGATCCGCACCGCCAGCGGCACCCGCTTGCCGAACCACTCCGCAACGATCCGGTCGAGCTCGGCGGACAGCCAGCCGTGGATCGCCGAGGATTTTTCAAATTCACGGGCCTCGGTATCGCGGCCCCAGCGTTCCAGCACCTCGTGCGCGACCGTGCCGAAGTCGCGGGCGTTCCACTCCGTGCGGCCGGCTTCCGAGCCCTGCATTTTCACGACGTGCTTCAGATAGTAGCGGAACGGACACGTTAGATAGTCACCCAGCGAGGTCACGTTGAGCCGCGCCGGCGGCGCGACGACCCGCGGCGTCCATTGCCAGTCCGCGTGCCAGCGCAAGCCCGCTTCCGGTGGCTCGACCTCCCGGAACAATGCCTTCACCCGCCTCGGCAGCTCGTCGCGAACGCCGGCCAACAACAAGCGCGATGGCAGCAACG
>JANOZJ010000079.1:0-2003 GCA_031429315.1 Akkermansiaceae bacterium
TCGCATTCGATCCTGACAAGCGGGAAACCGCCTTCATGGCGAAAGACCACTACAAGTTAGGAGAAGGAGTCGCAGCGAATGAAATCGCTCCCAATCAGGTGAGGCTCATGATTCGCGATGCTTCGGCCAAGCCCGGAAACATTCTCGTGTTCGGCGCGGAAATGCGGGACAGCCCCGGCATTGTCATTTCTGATAGCTCTAACGTGCATCTGTCGGACATGACGATTCATCATTGCGGCGGCATGGGGGTGATTGCCCAACGGAGCGCGGATTTGTTTCTTAAAAAAATCCAGGTGACTCCTCCCCCCGGTGGACAGCGGATCGTCAGCCTGACTGCGGATGCCACCCATTTTGTCAACTGCCGCGGCAAAATCGAAATAGAGGATTGTTTGTTTGAGCAGCAAAAAGACGACGCCACCAACATCCACGGGCTTTATGCGAAGATCACCCGCATCCTTTCTCCTACCCGCTTCGAGGTCAGGATGATTCACCCGCAGCAAGCCGGTGTGGATTTCGTGAAGCCAGGGACCCGCTTGGAACTCACCGACGGCCCAAGCCTCAAGGAGGACGGATTCGTAGTCGCCAAATCCGTAACGCGCATCAACAAGCAAAGCACGATCATCGAGATCGAAAAGCCACTGCCGGAGAACGTCATCGTCGGAGATTCCATCGCCGATGCCGATGCGAACACCGCCGATGTTCTCATCAAGAACTGCGTGATCCGTGGCAACCGGGCGCGTGGAATCTTGTTAGGCTCACGTGGTAAAATGGTCGTCGAGGGAAACACTTTCCACACACCCGGTGCGGCGATTTTGTTCGAGGGCGACGCCAGCTTTTGGTTCGAGCAGGCCGGGGTCCGGGACGTTGTGATCCGGGGCAACACCTTCGACAATTGCAACTACGGGGTCTGGGGAACCGGCTGCATTCAGGTGGGTTCCGGCATCGCGGATGAATTCAGAAAAACCTCCCGCTACAACAGGAATATCAGGATCGAAAACAATCTCTTCCGCCACTTCAGCAACCTTCCCCTGCTTTCCATGTATTCTGTCGATGGCCTCACCTTTACGAACAACCGCCTCGAACGCACCACCGCCTACCCCGCACCGGATGGCAGCGAGGGCAAACTGTTCATGATCACCGACTCCGACCATGTGAAAGTGGATGAACCCAAGGCCGCTTCCAACCTCGAGCCTACGACCTCTTCGAATTGAATGGTCGGCATCTCCGGCAACAACGTGACCTACACCTTTCCCGGCTGGCCGCTTCATACAGCGGCAGGAAGTTCGCCCGCCTCAAAGTGGTGAAGATGCACTAACCGCCGCTGCCCGCCGATTAAATCAACGAATCCCATTTTACAAAGACTGTGACTCACCACGACTCACCTCACCTCTCGGGCCGTCACTTCCTGCGCGGCACCATCGCGCTCACCGCGCTCGCCCTGTCGACGATTGCCACCGTCTCGGCGGCGGAAACGCCAGCCGGGCTGAAACCGGTCAATGTCAAAGACTTTGGCGCCAAAGGCGACGGCGTGACCGATGACACGGCGGCTATAAACGCAGCCATTGTCGCGGCACAGAGGCAGGGTGCGGGCGCTGTCGTCTCACTACCTTCGGGCCGCTACAAAACGGCGCTGGGAGCGGAAAAGTCGATCCGCATCACGGGTGCTGACGGGATGACCTTCCAAGGCGAAGGCGATACAACCATCGTCTCGAGTGATCTGGATGAGCCGGTGTTCCGCATCGTTGACAGCAAACGCGTGACCGTTAGAAAAATCTCCATTGATCATGACCCTCTGGGCTACACGCAGGGAACGATCACGGGGGTGGACATCCCGAACATGACTTGCGAAGTCTCGATCGACTCCGGATATCCCGCACCAAACGATCCGTCGTTCAAAGGCTCGCAGGTGCATCCGTTCGTGTTCCCGGAGAAGAATTACTACCAACTTGACCGCCATTGGCCCAACCCGACTGAAATGGTAAAAACCGGCGAGCACACGTGGA
>JANOZJ010000080.1:0-14376 GCA_031429315.1 Akkermansiaceae bacterium
GACGATGGGCGTGAACCAATCCCACGAAGGCGTGCGGACGGCGCAGGCGATCATCAACCTCTGCCTGATCACCGGCAACATCGGCAAGCCGGGCACCGGCCCGAACTCGATCACCGGCCAATGCAACGCGATGGGCTCGCGTCTGTTTTCCAACACCACCTCGCTTGTCGGCGGTCATGATTTCTCGGACGCCGCACACCGGGAAAAAGTCGCCGCCGGCCTCGGCATTCCGCTAGAGAACATTCCGTCCGACTACTCGCTCGCCTACGACCAGATTCTCGCCGGCGCGGAGTCTGGGCAAATCAAGGCGCTGTGGATCGTGGCGACCAATCCGTTCCACTCGTGGATCGATTCCGGCCGGCTCGCCGCGCTGCGCGACAAACTCGAATTTTTGGTGGTCCAGGACATGTATGCCACCACCGAAAGCGCGCGGGTGGCCGACCTCGTCCTGCCCGCCGCCGGCTGGGGCGAAAAAGACGGCTGCTTCATCAACTCGGAGCGCCGCATCGGCACCCTCAAGGTCGTTAGAAAGGCACCCGGCCAGGCGCTGTCGGACTTCCGGATCTTCCGGCTCATCGCCAACGCCTGGGGCTGCGGCGAAATGTTTGCCAAGTGGACCCACCCGGAAGCCGCGTTCAAATTGCTGCGCGATCTAACGAGAGAACGACCCTGCGACATCACCGGCATCGACGGCTACGAAACGATCGACCAGCTCGGCGGCATCCAGTGGCCGTTTCCCTCAAGGAGTGTGGGCGTCTCGCCCACATCTTCCGAGAGCCGCCTGTTCGAGGACGGCATTTACTACACGCCTAACAACAAGGCCAGGTTCCTCTTCTCACCGCCCGCCGAGATGCCCGAACCGGTGGATTTCAACTTCCCGTTCCTCCTTCTAACCGGCCGCGGCACCAGCAGCCAGTGGCACACCCAGACCCGCACCGCCAAGTCCGACATCCTCAAAAAACTCTATCCGGAAAACGTCTATCTGGAGATCCACCCGGCCGACGCCCACCAGCTCCGCCTCAAGGAAGGCGACCCGGTGACCGTCCGCTCCCGGCGCGGCGAAATTACCGTCGCCGTCTATCTCGCGCCGACCGTCCAGCGCGGCCAAATCTTCATCCCCATGCATTACCCGGAGGTGAACCACCTAACGCATTCCGCCTTCGACCCCTACTCCCGCCAGCCGAACTACAAGGCCTGCGCCGTGGCGGTGGTGAGGAAGGTGAGTTGAATCCGCATTGACGCGGCTAACGGGGTGACCAAGCTGGGCGCATGATAGCGAGACTGCGGGGCAAGGTGATCGAGGCGTATCCTAACCGGTTGGTGGTGGACGTGCACGGGGTGGGCTATGAGGTTTTCATCCCGCTCTCGACGTTCGACCGGCTTCACGCGGCGGAGGGGCTGGAGGTGGATCTGCGGACGCACCTGCATTTCAGCCAGCTCGGGCAGAAATTGTTCGGCTTCGCGAGCGAGGAGGAGCGGGATGTGTTCCTGCTGCTCATCGACCGGGTGAGCGGGGTGGGGCCGACGATGGCGGTGTCGGTGCTGAGCGGGATGGACGTGAACCAATTCAAGAAATGCGTGGTGGCGGGCGACGTGGCGGGGCTTTCCAAACTCAAGGGCGTGGGCAAGAAAACTGCGGAGCGGATCGTGCTGGAGCTCAAGGACAAGGTCGGCGTGACGGAAACTTGGCAGGACGCGGCTGCGGGGCAAGTGAGCGCCTCGGCGGCGGATGCGGAGCTGGCGCTGATCGCGCTGGGCTACAAACAGGTGGACGCGCGCAAGGCAGTTAGAAAAGTGCTTGACGCCGATCCGGCGGCACCGACGGAGGCGCTGGTGCGCGGGGCGTTGCGGGCGTTGCAAGGGTGAAGTCCGGAGTGCTCCGACATGTCGGAGCTTTGGGACTGGCCGACATGTCGGCCAGTGGGAAAGCTCCGACTTGTCAGAGCAGTCCGATAGATGACTATTTCTCTAGGCGGATGGCCGTGGACCTGCCGTGGGCGTCGAGTCCTTCGATGCGGGCGAACTCCTGGACGACGGACAGCGACTTTCTAACGGATTCCTTATCGAACCGGACGATGCTGGTCCGGCGTTGGAATTGATCCGCGCGGATTCCGGAGAATGACCTGCCCGAGCCGCCGGTGGGCAGCGTGTGGCTGGGACCTGCCAGGAAATCGCCGACGGCGACCGGCGAGTCGTTCCCCAGATAGATCGCGCCGGAGGTGCGGATGAGCGGCAGCCAGCGGTCTTCGTCTGCGGTGATCAGCGAAAGGTGCTCGGGGGCGAACGCATTGCAGATCGCGACGCCTTCTTCGAACGATTTAACATGCAGCAGGAAGGTGCCACGCTTGAGGACTTCCTTGATGATCTTGGTGCGGGAAAGGGTGGGGAGCTGGCGCTCGATGGCCTTGACCACTTTGTCTAACAATGTCTTCGAATCGGTGGCGAAGCCGACCATGCTGTCGCCGCCGTGTTCGGCTTGGGCGAGGATGTCGGCGGCAATGAAATCGGGATTTCCCGTCTTGTCGGCGAGGATGAGAATCTCGCTCGGGCCGGGCAGCAGGTCGATGGAAACGGCACCGACGAGTTGGCGTTTCGCCTCGACAACGAAACTGTTCCCGGGGCCGAAGATCCGGTCGACCGGGCGGATCGAGCGGGTTCCCAATGCGAGCGCGGCGATCGCCTGCGCGCCGCCGATCTTGATCGCCTCGGTCACCCCGGCGGATTTCAACGCGTATAACAGCGCGGGATTCACCGAGCCATCCGGCCCGCAGGGAGTGGCGGCGAGGATCTCCGGAACTCCGGCCGCTTGGGCGAATCCAGCGGTCATCAGCGCGGTGGAAACCAGTGGTGCCTTGCCACCCGGGACGTAAACTCCGACCCGCTCGAATGGCGTGAAGCGCTCGCCGACCGTCGCGCCTTCGGCATTTTTCGCGGACCAGTCTTTCCGCAGGCTGCGTTTCGCGAAGGCGTGGATGTTCTTCAAGCTGCGGGCGACCGCGGTCTTCGTTTCGGCGGTGACTGCGGCCTCGGCGGCGGCAAATTCCGCCTCGCTGACAAACAGGGTTTTGGCTGTTAGCGTCGCGCCATCGAAGCGCTTGGTGAACGTGAACAACGCCTCGTCGCCCTTGGCCGCGACTTCGGCGATGATCTGGGTGACCAGATCGCGCGTGCCAGGTTCCGGCATGGCACGGCGGTTGAGGCGGCGGACAAAGGGCGTATAGCCGGAATCGAGGTAGCTGAGGATTTTCATGCCGGACGCTGTGTGGCAGACCACAATCGGTTCGCCAAGCTTGATCCCGGAGGACGCGGTGAAAATCACGCTGTGGTGTTGTAGCAGCGCGACATTGCCGCTGTTTGTGGGTCGGACTTCGTTGCTCCACGGAAGAATCCATAGCGGTGGCGGCGTTCGTCCCTCACTCTGCCACCGCACTCCACACCTTGGCTTCTCATGGCATGGGCCACGATCCGTGATCAGGCGGCTCCGGCTTCACGGTTGGAGCCGAGTCGCCCGATCCACCAGGCCGTAATCGCCGGTTAGATTGTCGTGGGAGTGATTGACAAAAACCGATTCGCCGAGCGGATGATGATCCCCAAGCACGCGTTTCATGCTGCGGCCAACGAGGTCAGCCATCTGGGCACCGGCCTGCACAGCAAAGGTCATGGACGATGGCGCGGCTTGATGCAGGAAGTCCGCATCGTGCTCGACGGAAGCCTCCTCGCGTTCGATGTGGCGCAGCAGCGTCTCGATTTTTTCCATCCTTACGGAGTCGTGTTCCCCCCGCTGCTGGGATTCCTCGAAATTCCGCTTCAGTGCCTTTTCCTCGATTCTCAAGACCTCAAGCCGCCGCCGGAGTTCGTGTCCGGCGGGCTGACCGATCTCCGCGATCTCCTGCTCGAGTTTGTCGAGTTTGGTTTCCGCTTCCAGGATTTTTGCCGCAAGCGGCGACGGGTTTTCGGGGTCAGATTTCATCGGTCATGGAGGGTTGGTTACCACCTTGGAAACTATCTGAAACCGCAACCCCTCGCAACACGTTTTTCAGCGAATGCCAGGATTTTCTGGCGCAGGGCGCGTGGAAGGGTACCTGACAAAAAAGTCAAGGAGCGGCGAAACGCGTTCGCCGTGTGGATGAAATGCCGATGAAAAGCCCTCGTGGCCGCCAATCGGCTCTCCATCCACACGGCGGACGCGTTCCGCCCCTCCTTGAGCGCCATTCCCTCTTTTGGATCGACTGTGGTCCGCGCTACACCGTCTCAGCCCCTGCGATCACGCCGAACTGTTTCTACCTCGTTGACGAAATCAAAGCTCCCTGAGCCGAAACTGCCCCCAATCTAACATCCCCGAACTCATGCACGCCCGCCTCTCCATGTTGACCCTTTCCGTAATGAGTTGTGCTGCGTCCCGTTGGGACTCTTCATCGACTTGGCCCTGTTGGATGGTTTCCACGGTGGATTCGGCACCTGGCAGACAAATGCAATATCGCATAGTTGGACCATCTGCTGCCTGGATATTTCACCCGCCAGACCAGCGTGAATTACAACCTGGTGGTGTACCCGCCGGATCATCGTGCCGACCTTTGCGGGCGTAAAGATCGCCCCCTAGCATGCCATGCACCGTGCCGCTCTTGCCCACCACCAGATGCCCGTGCAGAAAAAGTCCCAGGGTTTTCCGGCTTCCCTGGCTGCCCGTGGAACCCAGACCTTTCATCTCGGAGCGAGTGCTGAAATTCAGCGCAGATGTATCCTGAATAACTAACAAAAAACCAGCCTCATCATCGAAGCCCAACAACGACTGATAGAGGCGGAGGGAATTTCAAGATCCATCCCCAGCGATAATTCAAGCGATCATTTCGTACCAGTCTAAAGTGGTACGATTTGTGGGTAACGGGCAGGACATGTCCCCGCAGTCCGAGTCGTTCGCCACTCTCAGTTCCCCGCCCAGCCGGTCCTTTTCTCCCACTGCGAGCGCCAACCTTCGGCTTCTCGTTTAAAATTGTCGTCGCCGATCTGCGCGAGCGCCCAACGCGATGCCCGCGAGTTGTTATACACATGGAGCGCCACTTGCGAATACTCCGCGTGGGCCCGGTCGCGCCAGACGCCGGGTGGGATTTTGGCCAGCCAGTCCCGCGAATGTTCCAGGCTTTCGGCGAGGTGGGCTTCCACGCTGCGATGGAACAGCTCGATCGTCTCCTTGCGCACCGGCAGAGTCATCGCCCACTCGGCGACTTCCGCAGCACCGCCATTGCGGGCCAGTTTCTGGAGCTGCTGGACGGTTTCCCGCTGTTCCACTTTTGCCCAGGCGTTTTCCTCGATCAGCAGATCGACGAGTCCCGGAGTATTCTCCGGCTTGTCGTTATCCTTGAAGGCCGCCCACACGACTTCCGCTCTAACTCCTTCCGGCAGGTCCGCAGCTTCATCCGCGATTTCATCCGGGGTTTTCCCGGCCAGCCGTTTGCCTAACAACATCGCCGTCACCTTCGCCAGCCGGCTGTCCTCGTTGGCCAGTCGGGAGATTTCCTGCTTCAACTCAGCCGCGTCCTCCGCCGACCCGTCTAGCGGCGGGACGAATTCCATCAGTTGCTCCGCGCTGACCCACTCGTCGGGAAAGCCGGCGAAAACCTTGAAAAGTTCGGCAGCCGTGACTCCGTCCGACCGGTTCTGGATGGCGGTGCGGCAGATGGCCACCGCTTGATCCCGGTCGCGCCAGGAGAGTTCCCCTAACCGCTTGGCCAGGAACAGCGGGTCCCTGGTGCCCACCGCCTCCATCCACACGCGGCGCAACATGCCCGTCCCCACGCAGAATTGCCGGCCGCGGATCATATCCCAGCCATCTTGCGGGTTGTTCGCCAAGGCCTCCGAAAAAACATCGAGCAAGGGGCCGCAGGGATCGAAGTCGGAACTACCATCGCGATCCCAAGCCTCGCCCAGCGCCGCTTCGATGGCCGCAGCCAGGTCGATCTCCGCCCATTTTCCCAACAGATCCCGCTGCAGGCGGATGCGTTCCTTGGTGGTGTATTTGCCGTTGCGCAAGGCCTTCCACGCCCTCGCATATTCGCTACCGCGCCATTCGTTAGTCGGATAGAGAGCCGTTCCGGATAGCCCGAGGCCGGCGGACGGCCCGGCTTGCGACTGCTTCGTCGCGGAGGAGGGATGCCGGGAAAAAACCGCGCCAGACTGCCACGCGAACAAGCCACCTGCCACCACCAGCAACAAATGGCTGGCCACGAGAATCGCCTTGGATCGCCTTGTCATGGTTTTTACGGATAGAATTGTTCGCTCAGTGCGCGGGCTTGCGCGGGATTTTGTTCCGAGGTCGCCCGGATCACCGAATTGATCGCCGCTTCCTTGTGGATGCCCGGCGGCATTTTCTTCACCCACGCCACATAGTCATCGCCGTAGCGCCACAAGTTGGTCCGCGCCTTGATGTTCCAGCCCTTGAGTTTCGACGCCTGCTCCTCGGGCGTTTGCGCGTCGGGGACATCGGCCAGGAAGCGCAGGAAATCATCCGGCGAGACATTGCCGTGGCTCATCCATGTGGAATCCAGCAGCACCTCGCGCCGCTTCGCTGCGGCAAGCCCGCCTAACAACGGCAGCGCCTTCTTCGGATTTTCCTCCGCGAGCTGGCGATACAAGGTCACCCGCAGCGGCTCGTCCCCCACCTCCGGCAGAGCTGGCAGACCGGCGCGCACCGCGGCCACCACTTCGTCTAACGACGCCGTCCCGTTGCGGAATTCAAACCGCCAGTCCCGGCCATTCTCCAACAGCCGCCTGACATCCGCGGCCACCAGTCCATTCACCAGCTCCTGCCTGGATTTCCCCTCGGAATCGGGATCCGCCCGCAGGATCTCCAGCCGCGAATCCACGTCCAAAGCGGCCACGCCGAGAACTACCCGCCCCAAGTCGGGCAGCGATTCGTCCGCGACGATTCCTTTCAGAGCCCCGCCCTTGACGAGCCCTAACACCCACCCGGCCGCCGGGCCGCCCGACGCCGCGAAGCCTGCTAGAAGCTCCACCTTGTCGCCATCCGCGCGCATGCGCTTCACTCGCTCCAGCAGTTTTTCCCTTTCCTCGAAGCGGGTGCCACCGCCCACCAAGCGAAGATAGTGCTCGCCATCGTAAACCGGGTTGTCCGAAACCAGCGGCTGCGCGCGGAACGTGCGGAACTCGGAGCGGCTGGGGCTGCGGAAAATCGCGCCATCCACTTTTTCAAACAACGCGAACCCGCCACCCGCCCGCATCTCATCGAGCGTGAGTTCGCACAAAGTGCCGAACGTGACCTCGCTCTTCACCAACCAGCCCACCGATTTGAGCACGCCGTTTTCCGCCGCGATCTCCCTGAACACAGGCTTGTCGAGCAAGGCCGGCAGACCCGCCGCCTCGCAGGCCGCATCGTTCATCACAAATCCCACCGCCTCGACCGGATTCTCCTTCATCCACTGCCACACCCGCACCTCCACCTCCGCCAGGCGGGCCTCCTGCTCGTCGTCCGTTAGGCCGACCCGCCAGCTCCCGCCACCCAGTCCTTGGACCGCCGAGACCGCGGCACCTCTCAAATCCTTCGCCACCGGCAGGGTCGCCTTCAACTCCTGGAATTTCGAATGCTTGCCCGAGCGCGCGGCCACGAAATCCGCCAGCAACTCATCCCCGTCACCCGAAGGCGATTGCGGGTCACGGGCGGCAAGTTTCGTGTATTCGGGTCCGCCCCCCTGCTTCGTCCCGGCATCCGCCGCCGCCTTTCGAACCACGCCATAGCCCAAGGTCAGCGCTAACAAGTGGGTCACCAGCAGGATTTGGGCTTTCAGGGTCATGGGTGGGAAAAACGCCGGGGAATTCCGGCACTTTCGAACAGCCGAAGGTGTAATCTTTTCCCGAGCGATCTGGAAATCATTAATTCGAGACCGTGACAGGATGGCCATTGGCTGCCCGACGCCCTATTTGAAGAAGACGCCACGCACTCCACCTACGCCTTCAAATGAAAACGCCGTGCCTGGAATTTAGTTTGGAAACATTAACAATTGACAGTTCCTAAACTCATCCCTAACAAAGCCTTGCTTCCTTTGTCACCTGTCATGAACCCACTCCGCCTCACCCCCTTTCCCGCTCACCGTGCCGACGACAAGTCATCCTCGCGCGTGATGGAACGCGAAGGCTTCGTCGATGAAGCGGTGGTGACGGCGCTCGTCACAGGCAGCCACCTCGGCCGCAGCATGGCCGATCCGGACGATCTCGCCTTGGCCGCAGACGACCTGGATTTCGCGGGTTGGAGACTTTCGACGTCGGTGAACATGCGATCCGCAGAAGTGCCGCCGCAGGTCATCGATGCCATCGTTCGCCGCGCCCTGCCGCCAGTCACCGGTGAATCAAGACGCGGTTCACGGCAGTCGCCAAGTCGCCGCTGGTGGCTGGCCGGAGCGCTTTATCGGCTGTGTTGCTCGCGTTTCCAAGCCGCCCTGGCCTGCCTTTCGAGACACTCATTTCCCCGCAGATAATGACCACTTCCAAGCCAGTTCCCGTGAAGGAGTATGAGCCAGTCAACGTGTCGCCCCGGCTGACCGGGCTCGCACCCCGCCAGCGATGATTGACGCCGGAGAATCGGCCACGCAATCTGGCCCTGCATGTCCCGCCCTGGATTAATCCTCAAAATCAGTTGCCACGACCAACCGGGCATCGTTGCAAAAATCGCCAGTTATGTCGCCGGCCATCGCGGCAACCTCGTCGAGTTCGCGCAGTTCTCCGACAAGCTCGGCGGAAAATTTTTCGCCCGCTTGGAAATCGAAACCGTGGACCTGGATGTGGACGCGCAGGACTTTATCGACGGTTTCGGCACACTCGGCAGATCCTTGCAGGCAAACTGGCATTTCCGTCGCCTGCCCTACCGCATGAAAACCGCCGTGCTCGTCACCAAGACCGATCACTGCCTGAACGAGATCCTCTGGCGAGCGGAACTCGACGAACTCCCCATCGAAATCACGTCGATCATCGGCAACCGTGACAACTGCCGCGCCACTGCCGGACGGGCAGACATTCCATTCCATAACATCCAAATGGACGGCGAACACCGCGCGGCCGGCTTCACGCAAATCCGCCGGCTGATCGAGGAACAAGACGTCGAGCTCATCGTCCTCGCCCGCTTCATGCAGATCCTGCCCGATGATTTCTGCAAGGACCTTGCCGGCCGCATCATCAACATCCATCACAGTTTCCTGCCCGCCTTCATCGGCGCGAATCCCTATAAGCAAGCCTACGAGCGCGGGGTCAAATTGATCGGAGCCACCTGCCACTACGTCACCGCCGACCTCGATGCCGGGCCGATCATCGACCAGGAAGTCGAGCGCGTACAACATTTTCACACCCCCAACGACCTCGTCCGGCTCGGCCGCCATTGCGAACGAATCGCCCTCGCCAAAGGGATCCGCTTCCACGTCCACGACCGGACGATCATCGACGGCCACCGCGCGATCGTGTTCCCGGATTAAGTGAAATTGGAGGCTTTACAAAGCCCGGGAGCCTGCCCACTTTGCCGCCCCGTTCAAGGAGAGGTGGTCGAGTGGTCTATGGCACCTGATTCGAAATCAGACGTAGTGTAACAGCTACCGTGGGTTCAAATCCCACCCTCTCCGCCAATGCCTTTACAAGTCATTGAAAATGCAGTATTCCCTGCATCTACAATGAAAAGGGAACCGGAAATAGCATACATCGACGGCATACAACCACCGTCGAACCCAGTGCCAAGGCATTCAAATATCCTGATTCTCAAAGGCCGTTGTTATTTCCAGAAACGTATCCCGATGGATCTTGTTCGGGCCAAATGCTACGGCAAAGCCACGATCATCAAGCGGGCCTTGGGGACAGGCAACCTTGCTGAGGCAAGGCATCTCGCCGTTTCAGTTGCGATGGACGTGGATTGCGAATTTGCGGCAAAGCGCCGTGAAATCGGCTTGCCATCGCCATTTGCAAAGTCTGCAAATCGCGACGCCCCCGCCCTGCGGAGACTATCAGACATTTCGGACATCGAACGCCGCGATTTCATCATTCGCGCATTCATCGCCAAGGAAAAACGGGAATCTGCCGTGCGCTCTTTCGAGTCAGACCCTATCAGCCGAGAAATGAAACTGGAAGGGGCGCGGGAGGACTTGGCCGCGATTGGAGGATCAGGCCCATACGCGCAAACCGATTGGCTTTCCATGGCACGCAAGGCGCTGGAAGATGACGGGATTTCAATCGACGGCACCCTTGATGCTGCATCCTTGCAAAGCATTGCTGATATGCTGAGGCGGGCGACTGTGGAAAACGCACGGCGCACGGAAAGAGCGATCAGCGGCAGTTTCGTCGATGCTCGCGATTCATATTTCGATTCGCTTCATGCCGACAGCCCTTTGCCGACTGCGGCCAAGGCATCAAAAACCATTGGCGATTTGTGCCGCGAATATCTGGTTTACAACGAAGACCGGGTGAAGTCAGGCCGTCTTGCGCGTTCCACAATCCCCAAAATCAAAATGCGCTGTCTCATCATTTCTGACTTTCTCGGCACCGGAAAGGCCCTCGCTGCAATCACAAGCGAGGACGCGGCCCGTTTGGTGGATTTCCTGCCAACACTCCCTAACCACGCGACGAAACGCCACAAAGGCATTTCCCTTGTCGCTGCGGCGGAAAAGGAAGGGCAACTGGAAATCAAGCGCCTGATTCACCCGGAAACCGCAGACGACTACCTAACCGGGCTTTCGGCAATGCTTTCCTACGCGGTGGAACGCCGATGGATGAAAGAGAATCCCCTCAAAGGGCGGCTCGTTCGCGAACGGATGGCCAAGCCCAAAAAGCGGGATCGACAACCCTTGTCGTCCGATGAAATGGAGCGGGTGTTTTCATCGCCGGAATTCCTCAAACAGAAGCAGGGCGGGCGCGGGGCGGTAGAAGCCCGCTATTGGGTGCCCTTGCTTTGCCTGTTTCACGGCACACGGGCAAACGAAGTGGCGGGAATGGCCAGCAGTCCGGTGACTTTCAATCCAAGTGCCTTAACCAACGGTCCTCCCACGCTTTTCGTCCATGATCAGATAGCTGGCTTCTCTTTGGTTCCAAGCCAAGGTGATCGCAGCCGCTTCCCCCGTATCAAGAATCGTGGTTTCTTCCAGAAGCTCTACAGGGTCCGCCACCACCGTCAGCCAAGACGGAGGCTCGGCGATCCATGCACGCAGTTTTTCCGGCGCTCCGGGGTGCTGGCTTTCGCTGGCTACGGAGGCGGGAATCGTCACCGCACCGAGCACGCTTGGCAAAATCTCAAGCAATCCCAACTCAGCGAGCCCGGACAAGGCGGAGTTGTCGCAGACCACCAGCATCAGAGACTTGCCCTTAATGATTCCAGCACCGCCATGTCCGAATGGAAATCATCCACAGTCATTCCCGGCCACACTCCATGGCGTTTCAAGACATCCCGCGCCTCCCAGCAGGAAGCCAGGCCCAACAAGCGCCGGACCTGCTCCTCCGAAAGTACATCTTGCCCATATGCCGCCGCCGCCAGCGCCTCCAGCGCCGAACGGGCCGGATTTTCCAGCTTGCGGGTCAACTCTGCCGAAATCTCGTCCGGAATCTCCAAAACCATTTTCATGCCGCATCTTAGCCCGCTCGCCCCTCACTGACAAGGCCACTTTCCCACCGCATCCCATCCACCATGAAACCAACCCGCCCTTCCCGCTCCCCGCGCCAAAACATGTCGCGCTTACTTCTGGTACTCTCGTCGTTTGTCTTTCCGCATTCATCATTCGCGGTTGAAAGCCCTCTCTACATTCCTTTCCAAGGCCAGGTGACCAACCAAGCCGGAGTCCTGTCGGCGGACGGTCAATACTCCGTCATTTTCAATCTCTACGATCAGGCCGTGGGAGGCCAGCCGGTTTGGTCGGAGCGGCACGTGAAGATCGGAGTAGCGCGGGGCATGATCAATGTCTTCCAGCGCTTGCAGCGCTTCCGCCTGCAACCCGGCTGGAACCTCTGCACGCTCCCGCCGCAGCCGCCAAAGCTCTCGGGACCCGTCTCTCCGGCACGCTCGCAATCGGTCCGGATGCGGATTTGGAAATCGGAGATGACGAAGAGCGGATCTATGACGGATCTGGAGATGAACTCAACCAAAGCGACATCGAGCCGGCCACCGCCATTGATGAAGAGGCAGCCCGCCTGAAAGATCTCATCGCGACCGCCGAAAAACTCTCCGGCACCAAGGGCGACCCTAAGCTCGCATCCCTTGTGGTTCACCTGCGGCAGCTTCTAGCATATGGCTTCCGCCCCGTTGTTTTCTGCCGCTATATCGCCACCGCCCGCTATGTGGCGGAGCACCTGGCAAAAGAATTCAAGAAGGCCACAGTCGATGCCGTCACCGGCGAGTATTCCTCCGACGAACGCTTGGAACGCGTGGAAGCTCTTGGCGAGGCCGATCAACCGATCCTCGTCGCGACCGATTGTCTATCGGAAGGCGTCAACCTT
Source organism: Akkermansiaceae bacterium (assembly GCA_031429315.1). Lineage (GTDB taxonomy): Bacteria > Verrucomicrobiota > Verrucomicrobiia > Verrucomicrobiales > Akkermansiaceae > Luteolibacter. The sequence goes on from JANOZJ010000080.1 coordinate 12,469, forward strand.
CAGCACCTCTTCACCGCCGTCGTTCACTACGACCTCGCGTGGAATCCCTCCCGTCACGAACAGCGCGAAGGCCGCGTGGACCGTTTCGGCCAGCAGGCGCCCGAAGTCCGTGCCACCATGCTTTACCCGCACGCTCATGGCCGAGGAATGCGTCACCCTCGCCGTCGCCGGCCGCGCCAATCCGCAGTGGCTCACCGACGCCGACCTCGCACCACTACTCGCCGCCGAACCCGCCGCCAACCTCACCGAAACCGCAGCCACCGACCACATCCAGACCACCCTCGATTTCCTCAAGTCCCAAACTCCCTACTTGGAAAACCTCGCGACCGAGCGTGCCAACGCGCTCCTCGCCGACCACCGTCGCGTCCGCGAAGCCGCACGCGATGTCGGAAGCTACGAAGTCACCCCCTGTCTGCCCGTCGATGTTCTCGGAGTGTACGTCCTGCTGCCCGCCTCATTGTGACCTCCAATGACCGCGGCACCTAGGATACACCGGAAAGAAACTCTACACTTGCCAAGTGTAGCGTCACTATCCAGTGTATCTTTCATGAAGCGTCTACTCGCTAATCTTGCGGAGTATCTGGAAAAACTGACGGGCCGGGAGGTCCAGCTGGAACCTGTCCAGGGCGGCAAACTGCCGCTCTTTCTGCGAGAGCGCTACACCCTGCGCAGGGCGGAAATCTTCGGCAGGGACTTCCTGCTCGCTCTAGATTCCTGGGCGGAGGATGCTCCTTCGGCGGCGACTTATGCCAACTTCGCCGAATTGCTGGCCAGCCACCTTGGAGAGCCTCCGGTGCTAGTCCTACCTGCTCTGGCCACCCACATCCGTCAGGGGCTGATCCGGCTGGGCAGACCCTTCATCGTCCCGGGAAGCCAGACCTTCCTGCCAACAGCCCTGATTGATCTGAGGGAACGCCAACCGGCTCCTCGACTTCCAGTGCCGAAATCCCTCAGCCCCGCTGCCCAAAGCGTGCTGCTCTATCATCTGGAGCGGGAAACCGTTCACCACCGGCCCCTGCAGAAGATCGCGGAAACCGTCGGCTATTCGCCCAACATGCTGGCCAAGGTGAAGCGCGAACTCGAAGCCGCGGAACTCTGCGAAACCATCCGCGACGGCCGCGTTGTGTTGTTGCGGTTCCGCTTCGAGCGCCGTGAGCTCTGGGAAAAGGCCCTGCCCTGGCTCGCATCGCCGGTCCGCGCCACCCACTGGGTGCGCTGGGAAAATCCTCCGCAAGGAATCCTATTTGCCGGCATCACCGCCCTCAGCCGCATGACGATGATAGCTGATGACCGTGTGCCCGTGCATGCCATGGGCCACCGCGAGCACCGCGCCGCCCTTGAAAACGGGGATTACCGAATCTGTGCCGATCGTGATGATGCCACGGCCAGTCTGGAAATTTGGAACTACAACCCCACGCTTCTCGCCATCCGCCCGGATGCGGTGGATCCGTTGTCCCTTTACCTGACTCTCAAGGACGATCCCAACGAACGGATCCAGCACCAACTCGAAACCCTTATCGAACAACTCACATGGTAAGGGGACTAGATCTTTTCCGGGAACGCCTCCGGCCGCACGAGGGCTCCATCGTGCTCATCGGCGGCGCGGCGTGCGACGACTGGTTCTCCCGCCAGTCGCTGCAATTCCGGGCCACCCAGGATCTCGACATCGTCCTGATCATCGAGCTCATGGATGCGGCGGCGCTCACCGCGCTGCGGGATTTCATCCGCGAGGGCGGCTATCGATCCCGCTTCCGCAGCAGCGGTAGTCCCGAACTCTATCGCTTCGCCGACCCCACCGACGAGCGATTCCCCAAGGAACTCGAATTTTTCAGCCGCACGCCCTCGGACTATAACCTCGCTCCCGGCGAGGTGGTTCCCATAAGCATGGAACCGGATCACCACAGTCTT
>JANOZJ010000081.1:0-7269 GCA_031429315.1 Akkermansiaceae bacterium
AGCGCCACGCGGGCTTTGAATTCGGGTTCGTGTCTTCTTCGTTTGGCTTTCATTTTGTGTGGTTTAGGTTGGGTTCAGCACCCGCCCCCGGCCACCACAATCATAACTTAGCCCCTGGCCCGATTTCCGGGGTCCGCCTCAATTCGGGACCGTGTAACCGTCGACAAAGGCCGCGTCCACTTCGGCTTTCAGCGGTACGCGGTCGGTTTTGATGACGACCCGTTCCTCCTCCGCCAGGACGGCGGGAACGGCGATGAAGCCAAGCGCCGCGAAGGCAGTGATAAGGCTCTTTAATGTGGTGTGCTGAGTGTATTTCTTCATGGTATTATGGAGTTTGGTTCAGGATGAAATGATTGTCATCCGGTGAAAGCACCATGCCGCCCGATTCACTGTCGGTCCATGGGGTGTAACCCGACACCGGTAAACCACGCATCCGGGATGGATGGTTTCGCCTGTCTGGGGCTGCCGGTGGCGATGGTGATTGCGGCGCTGGGCGTGCGCGTGAAGTTAAGGGCGAATTCCTCCAAACGCCGACAAGTGAGCAGACCAAGGAGCGGCGGAACGCGTCCGCCGACGCCCATGGAAAGCCAATGTCCCGTGCATCCGCTCATCTCATTGCCAGCTCATGGACACCTGAAAAGCGCCGCAGAGTTTCCACGCGTCCAGGATCAACGAATAGCTGACCGGCTGCACCGTCACATCCCGGAGGCTTTTCAGAAGACTCTCAATTTGTGCGGTGGAAAATCCCCAGTGCCTTCTTTCCAAGCGCATTGGACAGGTATTCCTGCACCACCTGGCTGGAGAGGCAGAAATCCAGTTCCGCTAACAGCGCAAAGGCGATGCGTTTCTTCGGCGCGTCCGCAGCCGCGTTCGAGCCGGCGTAGAGCAGGATGTTGGTATCGATGAAGGGTGACGCTGCCATGGATGAGTTCCATCAGGGAGCTGAGGACAAGCCGCGATCATAGATTTCCTCGCGTTTCAAGGGCACCATGGGCACGGTATTTTTCGCCTGGAGAGCAGCTAACAGCCGATCGGCCTTTGCACGGCGGTCTTCCGAGGCCAGCTTCTCGGATTGCTCCTTCACGCCCTGCAAGCCCTCGATCACCAGCTCGCGGAACGTGGTGTTGCGCCGCGCGGCCAAGACTTTTGCCTCGCGGAAAAGCTCATCAGGCAGGTCAATCGTCGTCTTCATAGGGCAATAAATATAGGAATATGGGTGCTTGGCAAGACTGCGGGGCGAAAAATTAAAGAGCTGCGGACTGCCTTCGGCGATGTCCGCGCCCGTTATAAGAACGGATTGCTGGCACGTTCCTCTCCCAGCGTCGTCGTCGGGCCGTGACCGGGGAGTAGGATCGTGGAGTCCGGCAGGGGAGTTAGGACTTCTTTCAAGCGCCGCAGCGCGTGCTGATAGAGCGCGGGCGTGCCGCAGCCGCCGATGGAGCCGGCGAAGAGGGCGTCGCCGGTGACCAGGACGGGCAGCGCGAGGCCGTCGATGTGATAGCCGAGCGCGGGATTGGCATGGCCGGATAGATCGCAGGCGCGGACGGTGAGGGGGCCGCAGCGGATCGAGTCGCCGGGCTTGATGGGCAGGGTGTTGTCGATGTCCGCGCCGTGAAGGATGTTTCCCCTTACCATGAAAGACGGGATGCCGCCGACGTGGTCAACGTGGGCGTGAGTGACGAAGATCCGGTCAAGCGCGGGTGCGCCGAGGGCGTCGAGCGCGACGGTGCAGGAGGTGGGTTCGCAGCCGGTGTCGAACAGGATCGCGGTGTCGCCGGTCCACACCAGCCAGGCGTTCACCCGCTCGCCGCCGAAGGGCAGGTCGAGGCGGTGGATGTTAGGCAGGGCGAGAGGCTTGGGCAGGTAGTGGTCGTGGTTCGCGAGAGCCTCGGGGTTCAAGCCGAGCACCGGCGCGAGAAGGCGGGCGGTGTCCGCCGAGAATTTGCCGCGTGAGAAGGCGAGTGCTTCGGCTTCGGGCAGCCCCGCGCGGAGGGCTGCTTCGCCCGGTGCGAGGGCGTGGCCTTTGAAGGCTTTGCGGATGACCCAACTGAAATCGTCTTCTAACATGATGTGGTGGAGGAACAGGCGGGAATGCCCATATCACTTATCAACTCACCTCATCCGATAGTAGGAGTCGGAGTTATGGAGGAAATAGACGTCCTTGGGGTTGAGGCGGGGGAGCCAGACGAAGGGCTTACCGGAAGCGTCGATTTCCTCGCTAAGCGTGGCTTGCGCGGCGGGCTTCGAGGGTGCGACCGCGTCGGGGTCCTTGGTGAACGAGGTTTCATCGATGCCACTGACGATGTGGTTCACCCACTTCAAGTCCTTGGCTTGCTCGCCGAATTCGCTCCAGTCGCCGCTGGTGGATTGGGCATACATCCGCTTGATGAACTCGTCGGGAGTGATGCCCATTTTGGTCGCGAGGGGGGTGCCGAAGCGTGCCCACCAGCGTTGGCTTTCCTCATGAAATTCACGCTGTTGGGTGAGGTTGAGCTGGCCCATGACCACCGAACTGATCTGGTGGTGGAGGATCACCGTGTTCGGATAGGCGTAGGATTCCTGGGCGAGTGTGGTGATGGCGGCGGCCATCGAGGCGGCGAAGGATTTGACCACGACATGGATCGGCGCATCGCTGGATTCCATGGATTTGAGAATCCGATAGCCGGCCATCACCGAGCCGCCGGGGCAGGTGTCGATGACGATGAAAATAGGTAGTTCTCGGTCCTTGTTGTTCCAATACTGGATGCGGCTGGTGATGAAGTCCGCAGTGTGAGTCGTGATCAGGCCGTTGAGCGGGATGCGGCGGTCGGAGACGACGAGGATTCCGTTTTCCTTGAGCGGGGTTTTGAGGAAAACCGGTTTTGCATCGGCGAATTCCGAGCGTTTCTCGGCGGTCTCGATGCGGGCGATGTCGCCTTGAAGGCGGGTGACTTCCAAGGCGGCTGCGGATTGGGCGGACTTGAGGTCGTTGGCCAGCTTGTCGGCGCGGGCTTTGGAGAGTTCACCTTCCTGGGTGAGCATTTCTTTTTCCGCTTGGATTTCCGCGAGCTTTTCGTGGAGTGCGACCTGGCGTTTGGTGGTTTCGAGGGCGAGCTTTTCGGTGATCAATTCGCGCTCCAGTTTCAACTGTGTGACTTCGGCGCGCAGGGTGTTAGTGGCTTGGACCAGCCGCTCGGCCTGGAGTTTGTTGTCGGTGGCGAGGGCTTCCTGCTCCTTGGTTTTCGCATCGAGCACGGGGTCTTTGGCTTCGGCGACGGCTTCGGCTGGAGCGGGCGGGGCGGCGTCCTTGGCGGGAAGCCAAGTCGTTAGAGCGAGGCCGAGGAGGGCGGTGCGGGCGGGTAGGAGTTTCATAAGGTCCGTCTAAAACGTAGCGGTGATGCGGCTTTGTTTCGGGAAATCTACGGGTTGCGGGCTTTCGCGCGGATTCCGATGAAAACGATGATCCCGGCAAACGTGATGAAACAAGCGGCCGCGATGCCGAGGGAGGTGAAAAGCTTGCTGCTGCCGGCATCGACCTGCGCGTCGGTGATCATGCCGACGGGATGCTCGCCCGGCTTGCGGGTCAGCACGACCTTGCCGCCGCTGATTTCCACCCGGGTGAGCTTGGCCATCGCCGGGCCGAGGACCTTGTCTGCCAGATAGCGCTCGGTGATCCGATAGGGCGACATTTGATCGATGAACTCGCGCGGCACCTTGGCCGCCGGGACTTCGATCGCGTCGAGGCTCAGGACGATCTCGTGCTTGAGCAAAGTCGGGCGGGCGACCATGGTGCCGTTGAGGTAGCGCGAGTCGGAGGCGATCCAGCCGGGCTCGTCCTTGCGGGCGAAGCGCGGCTTGCCGTTGAGCGGAAATGAGATCGCGATGCGCAGGGTCTCGCCGTCGATGCTGACAACGCGGAAAGTCCCGCGGAGTTCCTTGAATGCCTCGTAAGCGGCGATGGCGAGGTTCAGTTCATCGGCGGTTAGATCGAGCGAGGCTTCGCTGTCGTCGGCGAGTTGCTGGCGGAAAACTTCGACGCGTTCCGCCAAATGATTGAGTCGCGCTTCTTGGTTCTCGAGCGATGTGACTTCGATGGCGACCGGCTTCCCACCGGTGAACTTCGCGATCTCGTTGAACTGCCGGAACAAGGTGAGGACCGAGAAACCGATCAGGAAAACCATCACCGCGAGTGCGGCGATGAGGATGGCGCAACCCGCGAACGGGGAGCGCGCGCTGTCGTCTCTAACTGCCTTGTGCCGGTTCATCGAAGGGATCGGTAAATGTTAGCAGGAGACGCGTCACGGATCGTTCGGGCGGCGCTCTTCGCCTTCGGGAATCTTGTCGGGCGCGTCGCCATCGGGTTCCGGCAGCACATCGCTGGCGTGCGGATCGTGTTGCGGATATTCGTCGTGCCAGCCGTCATCGCCGGAGTCGTGCGCGTGATGGTCCACATCGGGGTGGTTGTCATGCCAGTCATGATGTTCGGCGGCTTCCGCGGCTTCCGCGGCGCGCATTTTCTCCTCGCGGAGAAGCTGGCGTTCCATGCTCTCGCGGGCTTCCTGTTCCTCCTTGATGCGGGCGTTTTTCCGGTCGAAATAGGCCAGCCAGATGCAGATTTCGTAAAGGAAGATCATCGGCGCGGCCATCAGCGCCATCGTCAGCATGTCCGGTGTGGGGGTCAGCACGGCGGCGGCCACGAAGATCGCGACGATGGCGTAGGAGCGGGTTCTGGACATCGTTTCGTAGCTCAGCAGTCCGAGTTTCACGAAGACCATCACCACCACCGGCAGCTCAAAAGACGCACCGAACAGCAGCGTGAACTGCGTGGCGAAGGAGATATACTCGCCGATCCGCCAGTCGTTGGAAATTCCCATGCCGCTGCTCCATTCGGCGAAAAACAACAGGGCGCGCGGCAGCACCAGATAGTAAGCGAACGCCGCGCCACCCAGAAACAGGCCGAAGCCCACCGCCATCGCCGGCCACAGCACGCGCTTCTCATGGCTGTGGAGTCCGGGCAGGACGAATTGCAGGATGAATAGCAATAACAGCGGAAACGAAACGACGATGCCGGCCACGAATGAAAGTTTCATCGACAGCGTGAAACCCTCGGTCGGCCTGAGCGCGGACATCATCTTCAGGTTGCCATTGGTGTCGCTGTCGGTGTTAGGCTTGGTTTTGAGCAGCGCCTTGATCTGGCGTTTCGTCACGTCGTCCTCCGCGAGCGAGTTGACGAAGGCCTCGCGTTTTTCCTCCGGCAGGATGCTGGTCGCCCGGTAGAGGCTGACGGTCCTCGCGTGGAAGACGAGCGAGTCATCGGTCAGTGACTGATAGAAAATCTCGCGTTGTGGCGGGGTGAGGTTCATCGCCGCGTGCTCGACCTTGCGGGCGCTTCCCCAGGTCTCCACCGTCACCGGCCGAGGGGCGTCGTCGGGAAGCGTTTTGAGGATCTGGGCGACCAGCACCTGGTCCACCGGCTGCCGGAAAAACGCCATGAACTCGTCGTTGAAGGCGAAGCAGACGATCGTCGAAATCACCAGCGTGATCACCACCCGGGTGACCATCGTGCGCAAATCCTCCAGATGCTCGAGAAACGGCTTTTCGTGGTCCGGATGGGAGTTCTCGCGGATCTGGATGACTTTTTTCAGCAGGTACATGCTTGTGGCGCGGGATTCAAGCCTCCCATCCCCACCACCGCAAGGGCAGATGTTTTGGGCCCGGGAAATCAGGCGTTGCGGCTTCGGCGGCGATGCTTCACGTTCCGGCGGCTCCGGCTGACCCAGAGATTTCCCCATGTTTCAACACGACGCGCTGATCGCCGAATTCCCGATCCTGGACCACTCGATCCATGGTCGCCCCCTGGTTTATCTGGACAATGCGGCCACCACCCAGAAGCCGATGGCGGTCTTGCTGGCGTCCCGGCACTACTACGAAGCGATCAATTCCAACATCCATCGCGGCACCCATCACCTGGCCCGGCTCGCCACCGAGATGTTTGAAAATGCCCGCCAAATGGTCGCCACCCACCTCCACGCGGCGAGCTCGGACGAGGTGATTTTCACCTCCGGCACCACCGACGGCATCAATCTGGTCGCTAACATCCTCGGTCTAGCGGGCCGGATCAAGCCGGGCGACGAGCTGCTCATCTCGACGCTCGAACACCACTCCAACATCGTTCCCTGGCAGATGCTCGGCGAACGGACTGGCGCGGTCCTCAAGGTGATTCCCTGCCACGACGACGGCACGCTCGACCAGGACGCCTTCCTCTCGCTGCTCAACGAGCGCACGAAAATCCTCTCGCTCACCTGGATCTCCAACTCCTTCGGCACCGTCAATCCCATCGCCGAAATGACCCGCGCTGCGAAAGCCGCCGGCGCGCTGGTCATGATCGACGCCGCCCAGGCCGCCGCCCACGAGCGGATCGACGTGCAGTCGCTCGGCATCGACTTCCTCGCTCTATCAGGCCACAAGGTTTACGCCCCGACCGGCATCGGCGTCCTGTGGGGCCGCGCGGATGTGCTGAACTCCCTGCCGCCATGGCGCGGCGGCGGCGAGATGATCAAGGAAGTCACTTTCGAAAAAACCACCTACAACGACCTGCCATTCAAATACGAAGCCGGCACTCCTAACATCGAAGGAGCCATCGCCCTCGGTGCCGCGCTCGACTTCGTCAACGGCATCGGCCTAGGCGCGATTCAGCAGCACGAGCGGGCGATCATCCGCTCCGCCGCCGAGGCACTGGCGTCGATTCCTGGAATCCGTTTCTTCGGCCCCGCGGATCGGGCGGGCGCGCTTTCCTTCAACGTCGAGGGCGTCCATCACTACGATCTTGGCACGCTGATGGATCAAATGGGCGTCGCCGTTAGAACCGGCCACCATTGCTGCCAGCCGCTGATGGCGCGCTTCGGCATCACCGGCACCGTGCGGGCATCGTTCGCCCTCTACAACACGCAAGACGATGTCCAAGCTCTCGCCGAAGCCACCGCCAAAGCCGTCATGATGCTCCGTTAGAAAACCGTAACCATGAACATCGTCCTCGGCATCTCCGGCTCCATCGCCGCCTACAAAGCGGCCGACCTCGCCTCGCAACTGGTCAAGCGAGGCCACCAAGTCCACGTCGTGATGACCCGCGCCGCCACCGAATTCATCACGCCGCTCACGCTCCAGACGCTCACCCGCCAACCGGTGTTGGTCACGCTCGAGGACGAGAAACAATCCTGGAAACCCGGCCACATCGAGCTCGCGGATCACGCGGATTTGTTAATCGTCGCCCCCGCCAGTGCCAACGTCATC
>JANOZJ010000082.1:0-5422 GCA_031429315.1 Akkermansiaceae bacterium
GGGAGTCGTCGCCCGCTGCCAGAATGGCGAGCCGATCCGCCGCGCCTTCGACACCCTGATCGACCGCGGCGTCCGCAAGTCCCGGCTCGCACGGCCGCTGTGTGAGACCATCACCCGCCAGTTGCTGCTGATGTGCCGCGACGACGCCGCGGATCCCGGCAGCACCGACACTCCCGCCTTCGCCACCTTCTCGCGGGCCAAGGAGTTCATCGAGCGGAATTTCCTCGAAGTCACCACGCTCGATGCCATCGCCAAGGCCTGCGGGATCGACGGTCCCTACCTCTGCCGGCTGTTCGCCCGCTTCCACGATGGGAGTCCCTATCAGTTCCTAACACGTCTGCGGATGGAGCACGCCTCGCGGATCCTGTTGGAGAGCGATGCCACCGTGAAATCCGTGGCCGCCGCGCTCGGGTTCAAGGACGCCTTCCACTTTTCCCGGGTTTTCAAATCCGTCCACCACGTCCCGCCCTCGCGGTTCCGGCAGTCGATGCACCCGCAGTGGCCGTCCTGAGTGCGGTCGGTTTCCGGGGGGGCGGTCCCGAGTAACAGACATTGATGGAGGTGTTAGTCATGAAAAAGCAGGGCGGTCAGATCGGGCTGCAATCCTCAAAGGCATTGGACTTGAGTGCGGTTCGCCACGCCGGGCTTTTTTCGGGTATCCACCCGATCGACGGAAATGGCGCCTTCCGGGCATCTGTTGGAAACAGCCGGGCTGTTACTAATCTTAAAGTGATTGCTTGAGTTTCCGGAACCGGCATCCCAGTCTCCGCACGCCATGAGTGATGAAGCCCGCCCCAAACCGTTGTTTTTCGTCGTCCTCGCCATCGTGATCCTCGGCCTCGTGGCCTACGGATTCCGCTCGGCGATTTTCCCGAAAAGTGAATCCGCCAAACCGGTCACCATTTCCAAGGACGAGCTGTCCGACGCGAAAGGCGTGGAAGCGGCCGACTCGAACGTGCCCACCACCGTCAAGGAATACGTCTTCAAGCCGAGCGAGAAGCTGCCGCCGATCACCCAGACCAGCGGCTACGATCCGATGAACGCCCGCACGGTGAAATTCGCGCTCAACGTCTGGGCCGGCTGGGCTCCGATCATTCTGCAAAACGAAGGCGCAAACCCCGGGAAAATCTGGACCACTCCCGGCGGCGAGCCGTTCAAGGTGGAGTTGGTGCTCATCGACAATCCGGTCGCGATGCGCGACGCCTACGCCTCCGGCAAGGTCCACATCGGTTGGGCGACGCTGGACATGGTGCCGCTGTTCATGGACGAGCTGAAGAAGGACCCGCGGATCATGCCGCGCATTTTCCAACAGGTGGACTTCTCCAACGGCGGCGACGGCATCGTGATTCGCAAGAGTGCGGCCCGCGATCCTAACAGCCCGACGATCTCCGACCTGAAGGGCAAGAAGGTGGTGCTCGCCCAGAACTCGCCGTCCGAATATTTCCTGCTCAACGCGCTCGTCAACGGCGGCGTGCAGCCCGGTGAAGTGAATTTCATCTACACCGAAGACGCGTTCCAGGCCGCCGCCGCCTTCAACAGCGACAAGTCGATCGCCGCCTGCGTCTCGTGGGCTCCGGACATCTACAATCTCGCCGAGATCAAGGGCAATCACATGCTGGTGAGCACCGCCACCGCTAACAAGCTGATCGCCGACGTGTGGTTCGCCCGCGGCGACTTCGCCCGCGACCATCCGGACATTTGTGAGGGCCTGGTGCGCGGCATTTTCGGTGGCATGGAAAAAATGAAGGCCGACGCCGGCAAGAAGAGCGCCGCCGCCCTCATGTCCAAACTCTACAGCATCCCCGAGGCCGACACGCTCGGCATGTTAGGCGACGCGCACTCGACGAACTACGCCGAGAACCGCGACTTCTTCATGAACCAGAACAACCCCGCCAACTTCGAGCGCACCTGGAACACCGCCTACCTGCTCTATCGAAAAATGAACCGCATCAGCCAGGCGGTGGCGTTCGACAAGGTGATGGATTTCTCGATCCTGCAAAAGCTGGAGGGCGAGGAGCCCTACAAATCGAGCCGCAACGAATACCAGATCAACTTCGCGCCCAAGACGGTGCAGTCGATCAAGGCCGAGGGTGCCGAGATTCTAACCAAGGTGGTGACCCTGCATTTCTATCCGAACTCATGGGACCTGCGGAAAACCATTACCGTCCGTGAAAATGGCAAAGACATCGAGAAACCCTACGAAACCGGCGTGGACGCGGTGCTCGAGGAAGTCGGCAAACTGGCCGGCCAATACGGCGCGGCGAACATCGTGGTGGAGGGTCATTCCGACGGCTCGATGCGCGGCCAAGTGAGTCCGCAAATGGTCAAGGAACTCTCCGGCAACCGTGCCGCCGCAGTGAAGACGGAGATCCTCAAGAAGTTCCCCAACTTCAACGCCAACCAGTTTTCCACCGACGGTGTCGGCTGGGAACGTCCCTTCGACGCCAACGATCCTAACAACCACGCGCTCAACCGGCGGGTGGAGATCAAGGTGATCGCGCTGGAGACTCCGGAGTGAGTGGGTGGTTGAGAAGAAGTTGAGAGTTGAAAGTTGATGGTTGATAGAAAGACGGGGACGCGATGGTTCGTCATTCCTTTTTCCATTTTGATTCTTCAGTGCAATGAGCGATCCAAAAGACCCAGCGAATCTCCCGCGCCCCACCTTGCGGCACTCTTGGTGGAAGCGGGCGCGGACCATCCGCGACACGCCGAGCTATGCCGAAGGGCTGGTGTTCGGCGCGGGCTGCATCGGGTTTGTGCTACTGGTGTGGTGGATTCTAACCGTCGGGGAAGGGGACTCCCGGCTGGTGGACGCCTACACGCTGCCGAGCCCGCGGGAGACCTTCGAATCGTTTCCCGATCTGTGGCGGCGCGAGTTGTCCCTGAGCATCGTGATCTCGCTGGCCCGGGTGCTCGGTGGTTTCATGTTAGCTGCGGCGATCGGCGTGCCGCTGGGCGTGATCGCCGGAAGTTACCCACGGCTGAACGCCTTTTTCAAGCCGCTGGTGCTGTTCGGCCGCAGCATCCCGATCGCGGCGTTGATCCCGCTGACGATGGTCTGGTTCGGGCTCGGCGAATTCAACAAGGTGATGTTCATTTTCCTCGCGACCATCGCCTTCGTGATCTTTGACACAGTCAACACGGTCAACGCCGTGCCCGGCCGATTCATCGACACTGCCTACACGCTCGGTGCCCACGGCTCGCGGAAAAAGGGCGCGCGGATCGCGTCGGTCACGGGATCGTTATACGGCCTGCTGATCATGATCGGCTGGTATTTGCTGCGGGATGATCCTGATAGAGCGCTCGCCGTCGAGTTGTCGTCCATGGCGGCCTGGTGCCGGTTCGCAGGCGGATTCACGATGGGTTTCGCGCTGTGGTTTCCGATCGCCGGCCACCAGATTTTACGGAAAGTCATTTTCCCGCTGGCCTTGCCGGACATCGTCAACAGCCTGCGCCTGATCTTCGGCCTAGCGTTCGGTTATATCATGTTAGCCGAGGTGATCAACGCGAAGACCGGCATCGGCGCGCTCATCATCAACAGCCAGCGCCGCGGCTTCCAAGAACATATCTATCTGTGCCTCTTCATCATCTCGATGCTGGCGTGGGCCATCGACCGCTCGATCATGCTGTTGCAGCGGCAGCTTTTCCCTCACATCACCCATGGCGAAAATTGAACTAGCAGCTTCGGAGCAGCCTTGCGAACTGAAGGACGCGCCGCCGGTCGTCGGCGTGCCGCTGGTGGTCGATTTCAAAAATGTCACCAAGACCTTCGACGCGGGGACGCATCGCGAGTTCACGGCGATCAAGGATGTGACATTCTCCGTGGAAGACATTCCGAAGATCGGCGAGTTCATCGGCGTGCTCGGGCCGAGCGGTTGTGGCAAGAGCACGATGCTGCGGCTCATCGCCGGACTGGCCCCGCAATTTCCCGCAAGTTCCGGGTCGGTGTTAGTCCATGGCGAACCGGTCGTGGAACCCGGCCCGGACCGCGGATTCGTGTTCCAGGATTACGCGAATTTCCCGCATCGCACGGTCCTCGATAACGTGGCCTTCGGCCTCGAATGCCAGCAGGTGCCTGCCAAGGAACGCCGCGAGCGCGCCCGCGAGTGGATCGCCAAGGTCGGCCTCGATCCTAACAAGGACGCCGCCAAATACCCCCACCAACTCAGCGGCGGCATGAACCAGCGGGTCGCCATTGCCCGCACGCTGATCATGCATCCGCGCATCATCCTGATGGACGAGCCGTTCGGCGCGCTCGATCCGACGACGCGGCAACGCATGCAGGATTTGCTGGTGTCGCTGTGGCGCGAGCTGGAGGCGACGGTTTTTTTCATCACCCACGACATCCCGGAAGCGGTGTATCTCGGCGACCGCGTGTTCATTTTCACCCCGTCGCCCGGCACCATCGCCCACCAGTTCGCGGTGGCCCCGCCGGACCGCCCGGCCCGCGAAATGCAGGCGGAACCCGCATTCCTCGAATCGGTGCGCCATGTGAGGTCGCTGCTCGACAAACTGGAAGCGGAAAAACATAACATTCCATCGTGAGCAAGGGAGTGGAATCATCCGAGGGATTGGGCGACGCGCTGAAGCGGGCGTTCACCTGGCACTGGCATCTGCTAGGGCTGGGCGCGGGCGCGGCGGTGGCCGTCTTGAGCGGTGCGCCGATTCTCTGCCTGCCGTTTCTCGCCGCAGCGGAACTCGGCTACCTCGGGTTTCTCGGGATGAATCCGCGGTTCCAAAACGTCCTCAAGGGGCAGCGTAAAATTCCGCCGCCCTTGCCGGCCGACGCCACCCAGCGATTCACGCAATTGATGGCGTTTCTCAGCGCGGATGACGTGCAGCGCTTCGAGACCTTGCGCAGCCGCTGCATGGATCTGCTCAATCTCCGCCGCAGCATGAACGCGAAGGAAGGAGCCACCGGCGTCGAGGACTTCCGTGGCGAGTCGCTCGACCGGATGCTCTGGCTCTATCTGAAATTGCTGCATCAACGGTCCGGCCTCGAACAATTCCTCGGTGCCACCCGCCGCGAGCAGATCGATGCGGAACTCAAGTCTGCCGAGGCACAGTTGGCGACCGCCCAAGCCCGCGACCAATCGTCCGGGATGCCGGAAAGCCGTTTGTCCACCTCCATCCGTGACCGGGTGACCACCATCCGCGAGCGATTGGACAACCACCACAAGGCCTCAGACGGCCTCGAACTCGTCACCGCCGAGATTGAAAAAACCGAGCAGCAGATCACCCACCTGTGCGAAGTCGGCATGACCATGAGCGACTCCGCCGGACTCAGCGTCCAGATCGACACCATTTCCCAATCCCTCCAATCCTCCGAGAAGCTCTTCTCCGAAGCGTCGTTCTCACAGATTTTCGATGACGAGCCAGCCCCGCCCCTGCTATCAGGCAACGCGGGCCGGACCGCCATCCC
>JANOZJ010000083.1:0-12983 GCA_031429315.1 Akkermansiaceae bacterium
GCAATGGAAGCAGCCACGCACGCGTCGCCGCCACTTGTTAGCATTGGGAGCAGATCCCGACAAGGTGCATATGGCGACGCGCAGCCGCAAAGGCTACTGGCGGATGAGTCAGAATGAGATTGTGCGATTCGCGCTGAACAACCGTTGGTTAGAGGAACAAGGAGTTCCGGATTTGAATGCCCCAACCGCGATAGCGGCCCTAAAAAATGCGAAGCCTGACCGCATGGACGGAGGCACGGAGTCAAAGCCGTCTGGATCGTTCTTCACTACGGGGCAAAGGCCCCAAGCTGATTGGAACCGCCCTGTACGGAGCCGTACGCAGGGTGGTGTGGGACCCGGGAGCTAACTACTCCCGGGGACCCGATTCGGCTTCTTTGGTGATCGTTAGCTGCAACGGCTTTGATCCATTGCGAACCAAGACTTGCGGGCGGTCCGCAGAACAGAGGACGGTGCCGGATATTGAGACATCACGATATTCGATATTCGTAGAGTTCTGGCTGGTTTGCGTGGCGACCTTGATCCGCGCCGCCACGGAATAAGACACTCTGTAGCCGGTCTTGGTCTCGGAGACCACATACTCGCAGATTAACATTGTGTCATCGTTGACGACCTGATCGGCAGTGAAATTCGGGCCGATCCCAGAAAGGGAGAGGTCGATGTCAGCGCCAGTCGTAGTAGTTCCGTGAAGACGAATTGTGATATTCTTCTGAAGGGCTGCTGCTTCTCCGGTACTTTGTGATGTGCCGCTGGGCACTGTAGGCTGACGGACAGCGCGATGGGGTGCGTCTTGCGCTATCAGGGGCGATGCTAGGAAACATGAGACTGCGAGTAGTGTAGCTTTCATAGGTGAGGGAGAGACGATGGTGAGTATTTGTTTATTCTGCCGAACGTATAGGCCATCCACTGCGGCGAGGGAAGCCCGAATTCAAATTGGAGAGTTGCCCGCCGTTGGATGAGCCGGGTTGTGTGTGCCCAGCATGGGCACGTTGTAAATGGGGTTCAAGTCCCCTGTAGGAATACCAGAACATGAAAATGAAGAAACTACCATCTGAAGCCAACTCGGAGAAGGGTGACCTTTCCGGGGAAGGAAGGCTAGGAGAAAACCGCGAGCTGATGAACAAGAACCGGATAGAAGGCCGACATGGCGCGACGAGCTGGCACAACACAGCGAAGTCGATTGGTATGCCTGTGGAGGTATCTGTGTCATGCCGATTCATTTAAAATCCACCTTTGTCTCCGGGGGCTGAATCATCTCCTCCATCTCCTTTGACATCATCCCCTTTGGCATCATTTCCTCGGCCATTTTCAGGCCCATCAACTGCATCTCTATCGCCTGCTTTTGATATTCCTCGAAGGCCGCCTGCTGCGTGGCATTGAGAATCCTGGTGGTTTCACCACGGAGGGCTTGCTGCTGGATCTCCCAGCTTTTCTGGTAGGTTTCGACGATGTTGCCCTTGGCCAGCCCGTCGATCGCGCCAGGACCTGATAGATCCTGGGCATTGGATTCGGTGCGGGCGCGATACATGGCATCGACCAATTTGGCTTCGGTGTCCGCATCGAGCGGTGCCCCTTTGGCGCTCATTGCCGAACGGATGCCGTCGAGCTGCTGGCGCTCGGGAAGGTGGTTCTTGTAGTCGGTGAAGGATTTGTAGTCCTCGTCGCTGTTGAGGAATTTTTTGATCTCGGCTTCGGTGTCGCTGGCGCGCTTTTCGAGTTCCTCAGCCAGTGCCTTCCGCTCATCCGCCGTCGCACCTAACATTTTCATCCCTAGTTCCTGTTGGTCGCCCATTTCCTTGCCTAGCAGGTTCTTGAAATAGTCGGACTCTTCCTTGCCGAGGTGCAAGCCCTCGACGAAATCCTCATACATCATCGCCACGGCCATTCTAACCCCTTGGTTCATCATCGATTTGCCGGCGGGATTGTCCCACATCTTGCGGGCGGTCTTGGCGAAGGATTCATCCGCGGCATCGGCGTCCTTGGCGGGTGAGGCGGGTGCGACTTCAGGCCGGTTCTTCGTCTTGACCGGCGGGGCAATCTCTTCGGCGGATTTCGTGGAGACCGCTACGGCCAATGCGGGGGCTGGCGTTTTCTCCCCGGTTTGCACGGCGGTGCGGAGTGAGGAGATGCGCGACTCTTCAATGGCGACGGTGATCAAAACCGCCGCGGCGACGAGTCCGATGGCATGGGGTGTCTTCATGATGGGCGCGATCCGAAGAAATCCCGCGCCTCGAAGCCAGTCTATTTTCCGGACGACGTTCCATCGGGCTGTCCCCCGCATCACGGCACAAAAAAAACCGGTGTAAATCGAAGCGGGGGGAAACTCGATTTGCGCCGGCCTTTTCGAGCCAGGGGGGGAGGCTCAACTCGGGGGAGTGTTGTTTGTCGCTGTCCGCTCCTCGGGGGGAAGGGTTGCTCGCGGCGACAGGAAAATAGATATCCCATTTCCGGCCACATTGACATTACGCGATGACGTCAGGCGGTCCCTTGTTTCCGGCAACAATCGCTCGTGTGGTCGTTGACCATCCCGACGGCTTGCATAAAAGCATACATGGTGGTGCTGCCAACGAAGTTGAATCCGGCCTTTTTCAGGGCCATGGAAAGCGCGTCGGACCCGGCTGTCCTGGAGGGGAAGTCGGCGAGGGATTTGAAGTGGTTCACAATGGGTTTGCAGCCGGTGAAGCTCCAAATCCATTCCACGGGATCGCTGATTCCCAGCCAAGCGCGGGCATTCTGACGGACGGATAGAATTTTCCCGCGGTGACGGATGATGCCTGGATCGAGGACGAGTTTTTCCAACTGCGCGTCGGTCATTGTGGCGACTTTCGCGGGTTCGAAGTTGTGGAAAACCTGGCGGTAGTGCTCGCGCTTCTGGAGGACGGTCCACCAGGACAGACCGGCTTGCGCGCCTTCGAGGCAGATGCATTCGAACAAATAACGGGGATCGCGGGATGGGACGCCCCACTCGGTGTCGTGGTATGCGACGTAGAGCGGGTGTTGGAGCGGAAGCCACGGGCAGCGGGTCATGGCGGCATTTTCACGATCCCGAGAAGGAACGCAATCCCGCCTTGCCGCCCGTTGCCGCGCCTGCTTCGCTTCGCGCCCCAACCTGATAATTTTATGGCCAACAAAGATGTCACCGATCCCGCCCGCATGGAAAAAATCGTGTCGCTGTGCAAACGCCGCGGCTTCATTTTCCAGGCGGGGGAAATTTATGGCGGCCTGAACGGCTGCTGGGACTACGGCCCGCTCGGTGCGGAACTGAAGCGTAACTTGAAGGAATATTGGTGGCGCAAAACGGTGCAGGAGCGCGATGACGTGTTAGGTATGGACGGTGCGATTTTGACGATGGAGCAGGTGCTGGTTTCGTCGGGGCATGTGGGTGGGTTTTCCGATCCGATGTGTGATTGCCTGCTCTCGAGAGACCGGTTGCGCGCCGATCAAATTCCCGCGCAGGACGGCACTGTCTTCCATTTCCATGGAGCATCACTTCCGGAAACAACATGGAAAACCGACCGTGAGTATTCCGTTCTGATGATCCCAGAATTCGACGAGGCCAAGGTCCTGAAGACAGCCAAGGAGTATTATGCGCAGTTCGTGTCGGATTCTTTGAAAGACTCAAGCGCGACTCCTTCGCTGGGTGGCGCTGACATTTCAGCTCCCTCTGCCCCAACAACATTGAGTCGCAAAGAAATTCTGAAGCGTCTCGAACTTACCAGTCCGACAACCGAGCAAGTCAGCGGGACGACAAGCTTCAATCCTGCAAACGGTTCCCTGCTCACCGAGCCGCGCCAGTTCAACTTGATGCTGCAAACGAATTTTGGCGCGACGGGCGATCAGATCGCCTACCTCCGCCCGGAGACGGCACAGTCGATTTTCTGCCAATACAAGAATGTGTTCGATTCCTCGCGCGTAAAATTGCCTTTTGGCATCGCCCAAGTTGGCAAGTCTTTCCGCAACGAGATCAATCCACGGAATTACATCTTCCGCTCGCGCGAGTTCGAGCAAATGGAGATCGAGTATTTCTGCCACCCGGACGACGGGCTGCGTCTAACGGACGAGTGGCTGGCCGAGCGGCTCAAGTTCTACGGCGAGATCGGCATCCCGCGCGAGAAGCTGCACATCCTCGACATTCCGGATGGTGAACGCGCCTTCTACTCGAAGAAAACCTACGACATCGAATACGAATTCCCCTTCGGCATCCAGGAGTTGGAAGGCGTGGCCTACCGCACCGACTACGACCTCGGTGTGCATGAAAAAGGCTCCGGCAAGTCGCAGCTCTATTTCGACGAGGAGACGAAGGAGAAATTCCTGCCGCACGTCGTCGAGCCGTCCGCCGGATGCGACCGGACGGTGCTGGCGCTCATTTGCGAAGCGTTCGACGAGGAAATCCTAACCGACGACAAGGGCAAGGAAGACATCCGCACGGTGCTGCGCTTCGTCCCGCGGATGGCTCCGATCAAGGTCGGCATTTTCCCGCTGCTCAAGAAGAACGAGGAGCAAGTCGCGATTTGCCGGGAAATCCAGAAGACGTTGCAGCCGTGGATGAACGTCTTTTACGACGATGGCGGCGCACTTGGCCGCCGCTATCGCCGCCAAGACGAGGTCGGCACGCCGTTCTGCGTCACGGTCGATTTCGAAACCCTGGGCGAACAGGGCGACGATCTGAAAGGCACTGTCACCGTGCGTCATCGCGATTCCATGGAGCAAGAGCGACTTCCCATCAGCGGACTGCTCGCCTGGCTGCTGGAGCGCGTGAGGTGAAGTGATATAGGAATTCCCACCTGTTTTTTCTATCAGCTAAACCACTCCCTTGGCGGCGCAATCACCCGCAGCCCCTCGATCTTCGAAAAGTGCGCGTCCGAGGTCATCACTGCGGCACCCGCCCGCAACGCGCTCGCCGCAATCACCACGTCCGGCCCCGGAATCACAATGCCCTGCCGGTCCAGCAACCAAGCTAAGTCCGTGGCCTCGCTCCACAAGCGGTTGTCGGTGGGGACGTTGATCATCACATCCATCAATGAGGATATGCTTTGGAACGCCTTCAAGGATTTCAGGCCCCGAAGCACTTCCACGCGGATCATCCCGCAGATCGCCAGACTCCCGGCCCGGAACTCTGCCCAGTGGAAGAGAGTCGAGACAACGTCCTTTTTCGCCTTGAGGAGGTCGATGTAAACATTGCTGTCCACCAGCACATCACTTGCCATAATTCGGAGGGGTTTCGGCGACGCGCATCGCATTCAAATCATAATTCGGATCCACGGCATCGCCCAATTCTTCGGGGGTCATCTCCATGCCGCGCATTCCCAATTCACGGAAACGCGCCCTGCGGTCCAATTCGCGCAGTGCCATTTCCACGGCCTCGGTCTTGCTGGCATAGCCGTAGATTTCTATGACCCTGTCCAACAAGGTCTCGTCGATGTGCATGGTCATTTTCATGCCATACCCGGTATGGCATAATGCCCCATTTGTCCAGCATTTTTTCAAATCCCCTCATTTTCCCTCGCTTCTTGATTCTTTGAAACCGCCCCATCAGTCTCCCGCCATGTCCGAGCCCGCACTCACGCCCATGATGGCCCAATACCAGGCCATGCGGCGTTCCTTGCCCGCCGACATCATCCTGTTCTACCGGCTCGGGGACTTTTATGAAATGTTCTTCGACGACGCGAAAGCCGCCTCGCCGATCATGAACGTCGCGCTAACCAAACGCGGCGGCACGCCCATGTGCGGCGTTCCCTATCATGCGGCGCAGGGCTACATCGCCCGGCTGTTGAAGGCAGGAAAACGTGTCGCCATCGCCGAGCAAACCTCCGAACCCGTCGCCGGCAAACTCGTCTCCCGCGAGATCGCCCGCATCCTCACCCCCGGCTCCATCGACGACGATGCGCTGCTAGACAACCAACGCCCGAACTACCTCGCCGCCGTCTGCCGCCATGCGAAATCCCTCGGCCTTGCCTGTGTCGATCACACCACCGGCGAGTTCACCATCGCCGAGTTCGCGGATCTCGGGCTGCTGGAAGACGAGCTTGCCCGCATTTCGCCGTCTGAGTTGCTCATCCCGGACCACCAGTCCGCCGAGTTCGGAAAACTCACCAACTGCCTCGTTTACGAAGGCTACACTTTCCTCCCCGAGCACGCCACGCAGCTCCTCAAGGACCATTTCAACGTGCACTCGTTAGATGGCTTTGGCTGCGCGAGTCTCCACGCCGCCAGCGGGGCCGCGGGTGCGGTCCTCCACTATCTGATTCATCAGCTCCGCCGGCCCTGCGGCCACCTCCATCCGCCGCATGTTAGAGAAAGCGCCGACCACGTCCTCATCGACGCCGCCTCGCAGCGAAACCTCGACCTCGTCGATTCCCGCTCCGGCAAGGCCCACACGTTGTTAGGCGTCCTCGACCGCACCGCCACCCCGATGGGCGCGCGACTCCTGCGCGACTGGATCCTCCACCCGCTGCGCGACCTCACCGCCCTCACCGCGCGGCAGGACCTCATCGCATCGTTTCTAGCAGAGCCCTATCTGCTCTCGAAATGCCGCGAAGCCCTCAAGGGCATCCGCGACATCGAGCGCACCACCTCCCGCCTCTCCCAAGGCTCGGGAAATGCCCGCGATCTCCAGTCGCTCTGCATTTCCCTCTCCCACATCCCCGCGCTCAAACAGGATCTTTCTTCCCTCTCCCTATCTTCAATAAACAATCTTCAATCTTCAATCCTCCCCCGCCTCCACGAGTTCCACGAACTCACGGCAATGCTCACCGCCGCCCTAACTGACGAGCCGCCCGCCCACCTCCGCGACGGCGGCGTCATCCGCGACGGCTGGTCGCCCGCGCTCGACGAACTCCGCGACGCTTCCCGCGGCGGCAAGGACTGGATCGCCCGCCTCCAGGAAGACGAACGCAAGCGCACCGGCATCGACTCGTTGAAAATCAAATTCAACAACGTCTTCGGCTACTTCATTGAGATCACCACCAGCCACCTCGCCAAAGTCCCGGACGACTACACGCGCAAGCAAACCATGTCCAACGCCGAGCGCTACATCACCCCCGCACTCAAGGAAATGGAGAACAAGGTGTTAGGCGCGGAGGAGCGCTCGAAGCAGTTGGAAAACGAACTCTTCCTCGACCTCCGCACCCGCGTCGTCACCCACCTCCCCGCACTCCAAGAAACCGCCGCCGCCGTCGCGGAAATCGACGTGCTCTGCGCCCTATCAGAAGTCGCCCAGTACCACCGCCACTGCCGCCCGGTCCTCAACCAAGGCAACGGCTTCTTCGTCAGCAACGGCCGACATCCCGTCCTCGAGCAAACTCTCACCGACGTCAAGTTTGTCCCCAATGACACCGAACTCGATCCCGACACCGCCCGCCTCCAAATCCTAACCGGTCCCAACATGGCCGGTAAATCCACCTACATCCGCCAGATCGCGCTCATCGCCGTGATGGCCCAGATCGGCGCCTGCGTCCCCGCCGAGTCCGCCACGCTCGGTCTCGTCGATCGCATTTTCTGCCGCGTCGGTGCCTCCGACGACCTCTCGCGCGGCCAGTCCACCTTCATGGTCGAGATGAGCGAGACCGCCCTCATTCTCAACCACGCGACTGATAGATCCCTCGTCATCCTCGACGAAATCGGCCGCGGCACCGCCACCTTCGACGGCCTCTCCATCGCCTGGGCCGTCGCCGAGCATTTGCACGACACCATCGGCTGCCGCACCCTCTTCGCCACCCACTACCACGAACTAACCGATCTGGCGAACACCCGGCCCGCCGTCGCCAACTACAACGTCGCCGTTAGAGAGTGGAACGAGGAAATCATCTTCCTCCACAAAATTCTACCCGGTGCCGCCGACAAATCCTACGGCATCCAGGTCGCGCGCCTGGCAGGCCTCCCGAAACCCGTCGTCGAGCGCGCCAAATCCATCCTCTCCCACCTCGAGCTTCACTCCGTAAAACCCGAAGCCAAAACCCAAGGCCCCAAAGCCAAGAACACCGTCCAGGACGCCCTCCCTCGTTCGAATGCCCCGCAGATGGACCTCTTTGCCGATTTCTGATTGGACCGCTTGTCCGGTCTTCGCAAGATCTCGTCTGGACAAAGCGAGGACGGCTCTTAGCTTCGCACCCACTTCCTTATCACCCATGGATTCCCATCCCGACTTCAGCAGTCAGCTCCCGCCCGATGACGTTGCCGCCATCGATGAACTCGGAAAAACCTACCAGGCCTTCCGGGCCGAACTCGCCAAGGCGATCGTCGGCCAAGAGGAGGTTATCGAGCGGCTCGCCATCTGTTTGTTCGCCCGCGGCCATGCGTTGCTGATGGGAGTTCCCGGCCTCGCGAAGACCTTGCTGGTGTCCTCGGTCGCCCAAACGTTCGACCTCTCCTTCAACCGCATCCAGTTCACCCCCGACTTGATGCCCGCCGACATCACCGGCACCGACATCATCCAGGAATCCGGCGTCGGCGGCCGGCGCGAGTTCGAATTCATCAAGGGACCGGTCTTCGCCAACATCGTCCTCGCCGACGAAATCAACCGCGCCCCGGCGAAAACCCAGTCCGCCATGCTTGAGGCCATGCAGGAAAACAAGGTCACCGTCCTCGGCACGACCTACACGCTGCAGCCGCCCTTCTTCGTGCTGGCGACGCAGAACCCGATCGAACAGGAAGGCACCTATCCGTTGCCGGAAGCCCAGCTCGACCGGTTCATGTTCCTCATCGAGGTCGGCTATCCGTCATCCGGCGAGGAAAAGGAAATCGCCCGCGCCACCACCGGCACCGCCCGCCAAGTCCTCAATCACCTGCTAGATGGCGAAAAAGTCATCGCCTTCCAACAACTCGTCCGTCGCGTCCCGGTTCCGGAGCACATTTACGACTACGCGGTGAAAATCGTCCGCAAGACCCGCCCCGGCGAATCCGAATCTCCCCAATGGATCAAAGACACCGTCGGCTGGGGCGCCGGTCCGCGTGCGGTCCAGTATTTAATACTCGGAGCGAAATCCCGCGCCGCGCTGCGCGGTGCCTACATGGCCTCCCTCGAAGACCTCGAAGCCATCGCCTCGTCCGTCCTCACCCACCGCGTCATCACGAATTTCTCCGCCGAGTCGCAAGGCATGACTTCCAAGAAAATCGTCGAGCGGCTGATCAAGGAGATGCGGGAAGAGTGAGAATCGAGAGACCAGAATCCAGAATCAAGAAAGATAGAAAGCGCCAGTGAACCACAATTTCGAAAATCTGGAAGTCTGGAAACGCGGCTGCAGACTGGCGGTCAACGTTTGCGTCGCTTCGCACAAGTCCCGTGATTTTGCCTTAAAGGATCAAATTCACCGTTCTGCTATTTCGATTCCATCCAACATTGCTGAAGGCGCAGAACGATCCACCGAGGCCGATTTCTCAAGATTTCTCAGTTACAGCAAGGGCTCATGCGGAGAGCTTCGCACACAACTCATGATCCATCGCGAAGTCTGTCGCGAATTGGAAATCGAACCGTTTGCCAATACAGATGCCATGATTGACGAGACCCGGGAAATCTCACGCATGCTCAGCGGTTTCATCGGCCAACTGAAACCACCGTCTTCCCTCTCTCTTGATTCTTGATTCTGGCCTCTTGATTCTAAATCGTGCACGATTTCCTCGACAACACCCTGCTCTCGCGCCTTGGCTCGCTGCCCATCGAGTCGCGTGTGCCGATGTTAGGAAATGTCGCGGGTAAACACCGTTCGCCCCACCGCGGATCTTCCGTCGAATTCGCGGAGTACCGGAAGTATGTCCCCGGGGATGACACCCGGCGGTTAGACTGGAAAGCCTTCGCCCGCTCGGACCGGTTTTACATCAAGGAATTCGAGGCCGATACGAACCTCCGTGCCTACTTCGTCGTCGATGCCTCCGGCTCCATGAACTTCGCGGGAAATGGCGAGGCCAAAATCCAAGTCGCCCGCCGGATCGCAGCCTCACTCGCTTACCTGTTAGTCAACCAGGGCGACGCCGCCGGTCTATCCATTTGCACCGACAAGCTCCACCTCGAAGTCCCGCCCAGCCGCCGCGCCGCGCACTTGGAGCGCTTCTTCTCCACCCTCGGCAAAGTCCAGCCGTCCGGCGAAACCGGCCTCATCCCCGCGCTCCACACCATCGCGGAAAAAATCGGCCAGCGCGCGTTCGTCGTCATTCTATCGGATTTGTTCACCGACCCCGTCGCGCTGGGAGACGCCCTCCAGCACCTCCGCTACCGCAAGCACGACATCTCGGTCTTCCACCTGATGGACCCGCTTGAGA
Source organism: Akkermansiaceae bacterium (assembly GCA_031429315.1). GTDB lineage: Bacteria > Verrucomicrobiota > Verrucomicrobiia > Verrucomicrobiales > Akkermansiaceae > Luteolibacter. The sequence continues at coordinate 10,252 of JANOZJ010000083.1, forward strand.
TCGGCTTCGAGTTCGACCGCCCCCACCGCTTCGTCGATCTCGAGGACGGCACCTCCATCGTCGCCGAACCCAACCTCATCGCCGACGAATACAAATCCGCACTCCGCGATTTTCTAACCGCCGTCCGCGCCAAGTGCCACGACGCCGCCGCCGACTACCAACTCATCACCACCGACACCCCGCTGGAGCCGCTGCTCCGCGAGTTCCTCACCGCCCGGCTCCCGAAGTCAAAACACTGACCTTGCCATTTCATCCGTTTCGTCCATTTTGGATCAAATACAAGCCATGAAAACCGTCACCGCCAACATCGCCAAACAGCAGCTCGGCCAAGTCCTCGACAGCGCCCGCACCGGTCCCGTTTCCATCACGAAACACGGTCGCCCCGCCTTCGTCCTCACTTCCAAGGAAGACTACGATTCCTTGGTGGAGCTGAAATTTGAACACTTGAAACGCGAGGTCCAACTCGGATTCGATCAACTCGACCGGGGCGAAATTTCCACCATGACCATGGAAGAAATCGCAACAGAAGCCCTCGAAATCCATCGGCAAAAATCCCAAAACAAAACCAACATGTGAGCACCTACATCCTCTCAGAAAGAGCCAAAGAAGACCTGTTGAAAATTTATTTATACACCCTCGAAACTTGGGGCGAAGACCAGTTGCCGACTTATGAACATTTGATAGAAACCGCAATACAACGAATCGCCAAAAATCCATTCACCCCAGGAAGCAACGCTCACGATGAGATAATCCAAAGCTGCCGCACATTCCGCTGCGGCAAGCACTTCCTGATCTACCGCATCCAATCCAACCAAGTGGAAATCGCCCGCATCCTTCACGAGTCCATGGACTTTTCCCGACACGTCGGCGAGGAAACCTTCCCGTAGCCACCATTTCCCGTGATGTCTATCCACCTTGCATCTTTTTCGCGGCCCTTTGCGACCTCCGCGTCTTTGCGGTAAATCCACTCACCCATGCTTTTTCTCAATCCGATATTGCTCTGGGGCCTGCTCGCCGCGGGCGTTCCCATTGCGATCCACCTGCTGAACCGTCGCCGCCACAAGACGATCCAGTGGGCGGCGATGCAGTTCCTGCTCAAGGCCACCCGCGAGTCGCGGGGCAAGAAAAAGCTCCGCCACATCCTCATTCTAACATGCCGGGCGCTTGCCGTCGCCGCGCTCGCCTTCGCCGCCGCGCGGCCGATCGTCTCCGGTCTCATCGGCTGGGGCGGCGGCTCGATCGACACCGTCGTGCTGCTGCTAGACCGCTCGGCCTCGATGGAAACCAAGCCCGGCGACGGCCTGAATCCACGGCGGCAAATCGTCATTGAAAAAGTCCGCGACGCCATGACCAGCCTCGGTGCCGCCCGGCTCGTGCTCATCGACAGCGCCGGTGGAAAGTCCCAGGAAATCCCCTCGCCGGACATCCTCGCCGACCTTTCATCCACCGGTCCCACCGACACCGCCGCGGATTTCCCGACCCTGCTCGCCCGCGCCGCCGAGTTTCTAGCAGACACCACCGGCCGCTCCGAGGTCTGGCTCGCCTCCGATCTCCAAACCTCCAACTGGCGGCCCGACGACGAACGCTGGTCCGCCGCCCGCGCCGGCCTTGCCACCCTCCCGCAGAAACCCGCCATCCGCGTCCTTTCCATCACCGGTCCAGCCGCGCCTAACACCGCCATCCGCGTCCTCGGCTCGCGCCGCTCCGGCGACGAAATGCTGCTCGATCTGGAAATCCTCCGCGCCGCCGATTCACGCGGCACCACCAGCATCCCGCTCACCACCAATCTCAACGGCAGCCGCACCACTGAGACCCTAACACTCCCCGGCCAGTCCCTGCGTTTTCAAAAACGCGTCACCCTGCCCGCCGGCAGCGAAACCGGCTCCGGCTGGCTGTCGATCCCCGCCGATGGAAACTCCCGCGACAACTCCACCTTCTTCGCCTACGGCCCCGCCCGCCCTATCAGGTCGGTCATCGTCGCTCCCGCCGGCGAAGCCGCCGACTACCTCGCGCTGGCCGCCGCGCCTCCCGGTTTCGGCAACCAAACTGTCCAACGCGTCGATCCCGCCAACGCCGCCGCCATCGCCACCGGTGATCTCGCCACCATCCTGTGGGCGGCCCCCCTGCCCAGCGGTCCCACCTACGATGTCATCAACCGCTTCCTAACATCCGGCGGCCACGTCATCTTCTTTCCGCCCGGGATCTCCTCCGACGCATCGTTCATCGATCTCAAATGGTCCAATCCCACCGAAGCTCCCGTCGGCAAATTCTTCATCCCCAAAGATTGGAACCACACCGACGGCCCGCTCCGCGACGGCATCGACGGCACACCCATCCCCGCCGAGCGCTTGAAGGCCATCCGCCGCCAGATTCCGTTAGGCGATGCCACCGCACTCGCCCGCTGGGAGGATGGTGAACCCATCATCACCCGCCGCATCGTCGATCACGGCACCGCCTGGTTCGTCGGCTCGCTGCCCGATTACACCTGGTCCAACTTGGGCGACGCCGATGTCCTGCTCCCCGCCGTCCAGCGCATCATCGCCGCCGGGGCCGACCGCTTCGACGCGTCCTATCTAACCACCGTCGGCAGCGATGCCGCCCAGCCGCTGCCCGGCGAGACCCGCACCCGCATCGACGACTACGGCACGCCCGATCCCGCCAACGTCGCGCACGAAGCGGGCATCTTCCGCCTCGCCGAGCGGCTGTTAGCCGTCAACCGCCCCGCCCAGGAA
>JANOZJ010000084.1:0-7069 GCA_031429315.1 Akkermansiaceae bacterium
GGAAGTGTTGAATGTGATGGCGTGCTAAGAATCGAGAACAAATGGACATCTACGTGGGCAACCTGCCCTACACCGCTACTGAAGAAGACGTTTCTGGCCTCTTCGCCGCTTATGGACCTGTTGAACGGGTCAAAATCATCAACGACCGCGAAACCGGCAGATCCAAGGGATTTGCCTTCGTGACCCTCGGGGACCAGAGTCAATTGAATGCTTCGATCGAGGCTCTCAATGGCTTCGACTACCAAGGCAGAGCGCTTCGCGTGAATGCCTCCGAGCCCAAAGAAGCCAAGCCCGGCGGCTTCCGTCCCAGCGGCGGTGGAGGCGGCGGCGGCTACGGCGGTGAACGTCGTGGCGGCGGTGGCGGTGGCGGTGGCGGCGGTGATCGTCGTGGCGGCGGCGGTGATCGTCGTGGTGGCGGCGGCGGCTACAAAGGCGGCGGCGGTGGCTACAAAGGTGGCGGCGGCGGCGGAGATGGCTGGTAATCCCCAACCAACAAGCTGATTTCAAAAGCGCCCGATCCTCTTTACAGGGGATCGGGCGTTTGCTTCCCAAGACTCCAGAGGCCAGAAACCAGATTCCAGACGTGCTCTTCCAATCTCCAATCTCCAATCTCTACTCCCTATAACAGCGCGTCACCCGCGGCGTGATCCCGGTGAAAATCTCCCAGACGATGGTGTCGGCCTTGGCGGCGATTTCCGCCACAGGGATGTTAGGGCCGAACATTTCGACCTCATCGCCTTCCTCCACTTCATCGGTGGCGGTCACATCGACCATCACCTGGTCCATGGTGATCCGCCCGAGAACGGGCCAGCGGCGACCGCGGATCCAGACGTCCGCGCCGTTGCCGGAAACATGCCGCGGGTAGCCATCGCCGTAGCCGATGCCGACCGTCGCGACGCGGGTGGGCCGGGTGGTGACGAATTGCCGCCCGTAGGAAATCCCGTGCCCGGCCGGCAAGGAGCGCAGCAACGTGACCCGTGATTTCAAGGTCATCACGGTGGCCAGCTTGGGCTGGAAACCGGGCAGTGGCGATACTCCGTACAACATCAGGCCAGGGCGCACGAGGTTGCACGCGCCCTGGTGGAACCCGAGTAGGCCAGCACTGTTAGAAAGGTGGATCCACTTGAAACGCGAGGTACCGCCTAGGTCGTGGATGATCGCGTGAAACCGATCGAACTGACGCAAGGTGAACTCCTCGTCTTCATCCGCAGAAGGCAAATGCGAGCCGATGCCTTCGATCTCCAGGTTTTCCATCCGCTCCAGCAGCGCGAGTTTTTCAGCCAAATGGTCCGCGACGAAGCCACCGCGCCCCATGCCCGTATCCACCGCGAGATGGACTTTGAGGCGGGTGCTGCGGACTGCGGCGAGGCGATTGAAATGCTCCGCCTCGGCAAGCGAGGAAATGCACGGCGTCCAGTCACGGGCGACGATTTCCTCGCGCTCCGCGGACCAGGTGGCACCGAGCAGATAGATCCGGGTTTGCACGCCGGCGTTGCGGATCCGGCGGGCTTCGCCGACGTTTGCGACGCCGAAAAACGCGAGCTCGGTCGTGGCCAACGATTTGGCGATTTCCTCCAGGCCATGGCCGTAAGCGCCGGCTTTCACCACCGCCATCAGCCCGCCGCCACACGCAGCGCGAGCGACAGCAGCGTTTTTCCTCAAGGCCGTTAGATCGATCTCCGCCCAAGCGCGCGGCGGGGAAACAGGATGGGTGACGCTCACGGGCAAGACGCTAGGCATCCGCAGGGAACTGGCAAGGATGAGGACGCGGCGACCCAGGATAGCCACTACATTTCGACGCTGCCAAAAAGTTCGCGGGAATCGACCCCTGCGGCGGTTGCGACGATTTGGATTCTGGCTCTGACATGATGTGGCTTCCCCTCCGCCCACGACTTCACGTCGGGCAACAAAAAAACCGGGGACGCCGCTAGGCATCCCCGGTCGTGAATTTCAAGGATTAGATAGGACTACTGCGACTTGAGCTTGGGAGCCGCGAGAGTCGGAAGCGTCGTGATCGCTCCCCAGACGGTATCGACGCCCGTTTGGAGGAGCGTGGAGGTACCACCAAGGATGATTTGATTATCAAGTCTGATGTTGATGCTGGTCACGCTGTTGTCCATGCGGAGAACAATCGCCTTGCTGTCAAACGGAGCCGGATCAAAGGTTCCGGTGGTGGCATTATTGAATAGTGGAGTCACCACCAACGGGCGGGAAGGATTGCCCGCAGCGCTGAAGCCAAGGTTACCATTCAGGAGGTAGCCAAATCCAACCTCACCTTCTTTCAAAGCTTCCGCGCCTGAAATATTGTTGTCGGGCTTTTTGGCACTGGCAATTTTCGCGTAGAAGATTGTCTCGGATTGGGTGAAATTTCCTGCGAGAAGCTGACGGAAATAGTCGTTCGAATTGGTTCCAGTGAGGGTAAGAAGCGAACCGGTGGCGGCAGTCACGGTGGGAGCCGTGGTTGAGTCCGGGTAGCTGCCGTACTCATTCTCAAACTCAAACATGGCGAGTCCGATTTGGCGGGCGTTGCTGACAGCTTCGGTTTGGTCGGCTTTCTTGCGTTGGCGGATCACCATGGGAGCGGTGAGGCCGGCGAGTGCCGCGATGATGACGATAACGACGAGGAGCTCCACAAGAGTGAAGCCACGTCGGGTTTTATGGTTAGTTTTCATAGGTCTATTGGTATTCTATTTGTTTTATGTTTGGGGCAAACGCCCCGGTTTTTATAGCCTCGGCGGGGTGAACCGGAGAGGCTGCGATCAGGCTATTCCGGCAATCAACCGAAGCAAGGACGAAAGTTGCAGGAATTGCGCCGGACCCTGCACTCGGGAAGCTCCCACGGTGAAGAGCTTTTGACCGCGGATTTTACGGATGAAAAGTTGCAACCCTTGAGCGGGCGGACCAATTCAAGGACAGTCACGCCCCTACTTCAGAATCTCCAACAACAGCGCGCTGCACGGCGCGAGGTCGGGAAGTGTTAGCCGGTCTTTGCCTGATAGAGACGACCACCCGCCGTTGAGGCGGTCGGTGAATCTCGCGGTGGCGTGATCCGTGCGGCCCATGAATTTCCAGGCGTCTTGCGGGATGTTCACGTTCACCCCGCGCAGGGTTTCGCCGCCGTGGAAATTGGCGACGACGAGGAACGACTGGCGGCTCTGCGGATCATGGCGCAGGAAGGCATAAAGCCAGTGACCGGAGACGCTCTCGTCCTCGACCCGGCCGAAATTTGCGTTCTCCTTGTTGGCGTGGTTGAGTCCGTAGAATTCGCCGGCGGTGAAGGCGGGAGCTTGGGTCGCGCGGATGAGCCTGCCATACCACTCGCGGAGGGTCTTTTGCTCGTCATGGAGCCGGCCGCCATCGTATTTGCCGCCGTTGACCCACTTGGTGAATTCGGGCATCGACCAGTAATCGAAAATCGTGGTGCGCGCGTTGTCGCCGCTGAAGCCTTCGCTGCCGGCGGCGGGTTCACCGACTTCCTGGCCGTGATAGAGCATCACCGGACCGCGGCCCATCGCGAACAACACCGCGCTAACAGGCCGGCCCGCCTTCATGCCGAGGCCGCCCCACTCCTTGGGACTGGCGATGCGGACTTCGTCGTGATTCTCCGCGTAGCGCAGCGACTGGTGGAACAACCTGCCGGTGAACGTCAGATGGTCCAGGTCATTCGCCCATTTCCCGCAATCATGGATTCCTTCGAGCGCATCGTAGATCGGGTCATCATAGACCGCGTCGAAGCCGGCGTTGAGAAGTTCCTCCAGGACATGACCATCGGTTAGTTTGGCGGGGTCGTTCTCGTAGGCCTCCGCCGCGAAAAACACGTCCGGCCGGCGGGTGCGGGCCCGTTTCACCGCCCAGTGCCAGAACTCCATCGGCACCATGTGCGCCATGTCCGCGCGGAAGCCGTTGACGCCTAACTGCTGCCAGTATGCGAGGATCTCATCCATCGTCCGCCAGGTTTTGGGGACTGCGGATGGCGTTGCATCCGGGCCGGGAAGATCCGAGGTGTTGCGGCCTTGGGTGAAATCGTGGCCATAGTTCAGTTTCACCGTTTCATACCAATCATTGATCGACGGCGACCAGGAAACCACGTTGTTGCCGGTCACGCGGCCGAAGGTGGTCTCGGGTGCGAAAAGACCGCTGCATCCCGGCATCGAGGCGGTCGGCAGCTTGAGCGGTGGGCCGCCGCCGGCATCGTCCGGGCGGAGATAGTAGAAATGATTGTCTCTATCGAAAAACACGCCGTGCTTGTCGCCCGCGCCGAATGATAGTTCCGGTTTCACATCGGACGCATACGAGCGGGCGACATGGTTAGGCACGAAGTCGATGATCACTTTCAGGCCCAGCGCATGGCAGCGGTCCACACACGCTTTGAATTCATCAAGTCGCTTGTCGGGATCCACCGCATAGTCGGGGCACACATCGAAGTAGTCCTTGATTGCATAGGGACTGCCGGCGATGCCCTTCAGGATATCCGGCGAATCGGCGGGGCGATTCGGATAGGCGGTGCCGCTCGCTTGTTCGAGCACGCCGGTCAGCCAGATGTGGGTGAAGCCCATTTGCTTGAGCGAAACGAGCGCGGCGGGGTTGATGTCGTTGAATTTTCCGCAGCCGTTTTCCGCGAGCGTGCCGTTGGTCTTGCGGGTCTCGTTGGTGTTGCCGAAGGTGCGCACCATGAGCTGATAGATCACGGGGCGGGAGGCGGCCGGGCGGCTGATTGTAATCAGCCGCCAACACAACACTGAGGGCGATTGTTTGCCAAGTCATGGTTCCCGAAAGGTTCCGGTTTCCGATTCGAACTCCTCGGGATTTTCCGGCGTCTTCTCGCGAGTCGTTAGGGCGGATCGACATCGGAACGCCGCTTCGCGCGCTCCTCGCGGATCACGGCGAGCGCATCATAAAGCGCGAACAACAACACCACGCAGGTCGCCAGCGCGCAGCCACCCCACCAGAAAAGCACCCGCCACGGACTCACCCAGATCCAACCGCCGATGCCCCACAGTCCCACCGCCATCATCCCTAACGGCACTAGGATCATCCGGCCGAGCCACTTCCGCCGCTCGCCGCGGTCATGGAGGATCGCCCGGGCAAGACCGGTGCTGCTGTTCCACGATCCTGGTTTCTTCGCGTCCATCGTTCGGAAACTACGGCACGCCGATAGGCCCCAGCACGTTCAAATACCACTCCCAAAGTTTCCACGCGCCGAACATCCACGCCGCCGCGCCCATCGCCAGAAACGGCCCGAACGGCAATTGCTTGCCGAACCCGATCCGGCCGATGAGCGCCGCGATGATCGCGAACACCGACGCCGCGAACAGCGAGAAAAACACCCCCGTCCAGCCGAAGAACGCGCCGATCATCCCTAGCAGATGCGGGTCACCCATGCCCATCGCCTCGCGCGGGATCACCGTGCTCGTCGCCATCCCGTCGAGCGACTTGAGCTTGGCCAGCGGCACAATCGTGCCGTCCGGCATCTGGATTTCCAGCTCGCGGATGAGCAACTCGCCACCGCCCGACGGCTCGCCGTCCACGTTGATTTCCGTCGTCACCAGCGACAAGCGGTCGGATTTCCGGCAAAAAATATCCCACCACGGGATCTCCTCGCCATCGATCACGAAGAGCATCGGATCCTGATCGCTTTCCGGCTCCTTGAGCGACCAAGCCACCGGAGCCTCGAACTTCAGCGCCTTCTTGCCGAACGCCAGTTTCCCCAGCTCCACCACCAGCCAAAGCCCGACAAATCCGGCGGTCCAGCCGATTCCGCCCTGCTTCAGTCCCTCGAGCCAATTGCCCGCTTCGCCCGCCAGCACCGGCAACTGCGGCCACACCGCGCAGGCCCCGAGGCCGATCACCGTGCCCGCCCAGGTCAGCGAACTGGGGATGATTAAATGCTCGGCATCGATGAAAGTGATCGACACTAACAGCGCCATCAGCACCCACAGGAAAATAATGACGCCCACCGACTGCCAAGCGAACAGCCACCACACCAGCGTGAACAACACAGCCGTTAGCAGTTCCACCCCGAAGTAACGGAACGCGATCGGCGCGTGGCATTCCTTGCATTTCCCCCGCAGCCACAGCCAGCTCACCATTGGGAAATTGAGCCACATTGGGATCGGGTTCCTGCACTTCGGACAGAACGACCGCTTCGGCTCGTTGACCGACATCCCGAGCGGCACCCGGTAAATCACCACGTTTAAAAACGAGCCGATGCACGCGCCGATCAGGAACGCGGGAATCAGCCAGAGCCAATGGTCAAACGGCGGGTAAAAGGGATCTTCAGGCAAGGTGCCGCCATTCAAGCCAGCCACGCCCGCCTGCCAAGAAGAATAAGACGCCCGCCCCCAGCTCCGCCGGGCAAGCTGTGGAATTCCCAGTGAAATCCGGTTGCGAACCGGCGGCTGACCGGTCAAACTGCTAGCGGAATGAGTGACCACCCAGAGACTTCGCACGACCGCAACGGGGTAAAGCTGGAGCGCCTCGAGCTCGCGCTGCGCGCCTCTAACGAAGGAATCTGGGACTGGTGGACCGGCCGCAAGGAAATCTTCTACTCGCGCCGGATCCTCGAATTCCTCGAATGCGGCAAAGACCGCGCGCCCAATCTGTTTCTGCCGCCGCACGAGTACATTTGGCTGGACGACCGCGAGGCGTTTGAGCGCGGGGTCACCCATGCCCTGCTAGACGGTGGCCCGGATACCCTCGCGGTCGATGCCCGCGTCCGCACCGGTGGCGACCATTGGCGCTGGCTGAGGATTCGCGGCACTGTCGTCCGCGATCGCGACGGCCGGGCGCTCCGGATCGCCGGCTCGATGATCGACATCAGCCGCCGCAAGGCCGCCGAGGAACAGGTCGAGGACGAGCGCTACCTGCTCAAGCAGTTGATCGATCATGTGCCGTTGAAGGTCTATTTCAAGGATTCGGAGTCGCGGTTCGTGATGGCCAACCAAGGCACCGCCGAAGGGATGGGCTGCGCCGACTCCAGCGAACTCACCGGCAAGCACGACCGGGATTTCTTCCAATACGAGCACTGGAAAAACGCCTATGACGATGAGAAGCGCATCATCGAAACCGG
>JANOZJ010000085.1:0-3809 GCA_031429315.1 Akkermansiaceae bacterium
ACTGCCACGGCAGACCTCTCGGGACCGCGAAGCTAGTGGCTGGCCGGGATGACGACAATCCTCTTTTGAAAGATCTGCCGCGTTAATGCCGGATCTTTGTGGTTGCTATTCCGCCCGGAACCCACCAAAACCTGCCCGCAAGAATAGTAAGCCTTTCCGTATCATTAGATGAATACCCGTCGCTTTGTTAGTGGTTCGTCGGTCCTCCTCGCGGGATGGCTCGGAGCAACGTTTCTCAACGACGTGCCGTCGCAACGGTATCCAAAGCTGGATAAGAATCCGGCCAGCGTCTCGCGGGGCGACGACAGCAGCCCGTCCCTGATCGCCACCCAGGTGAAACCGGCGGTTCTAGCGGATTCATTGTCGCGCTAGGCCGGGCACCCGTTAACCTCCCCGCATGGCTGCCGAACCAATCATTTGCGATAACAAACCGCTGGCTCTCGAAGTGGAGGCCGGCACTCACTGGTGGTGTTCCTGCGGTCGCTCCGGCCACCCACCGTTTTGCGATGGATCCCACAAGGGCACCGGCTTGCAGCCGGTGAAATATGAAGTGGCCGAAAAGAAAACCGTGTGGTGGTGCCAGTGCAAACACACCGCCAACCCGCCACTCTGCGACGGCTCGCACAAGAGCTTCCCGAAGCCGCAGTGACCGGCGGAAATCCCCGCTCAATAGGTCTTCAACCACTCGACGATGTCGGCCACGTCCTGCGCACTCATGCCGAGCTGATCGGCCCCTAACATGAGCGAACGGTCCATGCCATTGCGGCTCGCGATCTGCGTCTTTGGAACCCGTTGGGTAACGCCACCCGTCGCGACAATGACCACCGGATCGCCATCCGCGACGATGCGCCCGTCGATCCGTTTTCCATCCTTGAGGTGAATCGCCGTGCCCTCGAAGCCATGGGAAATATCAAATGACGGCTCCACCATCGACCTCGCGACGACTTCAGGCGGTTGGCGGCTGCCGAATCCCTTGAGCGCGGGACCGTAATCTGAACCGGCCTGGTCGATCTTGTGGCACATCACGCAGCGCCCGGCAGCAACCTTGCCCCGCGCGGCGTCTCCCTTTAGCGCCATCACCTCGGCGACGGTGAACTTGGTGCCATCTGGTTTTGGCGGCGTGACCATTTCCATCAGCGGGACTTTCTTCTCGACGAGGCCGCGCTTTTCAAGTTCCGGCTTGAGGTTGAGGGAGGCCCACTCGCCTTCGCTGCGGTTCCTCAGCCACCACCGGCACTGTTCTCTAACGGGGGAACCTTCGGCAGCGAGATCCATCAGCGCCTCGGCCGATGCCTTCGACTTGATGAAGGCGATGGAGTCCACCGCGAGCTTGCGTTGCTCCGCTGTTAGACTCGCCGCCGCCGCGCGGATTTTCAAAGAAGGCACGGCGGCCTCGGGCATCAAGCGCCACGTCAGCAGGGCGAAAGTGTCCGACCACCGGGCAGGCTCGCCGGGTTGCAGTTTCTGACCGACGGCTTTCCATAGCGCTTCGGTATGGTGGCCGGCCCCGAGGCCCAGCGACTCCAGATAGGAGCGGTCCTTGCCATCGTATTGGCAGGCCACGGCGACGAGGACGTCGCGTGCTTCTACAAAGCTGCGGTTGCGCATCGCTTGTGCCGCTTCCACCCGGACTTCCGGGGCCGGATCGTTCGCCAGCTTCCGGGCATAGGGTAAATCGTCGATGGCCCCGTCCGTCCGGCGGATCGCGCGGAACGCCGTTAGACGGTTGGCGCCATTGTCGCCGGCGAGCAGCGCGTCGAGCTTGGCACGGCCCTTTTCGCCGAGATATGGCATCAGCCAGATGGCGCGTGCCCCGACGCTCGGATTGGGATCTTCGAGGACTTTCGACACGGCGTCATAGGCGGCTGCTCCAGTGGACTTCAGTTTCTGATAGCCCAGCGAGCGCACGTTGACCGCGGGCGATTTCAACGCGGTGATCGCCCCGGCAACGGTTGCCAGGTCCATTTGCGGAACCGACGGCTTGAAACCCCTGGGTGCTATCCGATAGATGATACCGGATGCGGCAGCGTCCTGAGTGTCATGACCACCGACGCGAGGGTCGGTCCAGTCCGCCACATAGAGCGCACCATCCGGACCCACGCAGACATCGGACGGCCGGAAATTGAATTTGGCTTTGTCCGAGTCGGGCGCAGCGGCGTGTTTCTTCACGCCGCCGGTAAAGTCGGCCCCGTCGAATTGCTTCTCGGGATTGGAAGTTAGAAAGTCGGTGCGCTCCAGCTTGAACCCGGCGCCATCCGGAACCGGCTGATAGCTGAATATGACGTTTCTAGCAGCTTCGCAGGAAAGCAGCGTGCCGTTGAATTTGTCGCCGAGCGCGCCGTTTTCATAAAATGCTATCCCGGTGGGCGAGCCGCCGCCATAGACGTCGCCCGCAGGCATGCTGCCGGGGTTCTCCTGCCGCCACTCGGCGGTCGGAGTGTCTTGGCCCGGGCGTCGATCCGCTTGCCAGGTGCGCGCGCCGTCATTGGAAAAAAAGCCGGCATTACCGTGTTCGAGAACATGGCTGGTGCGGCAGGCCGGTGGATCATCGTTGTCATTTTGAAACACATAGCCCCGCGAATTGATGATCTGCTCGTAGGAGTTGCGGTAGCCGTGACCAACGATTTCCGCATGGCTCGCATCCGAGTTCATGCGGACGGTGAAGCCGCCAACGTAGGCGAAGCCGTCAGCACTTGGCTTGCCGGCGTTCGCGATGTTATCGACCGGCCATTCGCCGCCGCCGCTCTTGAAGTAGCAGCCGCCGATGAGGAAGGTTTTGCCCGATCGGTCGGTGAAGGCACCACCGGTATTGCCCTGATTGAAATACCACTTCCCGTCGGGTCCGGCGGTGAGCGAATGGAGCGAGTGATCGTGATTTTTTCCGTTGAAGCCGGTGAGCATGACTTCCCGTGTGTCGCCGGCGGCAGCGTCGAATTTCCCGTCGCGGTTGACGTCAGTTAGTTTCAGCAGGTTTGGCGGTTGGGAAACGATGACCACATTGTCAAATACCGCGATGCCGAGCGGCGAAACCAGCTCGGGATCCTGCCAAAATACCCGCGATCTATCCGATTTCCCGTCGCCATCCGTGTCTTCAAGAATGACGATGCGGTCCCCGCCGGGCTGACGTTCCTTCTTGCCGCGGTAGTTCACCCCCTCGGTGACCCAGACCCGGCCAAGGTGGTCGATGTCCATGTTCGTCGGGTTGAAAAGCGCCGGCGAGGCAGCCCACGGAGTGATTTCCAAGCCCTCCGGCAAAACAAACGCGCCGAGCGGCATCGCGGGTGGCTGTTGGCCTGGGGTCCAAGCGTGGGCGGCGGGGATGGTCGCAAGAATGAGCAAGCGGTGAATGAATTTCATCAGCGATCTGGAGCGGCGAGCTATTACTCGATTTTGCCGGTCGAACTATCAATAATTTCAGGGCTGCGCTTTGACAAGTCCCTGCCAACTGACTATTCAAGCCCATGCGATCGCTGATCAAACACGTTCTCAAGCGCAGTGAACCCACGGACGACCTCCACGTCGCCGGCTGGGTGAGGACCCGACGGGACTCCAAGGCGTTTTCATTCTTGGAGCTCAATGATGGCACCTGCCTCGGAAACCTTCAGATCATCGCGGATGCGGGGATTCCCGGCTACGAGGCTATTTCAAAAATGCTCACCGGTGCCTCTATCGAGGTGCGCGGCAAATTGATTCCGTCGCCCGCCGCCGGACAAGCATGGGAGATGCAGGCGACCTCGTTGAAATTACTCGGCGAAGTGCCTGAAGATTATCCGTTGCAAAAAAAAGGCCACAGCACCGAATTCCTCCGC
>JANOZJ010000086.1:0-11872 GCA_031429315.1 Akkermansiaceae bacterium
GCCCGCGAGCGCTTCATCGACTGGATCGACAAAACCTCGGCCGCTGGCGGCATCAAGCTGCCGCTCGGCGCATCGGACGCGGTCATTCAGGCCGCCCGCGAACTTGTCGTTAGGGATGGCTCCGAAATCCTCGGAAAGGTCGCCAAGCTCCATTTTAAAACCACCCACGCAGTCCTCGGAACGTCACCGCCAGACGCCGGAAGTTAGGCTCTCAAGGCGGGGCCACTCCGGGAAAACTCGCCCATTCCGAGGTTGATTTGGCTTCTGGCACGAAAGCCGCATGGATTAAAACGATTTTTGGCGGGACAAACCCAGGCTTGCCGTGCTTTGATCCGCGCACTTCGTTAGTTTTCAACACTCTCCCTACCTCCCCATGGCAACCATCACCAAACGCGAACTCGTCATCAAGATCACCGATCAACTCGGCTTGAAGGGTCACGAAATCACCCAACAGGACGTGCTTGAAGTCGTCCAAACCCTCATTGATGAAATCACCGACTCTCTCGCCCACGGCGACACGGTGGTCATGCGCAATTTCGGCGCATTCCAAGTCCGCGAGATGAAAGCGAAGGTCGGCCGCAACCCGAAAGATCCCGGCAAGGACGTGCCAATCCCGGCCCGCGCCGCAGTGAAATTCAAGCCCGGCAAGGAAATGAAGGAAAAAGTCGCCACCACCCTGCAAGTGATCCGCGAGCGCAAGTCGTGAGCTTCAGCGTGTTAAAAAACCCACCACTCCGCCTCGCCGCAATTTGCAGCGTGGCGGTTTTCGTTTTCACTTCGTGCTTCTCCCGGCCCAGTGGCCACCACGGCTATCAGACCCGCGCCTACACCGTGCGCGGCCAGCACTATCAGCCGATGGGCGTCGATGCGGCGCTCGATTTCACGGAAACCGGCGGCTGCTCGTGGTACAACGAATCGTCATGGCTCGGCCTCAAGCGCGGCAACACCTCGCTCGGGGAAAAGGTCATGCCATGGCATCTAACTGGAGCCCACAAGACGCTTCCCCTCCCCTGCCTCGTCAAGGTCACCAACCTGGACAACGGTAGATCCCTCAAAGTCCGCATCAACGACCGCGGCCCGTTCATCCCAGGCCGCATCCTCGATGTGACCCCGCGCGCCGCCAAAAAACTCGGCTTCTACGACCAAGGCATCACCACCACGCGGATCGAAGTGCTCTCCGTGGGCGACGGCTCCGACAAGCGCAAGAAACGCGGCTGGTTTTTCTAACCGTAGCGGCGATCACCAGTCGCCGCGAATGCATCATTTACCTATGAAACACATCCTAACACTCGCCGCATCCCTCTCGCTCGTCTGCTGCGCCACCATCGCCCCGCCCGCCGCCCCCGGCACGGTGGACCACGTCGTCCTGATGTGGCAGAAGCGCCCGGGAAATGCCGCCGACCGCCAAGCACTCCTTGCGGCCTGCTCGGAACTCCGCGTCATCCCCGGCATCAAGTTCCTCGACGTCGGCACCCCTCTCGCCAGTGACCGCCCGGTGGTCGATGACTCGTTCGATGTCGGGCTAACAGTGCGTTTCGACTCCGCGCAATCCCTCCACGCTTATGAGACCGATCCGGGTCATGTGAAGAAGGTCAACGAAGTCCTTAAGCCGCTGACGAAGAAGATCGTGGTTTATGACATCGTGCGGTGAGAGGTTTCCAGACTTGAACAACCGGGAGATCCGCCCGCAGACTCCGCCCGCTCCCCGCGAGCGCTTTCCTTATGTCCAACTCTCCTGAAATTCGCGTGTTCGCCCCCGCCACGGTGGCCAACGTCGCCTGCGGTTATGACGTCCTCGGTTTCGCCATCGATGCTCCCGGCGATGAAATCGTCGTCCGCCTCTGCGACAAACCCGGCCTGCACATCACGAAAATCACCGGCGACAACGGCAAGCTCCCGAAAAACCCCGCGCAAAACTGCGCCGGCGTCGCCGCTCTCGATCTGCTCAAACACCTCGGCATGACCGACCGCGGGATCGAAATGGAGATCCACAAGAAAATGCCCTTCGGCTCCGGCCTCGGCTCATCGTCCGCCTCATCGGTCGCCGGCGCCTTCGCCGTGAACAAACTGATAGGCGACCCGCTCAGCAAGAAGCAGCTCCTGCCATTCGCGATGGCCGGCGAGGCCTCGGCCGACGGTGCCTGGCACGCCGACAACGTCGCGCCCTGCCTGTTCGGCGGCATCGTTTTCATCCGCTCCAACGACGAACTCGACTTCGCCCAAATCCCCGCGCCGAAAAACCTGTGGGCCGCCGTCGTCCACCCCGACATCGAGATCCTAACAAAAGTCGCCCGCGAGATCCTGCCCAAGGAAATCCCGCTGGAGAACGCCACCCAACAGATCGGCAATCTCGGCGGACTGCTCTGCGGCCTCATCCAGGAAGACTACGGCCTCATTTCCCGCTCCATCCACGACGTCATCGCCGAGCCCCGCCGCCAGAAACTCATCCCGGATTTCTACAAGGCAAAACGCGCCGCCCTCGCCGCCGGAGCGCTGGGTTTCTCGATCTCCGGTGCCGGCCCGTCCGTCTTCGCACTCTGCGAAGGTGAGGAAATCGCCCGCAAAGTCGCCGAGGCCATCAGCAGGATTTTCTATGCGATTCCAATTGAGAACCAGAGCTACGTTTCACGCATCAATCCGCGCGGGGTGCATGTGATTGAGTAAAATATTCCAATAGTCACAAATCCGGCTAAACTCCCTTTATCATGCAGCAGAAATTCAACGTGGTCATCGAGCGGGATTCCGAAGGCTGGCTCGTTGCGAGCGTGCCTTCGCTTCATGGCTGCCACACCCAGGCACGCACCTTTGATGAGTTAGATTCTCGCATCAAGGAGGCTATTTCACTTTGCCTTGAAGATGCAGGTGAATTCGCGCCACCCGAGTTCGTGGGAGTCCAGCAGGTCGCGGTGGAGGTTTAAACTGCCGCAGTTGCCGCAAGGCTTCCACTTTTCTGGAATCGTCCACAATTTCGCGTGATGAGCCAATTCCCAAGTATCACAGGCAGCGAGCTGATCAAAGCCTTGTCCAAAGTTGGGTTTTCCGTTGTTAGAATCAAAGGCAGTCATCACCGGTTGGAGCACACCGATGGCCGAAAAACAACGGTCCCGGTGCATGGCAAAGAAATCATCGGCCCAGGCATCCTGCTGAAAATCCTCCGCGATCTGGATTTTACCCGCGATGACCTGCTGAAACTTCTATGATCGCAGCCCCAGCCCGACCCGCCATTTTTCACCTCGCTTCAGCCGTCCTCCGGGGCTGGGCCGAGGCCGAAGGCTGCATCTTTTACAAAGACCCGGCGCTAACGCTCGCACGCGCAGCCTGAATCTGCGTTATCACAAGTCCCACGAACTCGTCCATCCGCGCCGCATCCTTGCCGGACCGCACCACATCAAGCACGATGAACCCCGCGTCGTTCTTGAACCGAATGACCTCCAACTTTCGGAAGGTCAGGGCGAGGCCACCCAACCCCACCGCGATCAGACTGAAAAATACCGGCGGCACCCACTGCTTCGTCCAGAAACTATCGATGAAAAATACCAGCCCGAAGATACCCACCCCAATACACCAGAAGGACTTCATGAAAATAGGATTCCGGTAGCGCATCGAATCCGGCGCGGGATTGAGATTCTTCAGGTCCACCGTGGACAAAGAATCCGCCGATAGCGACACGTTGGCTTTCACAACCACCTTGTCGGCAAAAAGGGTCAAGGTCCGGGTGCCTTCCAAGCGCGCTTCTGAATATGTGGAGATGGGTTCCATGATCGTATGGGCGAACATCATCGTCCGACGGGCCATGGAACTGGATTTCCCGCCCTGGGACAATGCCATAAACGCGGGATCTGCCTGATCCGGGAAAAGGACGGAGCGTGTTCGCACTGCGGCTTTTCGGAGAAATGCCAACCGTGGGCTTGGCAATTCCTTGAGGGAAATCAATCCTCGGCCGCCATTCCCCTCTCCGTTTCAAATCTAATGCTCAAAATTCAGCGCTTCTAACCGCCGTGCTCTACCACTCCACCACCACCCCGTCCCACCGCGTCGATCTCAAGGAAGCCATCCTGCGCTCGCTGCCGCCGGACAACGGCCTTTACATGCCGGACAGTCTGCCGGTGTTAGACGGGGCGTTCTGGGAAATCTGGCGGGATCTAACGTTTACTGAAATCGGCATCGCCGTGGCGGACGCATTCTTCTGCGAAGATGTCCCGCCGCAGGCGCTGGTGGATATCGTCGAAGGCTCGATCTCGTTCGATGCGCCGCTCGTCACGCTCGGCCCGGGCGATCACATTCTCGAACTCTTCCACGGCCCCACCCTTGCCTTCAAGGACTTCGGCGCGCGCTTCATGGCCCGCCTGATGGCGTGGCTCACCCGCGGCGAGGACCGCGAACTCACCGTGCTCGTCGCCACCTCCGGCGACACCGGCGGCGCGGTGGCTTCCGCATTTCACAACGTCGCGGGGACGAGCGTCATCATTCTCTATCCGCAGGGCAAGGTTTCCGGGCTTCAGGAAAAACAACTCACCGCCCTCGGCGGAAACATCACCGCGTTGGAGATCCAAGGCTCATTCGACGATTGCCAGGCGCTCGTCAAATCCGCCTTCCTCGACCGCGAGCTTGCGGAGCGCCTCAATCTAACGTCCGCGAACTCCATCAACCTTGCGCGCCTCGTGCCGCAGAGTTTCTACTACATCCACGCCGCCCGCCAGCTCCCCGACGGCGTCAAACCGACCTTCGTTATTCCCTCTGGAAACTTCGGCAACCTAACCGCCGGCTTGCTCGCGATGCAGCTCGGGCTGCCGGTCGATCAATTCGTCGCCGCCACCAACCGCAACGACGTGGTCCCCGAATACCTCCGCCTCGGCCAATACGCGCCGCGACCCAGCGTGCCGACCATTTCCAATGCGATGGACGTCGGCGCGCCGTCTAACTTCGTCCGCATGCAAGCGCTCTTCGGCGGCTCGTGGGACGCCATGAAGACCCGCATCGCCGGCATGACCTTCAGCGACGACCAGACGCGCGCCGCCATCCGCACCGTCAAGGCGCTCTATGATTACGAGATCGACCCGCACGGCGCGGTCGGCTGGCTGGCCGCCCAAAAATGGCGCGCCACTCACCCGGGCAGCGCCACCGTCACCCTCGAAACCGCACACCCCGCCAAGTTTCTCGACGTGATGGAAGCCGATCTCGGCCCTAACTGCATCGAGATTCCCGAGCGGCTCGCCATCCTCGCCCAACGCGAAAAAGTCGCCACTCTGCTGCCTGCGGATAAAGCCGTGTTCCGCGATTGGCTGCTTCGATAGCGGGAAGGAAAACCTCCTCCCTTCTCCATGACAAACGATGACTCCTTCGACCGCCGCAGCGTGATGCTCATGCTTGGCTCGGTGGTCCTGTTCGCCGCGAACACCCTGATGGTTCGCGCCGTCGCGCTGCACACCCCCGCAGCGGATGGCTGGGTCGCGATTATTTTCCGCGGCGGCGTGGGGCTGTTAGTGGTTTACTCGCTCTTCGGGATGGGCCGCGGGCTGCAGCCGCAACGCTTGTTCACCGGTCGCCAGATCACGGTCCGTGGAATCGTCGGCGCACTGAGCACCATCGCCTTCTACATCACGGTGATCAAACTGGGAGCCGCCCGCGCAGTCATCATCAACCTCACCTATCCGATTTTCGCCTCGGTCATCGCCGCCATCTGGCTCAAGGAAAAACTCAGCCGCGCCGCGATGCTGTGGATGTTCGTCGGCTTTGGTGGACTGGTCGTTTTCCTCAGCGATGGCGGACAACTCCAGCGCCCGTCGGCCTATGATTGGCTGGCGCTCGCCGGGGCGGTCGGCTCGGGCTGGGTGGTGGTCATCATCCGCCGCCTGCGCCACGAGGAACACCCGGCGACGATTTACGCCTCGCAGGCATTTTACAGTGTGATCATCGCCTCGCCCGCGGTGGTGAAGATCCCCGCCCTGCCCGCGTCCGCATGGCTCGGACTGGCGGCGGGCGCGGTGATCGTGACGATTGCGCAGTTAATCATGACCCGGGCCTATCAGTTTATGTCGGTCTCACGCGGCTCGTCGTTGCAAATGTTACTGCCACTCGCCACTGCGGTGGGCGGCTACTTCTTCTTCGGCGAGACGTTTCATGGGATGGAAATCGCCGGCGCGCTGCTCACCCTGCTCGCGACTTGGCGGGTGGTGGCGGGCCGCTAGATTTTCTCGCTTCGCGATCCCGGTGCCGGATGCTTAGACTCCGCCACGCCATGCAGTGCCCGTTCTGTCAAACTCCGCTGGAGGCCGATGCCTATCAATGCCCGGCTTGCCAACTGACGTTTCCCCGGACCAGCGCGATGGTCGGCGCGCTGCCCCGGCTCACACCGCTGGTCGCGGACACCACCGGCCTGCTTCCCTTGTCCGATGAACCGAAGTTGAAAAAGCGCATCACCCGCATTCAGCGCCGTTTTCCCCAGCTCGTCCTGCAAGTGGTCATTCACGCCTTCCCCGCCGAGCATCCGTTTTCCATGCACGTCTTCTGGATGTTCAACGCCGCCAACTTTGCCGGTGACATCCGCCGCGGCAAAGACAACCACGCGTTGTTAGTCGCGCTCGATCCCGTGCGCTGCGAGGCCGCGATCATCCCCGGCTACGGACTCGAAGAGTTCCTCCCACCCGAGGCGCTCGATGCCGTGCTCGCACTCGCCGCACCCGCCTGGGAAAGCGGCCGCTGGGCTGAGGGAATCATCACCGTCCTCAACGGCCTCGATCCGTTGCTAGAATCCATCGCCATCCCGGAAGAATCCGGCGAGCGCGGCGAGTTCTAGCCCCATGGACTGCGGTGGCAGAGCGCAGCGGCGACACCGCAGGCCATGGGCCTTACCTTGACGCGCCTACCCCTGAAGGATGATTTTCGCCCAAATCCACGCCATCCCCACATTCTCCATTGTCCTTTCCGGCTCACTCACTAGCCTCCGCCCACCTGCCGCCCGCGGCACCGGTATCCCACCAATGCACCATGGCCAGCCAGCTTCAACGCCCCACCGGCAAACGCGTCCTCCTGATGGGTACCTGCCTCTGCGATGCCTTCTATGACGATGCCGCCAAGGCCACCGTCGAAGTCCTCGAACACCTCGGCGTCACCGTCGAATTTCCCGAAGACCAAACCTGTTGCGGCCAACCCGCCTTCAACTCCGGCGATTGGCCCGCCTCCCGCAAAGTCGCAAAACATTGTGCCAAGGTCTTTGCCGGCGATCTCCCTGTGATCGTCCCCTCCGGCTCCTGCGCGGCCATGAACTTCCACGGCAATCTTCTCCAGTTTGAGGAAAAACCGGACAAATCCATCGACTCCCTCGCCAACCGCACCTGGGAAGTCATGGACTTCATCTACAACGGCCTCGGCATCAAAACCTGGCCCGGAAAATTCGCCAAACCCACCCGCATCGCCTTCCACCGCTCCTGTCACAGCCGAGGCACCGGCAGCGGCGAGGCCACCCTCGCCCTCCTCGACTCCATCGAGAACGCCATCGTCACCCCCTTCGGCCAGGCCGAGCAATGCTGCGGCTTCGGCGGCACCTTCTCCGTCACCTTCCCCCACATCTCCGGCCGCATGGGCAGCCTGAAACTCGACAACATCCTCGACACCCAGCCCGACATCCTCGTCAGCGGTGACATGTCCTGCCTCATGCATCTATCAGGCCTCGCCATCACCCAAGGCCGCCCCGTCGAGCACTGCCACGCCATTCAGCTTTTGAGAAAATCACTCCCATGATCGGCATCCAACCCATCGACCAATACGCCCGCAACATCTCCGATGAAAAGCAGGCCTCCGTCATCGACGGCTCCTCCAAGGGCACCGACAAGCGCTACCACGTCCTCCACGAGGACTACCCGGATCCCGACGCCCTCCGCAAGCTTGCCGCCTCGATCAAGGACCACACCCTCCACCATCTCGGCCACTATCTGGAAAAAGCCGAGACCGCCCTCATCCAGCGCGGCGTCCACGTCCACTTCGCCGCCACCGATGAGGACGCCCGCCAGACCATCCTGACCATCCTCCGCCAGCACGGCGTCACCCAGCTCACCAAATCCAAATCCATGGCGGCTGAGGAAATCCACCTCAACCCGTTCCTGATAGAAAATGGCGTCGAGTGCCTCGAGTCCGACCTCGGTGAATTCATCATCCAGCTCGACGGCGACGAGCCCTCCCACATCGTCAAGCCCATCATCCACAAGAACCGCCGCGACATCGCCAAGACCTTTCTCCGCGAACGCATCAGCAGCACCTACAACGACGATCCGGAGACCATCACCCGCCAAGCCCGCGTCCACCTTCGCGAAAAATACATGGTCGCCCAAGCCGGCATCACCGGTGCCAACTTCGTCTGCGCCGACACCGGTCGGCTCGCCCTCGTCACCAACGAAGGCAACTCGCGCTTCGGCATGGCCCCGGTCCCCGTCCATATTGCCCTCGTCGGCATCGAGAAAATCATTCCACAGGAAAAAGACCTCGCCGTCTTCCTCAACCTGCTAGGCCGCTCCGCCACCGGCCAGCAGCTCACCGTTTACACCGAGTTCATCAACGGCCCGAAATCCGCCAACCAGCCCGACGGCCCGGACCACATGCACGTCGTCTTCATGGACAACGGCCGCACCGACGTCCTCGCCTCGAACTGCAAGGAAATCCTCCGCTGCATCCGCTGCGGCGCCTGCCAGAACGTCTGCCCCGTCTATCGCCAAGCCTCCGGCCACGCCTACCGCTCCACCTACGGCGGCCCCGTCGGTGCCGTTCTATCACCCATCCTCTTCGGCAGCCGTTTCCCGGAACTGGCAGACTTGCCCAAAGCCTCCTCCCTCTGCGGGGCCTGCAACGAAGTCTGCCCCGTCGATATCCCCATCCCCGATCTGTTGTTGCGCCTCCGCGACAAAGCGAAG
This sequence comes from Akkermansiaceae bacterium, assembly GCA_031429315.1. Classification (GTDB taxonomy): domain Bacteria; phylum Verrucomicrobiota; class Verrucomicrobiia; order Verrucomicrobiales; family Akkermansiaceae; genus Luteolibacter. The sequence goes on from JANOZJ010000086.1 coordinate 8,904, forward strand.
CGCGAATCCGTCCCCTCCGCCGGGGCCATCCCCATGTCCCCCTTCGCCCACCTCGCCACCTCCCCCTCCTTCTGGCGCACCGCCATGACCATGAGCAAAGCCATGAACCACCTGCCCATCCAGGTCGCCCCCATCAAGCCGCTGCAAGATTGGTTAGGCCAGCGCACCCTCCCCGACTCCCACGGCGGAGATTTCAGGAAATGGCTGAAAGCGCGCAGAAAAGGCTAACCCCCTCCTGTCCTCGGAACAGCCGGAATCGTCACGGCTTGATGAACATTTCCTCTGCTAGATCGTCGGTATCCGCCGCCTCAAAGGCCAATGCCACTAAGGATCGGGGAGTGAGCCAGGCGGCGGCCTCCAAACAACCAAGGAGGAGCGGACTCCGATCCGCTCAAGCCCATGAGATGCCAATGAAATGAGGGCAAGCCTCGACTCATTGGCTTGCCATGGGCTTCGGCGGATCGGAATGCAGAACGACCGGTATTGAATCGCTTCCAGAATGTCGTTAGGACGGATGTCCAGCGCTCCTGCCAGATCGGCCAAGGCGGGCGACTTTCAGGATCAGAACACCTGACCTCGTGTGAGAGGCAAAGTGGCCTTTGACCGTAAAATCGCGGATTCTAATGTTAGGTGTTCCACGGTGGTCGGAGTTGCGAGCGGGATATCAAATCGCGGCACAAGGCTCCGGGCAGGATGCCCGGGCCACGGTGGCGCGGGCATTCTGCCCGCCGCCAATCTTCAGAGTGGCATCATCTCAAGCACCGCCAAAACAAGCGCAAGGTCAGGTGTTCTGGGGTTCTATTTTGGGAGACGATAACATGAGAACATATAAGACAGTTAGTTCTCTCCGGTCACGACGGATTTGCCGGTTTGGTTTTCGAGTTCAAGGCGGGCGCGTTTGGCGATCTTGCTGCCTGTCTTGGCGGCCGTTTGGTATTCCGCCATGCCCGTGGCTTCTGTGGTTTCGGCGATCTGGCGGGTGGATAACTCGGCGAGAGCGGTGAAAATAAGTTCCGCTTCGCTCATGTGGTCACGCAGATTCTGGGGCTTGTGAGGTTTTTCAATTCCTTATGGGACTTCACGCTGACTCCGCTCCACTCCTGGTGGATGAGGTTGGTGAGGAAGCTTTTCTTGCCGTCGTCAGCAGGCAATTTGAACCGGAGGCAATTTGTCACCAGTTGACTTCCCTCCTTGCCAAGCCGCTCTTTCAGCTTGTTCCAATACTTTCTGGCCGCCTGAAAATCCGGTTGCTGGGTGAGAACCTGAACGATATCCACGACCGAGAAAAACCAGGTTTCCGATTTCTCGTCGTAGATGCGGTGGATTACGAAAACAACTTCCTGTCCAGCGAGCGGTATTGGATCGCCTCAAGAATATCGTTAGGCCGGATGTCCGGCGATCCGGAAAGATCCGCCAGGGTCCGCGCGACTTTCAGAATTCTATCATGCGCGCGCGCGGAGAAGTTCATTTCCTCCATCGCGTGTTCGAGGTAGCCGCTGGCTTCGGTGGAGAGCTGGCAGTGCTGCCTGACTTGGCGCGAGCCCATGGACGCGTTGGTTGAGTTGGAGGATTTCTTAAAACGCTCTAACTGGATCCCCCGCGCGGCAACGACGCGCTGGCGGATCGTTGCGGAGGACTCGCCGCTGGCGGTGTTGGACGACAGTTCGCGGAAGTCAACGATCGGCACCTCGCAGTGGATGTCGATCCGGTCTAGCAGCGGGCCGGAGATCCGCTGGCGATACGTTTCGATCTGCCGCGGCGAGCAGCGGCATTCCCGCTTTGAATCGCCGTAATAGCCGCACGGACACGGGTTCATCGCCGCCACCAACATGAAATTCGCGGGAAACGTCAGCGATCCCGCGGCGCGGGAAATGGTCACGAAGCGGTCTTCTAACGGCTGCCGGAGAACCTCCAGCGTCTGCCGCCGGAACTCGGGAAGCTCGTCGAGAAAAAGCACCCCGTGGTGGGCCAGGGAAACCTCGCCCGGCCCCGGATTCGTCCCTCCGCCTAGCAGGCCCGCGTCCGAGATGGTGTGGTGGGGCGCGCGGTAGGGCCGGGTCGTTAGAAAGGACCGCTTCGAGTCCAGCAGCCCGGTGACCGAATGGATCTTGGTCGTTTCGATCGCGTCCTCCTCGGTCATGTCCGGCATGATGGTGGGGATGCGCTTTGCCAACATCGACTTGCCGGTCCCCGGCGGTCCGACCATCAGCAGGTTATCGGCTAACAACCCATCTTTGTAATTTATTGAATTTACGTCTGTTGCGGCGCCTCGCCTTGATGTGCTGCAAAATCCAGCCGGCATTGCGTGGGCAGTTTGAGAGTTTTTTGGATGACTCGCAATGCCTTAGATTTTCCGGGGCCAAGGCGGGCACCCCGGCGGTGGAGAAGGTTTATCCCACGGGAAACCGAGGTTCCCGGTTGATCGGGCATGGTCGGTGAATCTGCGAGCGTCGCGCTGGCGATGGTCCAGCGGTGGCGTTTTCAAGGCCGGTTTTTTTCCCACCGAATTGGTTGCTGGTCACCTAACAAGACTCAGCACAAGGAGCATGGTCATGCCAACGGGGTCGGAGTCGTATGCTCTGCGGCTAAAGGCAATATCGGGGTAGCGACAAACCACGGTGATTCCTTTGTTAAGGATTTCCATACATTCAGCGACCGCATTTGGAACTTGGTCTCGGGGAAATCGGGCGGGTGAGTCGAAAAGAAGCGTCGATCCTGGGGCTATTTCGCCGGCATTGATCGCACGGAGAAATCCGGCAAATGCTTCAGGATGCTTGCTGCCGAAAGCGCTGCGGCCCAAGTCGAGACTGTTGGAGCTGCGGTCAAGCCGTAGTCCATGTTTGGTCGCATACTCTTCGGCGATAGCCGCCAGGCGATTCATCCTGTCGCTGCTTTTTGATTGGGGGTCTGCGAATAAACTGTAAGAATAGAGACTGTCAGTTTTTTTGATGGGTGCCATGAGGAGGGCT
>JANOZJ010000087.1:0-4424 GCA_031429315.1 Akkermansiaceae bacterium
CCCCACTGGAATCGTCGGGCACGCGCGATGATGGAAGACACGGACTATGTCATCTGCCCGAGCCGCTTTGTCGAAAAGACCTTTCTCGACCGCGGCTTCACCCCGCAACAACTGTTGTATGCCCCGTTCCCGACCGATCTATCCTTGTTCCGCCCCGAACCCGGAACCATTCCCCCACCCGCCCCCTTGCTGGTGGTGTGCACAGGGTCGGTCTGCTTGCGCAAGGGTGTCCCCTATCTGCTCGAAGCGGCGCGCCTGATCCGCAAGGACCGGGATGTCAAACTGTTGCTCACCGATCAGGTGGAACCCGCGATGAAAGAGATTCTCGCGACCTACAGTGATATCCCCATCGAGTGGGCACCCACCTTGGGCCACCGCGAGCTGGCCGCTAGATTGCGGACGGCCCATGTCTTCGCGCTGCTTTCGCTAGAGGATGGATTCGCGCGAACGGTAACCGAAGCGTTGGCTTGTGGCATCCCTGCTGTGGTCACGAACCATACCGGAGCCATGGACTTCATCGTCGAGGGCAAGAACGGTTATGTGGTTCCCATCCGGGACCCTCACGCGGCGGCCGAGGCCATCGTCAAGGCTTCCACACTCCGGGGAAGCGAGGTGGCAGTGGGCACGGAATTGCCGGATCTGTCATTCGCAGGGTTTGAAAAAAGTTTCATGGCCGAATTGAACCAAAAGGGACTACTGCCGCAGAATCCATGAAGTGCCTCGTATTGGCCAGCGAGTATCCTCCGGCGAAGGGCGGCATTGGCAATGCGGCCGCCACCTTCGCCAAGGAGATGGTTCGCCGCGGATGGAGCGTCGAAATCTGTACGACGCATCTGGCAGGTTTGCCTGACGAGGAAATCGTCGAGGAAGGCATGATCCATCGGTTGTCCCTTCACGGTGACGCCAGCATCTGGAATCCATTGGGAGGCGAAGTCGCGCGCTTCGATCAAATCCTGCGGGACTGCAAGCCGGATGTGGTGGTGATTCACGGCTGGCCGGCCTGGTGTGTGCTGTTGGTTCCCCGGATTCACGATGCCGGAATCCCGGTGATCTTACAAAGTCACGGATTTGGTTTCCATCGGATCGACTGGAATCCCATTCCCCCGTTCGGCCTCAAGGTGTGGGCGGGCTATCAGCCATTCATTTGGCGGCTGCCGCGCTTCATCAATCGACTGCACGCCTTGGTCGTGCTGAGCAAGCAGCCCGACTTCAAATTGAGCTTCGATCATTGGCTGGGGGACAAGCTTCATTCCCACAAAGTCACCACGATTCCCAATGGCGTGGCGAAGGTGCATGGTTCAAAGGAAGATTTCCTGGAGATCTGCCCGCAAGCCCGTGGCAAAAAAATCGTCCTTTGTGTCGCGAACTATTGCGACCGGAAGAACCAGTTGCTGGGATTGGAAATTGCCAATCTCATGAGTCGTCAGGACGTGTTCTTTGTCTTCATCGGTGCGGAGGAAAATCAATACACCTCCGCGATGCGTGCAAAGCTCGCCGCGTTCGATCTATCCGCAAGGGTGGCCTTGTTCACCGGATTGTCCCGCGCCATGACCGAGTCCGCCATCGTCGCTTGTGATCTCGCGCTGATGACTTCGAAATGGGAGATGCAGCCGTTGTTTTTGCTCGAAGCCATGTCCATCGGCAAGCCATGGGTTTCCACCCATGTCGGCAGCGTCACGGAATTGCAAGGCGGTCTGGTAGCTCCGCGTGAATCCGCGGCCCTGGCGGAGAAAACCGCAATGCTGCTGGATGATTCCGAATTGGTTTCACGTTGTTCCTGCGCCGGTTTGCAGCAATGGCTCGCCGAATACGAACCCTCCGTCGTCTATCGTCAATGGGAGGCATTGCTTCTATCAGCCGTTTCGCCTGGCTCGTGAGGATTGTCCCGAAAGGCACCGGATCAAGCGTGGTTAGTGCGACAGGAGGAAACGGAGAATGAAGATCTTTGCTCCGCTTCCCCATTCACTCGCGTGGAAAGGCTCCGGGCAGGATGCCCGGGCCACTGTGGCGCGGGCATTCTGCCCGGAGCCTCTAAGTTTCTCACCCTCCGTTTTCTCTGTTACCTCCCCTGTCACGCCCGCCTACCTGCACTATTCACTATCATGAACCCGCTCAATTGGATCAAAGGCAGATATGTCAGTCGGATCGCCGATCAAGCCCGCGACCGGCTGATATCCCAGGAACTCATCGGCACGATCGATCCGGCCAACTTCGCCGACAGCCTGCGCGATCCAAACGCCTACTACCGCCGTGCCTTCCAGGATTTCCACCGCTCGATTCCCGCGGAACTGCGTGCCCACCGCGCCTACTTCCAGATCGACCGGCGGGGCTTCGGCGAGGATGCGTTCCATACGATGTGGTGGCGGCTGGTCCGCGAATTCAGACCGCAGAGTTTCCTCGAAATCGGGGTCTATCGGGGACAGGTGGTCAGCCTGATCGCCTTGTTAGCCAAACTTGAAGGACTTCACTGCGAAATCACCGGCATCTCGCCGTTCAGCTCTGCGGGCGACTCGGTTTCGATCTATCGGAAGGATTTGAACTACCTCGAAGACACACTCGCCCATTTCAAACATCATGGACTGCCCGCGCCGACCTTGGTCAACGCCTACTCGACCGATCCCGAGGCGCTTGCGGTCATCGCATCGCGGCGCTGGGACATGATCTATATCGACGGCAACCATGACTACGACGTGGTGGTCAAGGACTGGGAAGCCTGCTCGAACGCGGTGAAACCCGGTGGCATCATCGTCCTCGACGATTCCGGCCTCACCACGGCCTATCAGCCACCGCCGTTCTCGACGGCAGGACATCCCGGCCCCTCGCGGCTTGCATCCGAAATCGACCCGAAGCGTTTCAAGGAAATCCTCCAGGTGGGACACAACCGGGTATTCCAACAGATCAGTTGATCCACATGCGAATCGTCCAGATCACCACCGACAGCCGCGAGCACTACAAGGACTATCAGCGGCCGGAGCCTTATTTCGGGACGGCTCCCCAAGGCTTGCTGGATGGTTTCACGGAATGGCCGGACGCCGAGATTCATGTGATCTCATGTTCCCATGTCGCCGCCCGGGCCCCTGAAAAACTGGCGGCTAACATCTGGTTCCACCAACCGGTGGTGGGCAAATGGGGCTGGGGCCGCACCCTTTTCGCCGGCTCGATCAAGGCGGTCCGCGGCTTGGTCCGGGAGATCAAGCCGGACATCGTCCACGGCCAGGGCACCGAGCGCGATTGCGCGATGGCGGCGGTCCTGTCCGGCCACCCGAACGTTCTAACGATCCATGGCAACATGCGGGTCCACGCGAAACGCGGGGAAAACCGCGGGGCAACCTACTACAAGATGGCCGCGGCCCTCGAGGGCTTCTGCCTGAAACGGACCGACGGCGTGGTTGCGATTTCCCGCTACACGGAGGAACTCGTCAAAGGAATCGCGCCGCGGACGTGGTATCTGCCCAACGCCGTTGACCGCCGCTATTTCAATGTCCAAGCAACACCTGCAGCCCGGCCGCGGATCTTGTGCGTGGGCTTCATCTGCGAGCGCAAGAATCAGATCGGCTTGATCAAGGCCTGCGAGCCGATGTTGCGGTCCGGCGAATGCACGATCGCCTTCGCTGGCCTCGGCAATCCGCAAAGCACCTACGGCAGGGAGTTCAATGACCTGTTGCAAACCATTCCCGGGCTCGAGCTGCTAGGATTGCTCGACCGTGACGCGCTCGGTGACGAATTCCGCCGGACTTCGATCCTGGTCCTGCCCACCTTTGAAGACAATTGCCCGATGGTGGTGCTGGAAGGAATGGCAGCGGGCTTGCCCGTGGCAGCATCCCGGGTCGGCGGTGTCCCGGATCTAATCACCCACGGGTCGGACGGGGTCATGTTCGATCCCCATGATCTGGACAACATGCGATCCTGCCTCGAAGGACTGGTGCGCGATCCTGCGATGGGTGCCCGCCTCGGCGCACAGGGCCGGATCACCGCCATGGAACGTTTCCACCCCAAAGTCATCGCGGGAGAGCACTTGAAGATCTATCAGGAGGTGCTGGGAAGGTAAGGAAGTGAGGAGGTGTAACCTCCCAAGGAGCGGCGGTATCCGACCGCCGGGTGCATGGAAAGCCAATGCCTGCTGTTTCTCTCGCTTCATTGTCCGCCCTTCATTAAGGAGAAGTTTTGGAAAGAGAGCGAAGATTGACCACGGATGACTCGGATGATCACGGATAAGATGGCCAGATTCAGAGTGTTTGGAGTCATTTCCCGGGTGATACATCTCAAAATTCAATCTGACTCGTAAGTCTTCATCCGTGTAAATCCGAGTCATCCGTGGTTAGAAACCTCTGGCTCTCCCTAGTGTATGAGTCCTGCCTTCTTCCTCCGGACTCGTCCCGGTGCAGCCTCGCGGAGCCGGGGGCTATTCTTGCTCTTCTCACCAC
>JANOZJ010000088.1:0-22845 GCA_031429315.1 Akkermansiaceae bacterium
ACCGCGGCCACCGCGGCCGACGAATGTCCGGAGACCGGCAAGTGGTCGAAACGGTTGTGGCGATGGAGTCTGGCCTCGCTGCTGCTACCGCTGTGCTGGGTGACGATGTGGACGTTTCTATCAAGATTCTCGCAGGCCACGTTGGATCCCGCTTCTTGGACGACGCCGGAGTTATGGTACTTCGCGACCGGCGCGTTGTGGATGATCGGCTGGTTTTGGTCCGGTTTGTTCCAATCGTTTTTTCTCTACATCTACGTGCTCGGCCATGAGCTAACGCATGCGATTTTCGTGTTGCTCTATCGAGGGAAAGTCACCGAGTTCCACGTCAGCGCGGACGGCGGCTACATCACGACTAACAAAACCAACCTGATCATCGCCCTGTCGCCGTATTTCGTGCCGTTCTGGGCGGTGGTCGCGGCGGCGTTTTATGGCTCGCTGCGGCATTTCGCCGGGCTTTCCCAGGAGTGGGACCGCGCGCTTTACGGGCTGCTGGGATTCACCTGGACGTTCCACATGGTGTGGACCCTGTGGATGATTCCGCGCGACCAACCGGATTTGAAAGAGAACGGGACCTATCTCTCGCTGGTCGTGATCTATCTGGCCAATCTGTTGGTGTTGGCGGGATTGCTCTGCGTGGCGCGGGGCTCACCGCTGGAGAACTCGCAGGAGTTCGCGCTGGAGTGGTTCCGCCACGCCGCCACCGCGGGCGATATTCTGCTGCGCTGGGGCAGCGGCCTGATCACCGATTTCCGCGCGGCGGCCAAGTTCTGAGTGCCGCGGGCAGGGTGTCTGAATTTGGATTTTTCAACCACAGATGAACTGGATGGACGCAGATCAAGAGGATGAAAGGGGCGGAATTCTCCGGTGAAAACTCAAAAAGCCATTTCTTATCCCTTCTTTCATCTGTGTTTATCCTGTTTATCTGTGGTTCAATTCAGGAACGGAGATGCTCTAGCGACGCCGGATTTCCTAGTTGATCTCAGGCACCCGGGAACGGATGCTGGTTTATGATTTATCTCGATGCCAACGCGACCACGCCGCTTCTGCCGGAAGTGTTGGAGGCGATGTTGCCGTGGTTGCGGGAGGGTTTCGCCAATCCTTCGGGCTCGTATGCCGGGGCGAAATTGGCGCGCAAGGCGATCGACCAAGCGCGCGGCCAAGTGGCGGAATTGATCGGCGCGGATGCCGGGGAAATCATCTTCACCGGCGGCGGCACCGAGAGCGTGAACACCGCGCTGCATTCGCTGGACCGCTTGGCGGGGCAGGGGACTGCGGTGGTTTCTGCGGTCGAGCACAGCGCGGTGTTGCGCTGCGCGGAAGCTCTAACACGCGAGGTCGCGCGGGTCCCGGTGACCTCCGGCGGGCGTCTCGATCTGGATGCGTTTGCCAGCTCGTTAGACGGAGCCTCCTACATTTCCCTGATGGCGGCTAACAACGAAACCGGGGTGCTCCAGCCGTTGCGGGAAGCTGCGGCGCTGGCCCGCGAGCGAGGCTTGCCGGTACACTCGGATGCGATCCAGGCGGTCGGAAAAATCCCGCTCGACGTGCGCGAGCTGGGCGTGGACCTGCTGTCCATTTCTGCCCACAAATTCCACGGACCCAAGGGCGTGGGAGCGCTTTTCCTGCGCGAGGGATTGCGTTTCTCACCGCTGCTAGAGGGCGGCGGCCAGGAAGCGGGGCGGCGCAGTGGCACCGAAAACACCGCCGGCATCGTCGCCATGGGAGCCGCCGCGAGTGCCATGCTGAAAATCCCAAAGGACGCGATCGCGGCCATGCGCGATTCCTTCGAAGCCGCCGTTCTGGCAGGAATTTCCGGCGTTAGCGTCAACGGCGACACCGCCCACCGGCTGCCTAACACCAGCCACCTGTCCTTCGATCAATGCGACGCGGCGGGCTTGTTGATTCTGCTAGATGAGGCCGGCGTCGCTTGTTCCGCCGGGTCTGCCTGCATGACCGGCAAGCAGCGGCCATCCCACGTGCAGCTCGCGATGGGAATCCCGGAGGCGCGGGCGAAGAGCAGCCTGCGCTTCAGTTTTTGCCGACTCAACTCGATGGATGAAGTAATGTTAGCGGCCGGGATTCTGCAGAAAGCCGTGGAAAAACTGCGGCGGGTCCAAGGTTCCGGGCTAGGGCCGGTGATGGTGTATTCGCCGTGAGCGCGACGGGCTATCCGCCGCTGGCGGCCTTCACCCGGAGCAGCATTTCGCGGCTCGTCGGATCGGCATCGGTCAGTGCCTTATCGGTCATGTCTAACAACTTCGCGCGGGTGCTGGATTTCTTCATGACCGCCACTGCGGATTCCTCCGCGGCCTGGCGGAGGTCGGGATTCTTGGAAAATTGGGCGACCGACAATAGCGACTCGAACTGATCGTCGCCTGCCCATGGGCGACTCGCCTGAAACAGCGCGATCGCGGTTGGGACGTGCGGGGTCTTGCGGGCGTAGTCGAGCAAGCCGGGGACCACCGCGTGGTTGACCCGGCGGTTCAGGATTTCGCGGATCAAGGCCTCCCGCACCTCCGGCAGCATTTGGCCGGTTACGGTTACAAAATCTGCCGTCGCGGCAGCGAAGTCGGCGTCGTCGTTGGGCTTTGCCTTGTCGAGGGCTTTGAAGACGGCTGTCCGCTGGTCATCGGTATCCGCATCGGCGGCATCCTGGAGAAAACGCGCGAACTCCGCGCCCGACATTGGGATTTCGGTTATCTCCGGTTTCGCCGCGTCGGCGAGCATCACCTCGTGACGCTGGCTGCCTTTGCTTTTTTTGATCCGGTCCGCGAGAAACAGCCCCACCGCCACCATCAGAATGACGAGTAAGGCTGCCAGGGTGATTTTCAAACCCATGTTGGCCTTGCGCTTTTGCGGCAGCGGAAAATGCTTCGACTGGAGGACTTTCGCCGTCTGGTTGAGAGGCCCCGTGGGGATCGAATAGGCCGTGGTCACTGCGGACGGAAGGTCATCGGGGCCGGAGTGGATGCTCGGTTTCGAACCCTCGGGCGGCAGCAACGGTTGCGGCACGGTGGCCGTCTGCGGCGGCTCGGGAATTTTCACCGGCTCGGAAATCGAGACCGGTTCGGGAGCGACATACCCCGGTGGGGCCATCCTCGGATCAAGGATCGGCCGGCTCGGGCTGGCTGGTGGCGCTCCCGGGATCACCAGCCGCGGCCGGGGGCCGAGCGGGACCACCGGAGCCGCCCGGCCGAGGCTCATGGTCGGGCTTGGATTCTTGTCGTTTTGCAGGAAAACCTGGAGCGAGTGGCGGGCCGAATCCGGTCGGTCTTCGCGCAACCGGTTGATTTGCCACATGATCCAGTCACAGGCCCAAATCGGAATGTCCGAGCGGACGTCTTGGATTGGAATGACGGTGTGGTGGAGATGGGAAACCATCACCTCGTTGCCGGTTTCGCCTCGGAACGGATAAGTGCCGGTCAGCGCCTGATAATAGACGCAGCCCATCGCATACATGTCCGTCCTGGCATCCAGCGGGACCCGCTCGAATTGCTCCGGGGCCATGAAAAAGATCGAGCCGAACACCGCTTCGATCTCCTGCAACTCCTCCAGCGACTGGCTCTGGGTCAAGGTTGCCAAGCCGAAATCCACGATCTTCATCTGGAACTTCCCGGATGGCAGCCAGGTGAGCATCAGGTTCGAGGGCTTGATGTCGCTGTGGATCAAATTGAGTTCTTGCGCCGCGATCAGCGCCTCCTGGGTTTGCAGGGCCAGCTCCCGGAAGTCCGGCCAAGTCAGCGGAGCCCGCTCGATCAGCTCGTCGAGCGTCTTGCCACTGATCAACTCCATCACCACGTAAGGCCCGTCCTCGTCTGCGCCGACGTCGTAAATCGTCACGATATGCGGGTGCTGGAGCGAGGCCAGCGCGCCTGCCTCCTTGATCAATTGTCGGGTGGACTCCTCCTTGAGGGTCGGATCGTCGTTGGACATGGTGATCCGTTTGATCGCGACCTCGCGGTTCATCCGCGTGTCATATCCCCGGTAAACCGCGCCCAGGCCGCCTTGGCCGATTTTTCCGCGGATTTCGTAACGTTCTTCCATGATGTCGAAGTGCCGGAGGTTGTGAAACAAAGCCCGGCCCGGCAATCACGAAAAGCAACTATCAGGCGACCCGGGTGCCCGGGTGTCGAAAAATCCCGTCCTTCCGTTTCAGCTTTTCCGCATTTCAGCTTTTCAGCATTTCCTCTTCATGCTTGCCTCCCGCCCTCATGAAAATCGTCGTCGCTTACTCGGGTGGTCTTGATACCTCCGTCCTCCTCCTCTGGCTCAAGGCCAAGTACAATGCCGAAATCATCGCCTACTGCGCCGACGTCGGCCAAGGTGACGAACTCGACGGCCTCGAAGCCAAGGCCCTCAGCACCGGCGCCTCCAAGTGCTTCATCGGCGACCTCAAGGAAGACTTCGCCGCCAACTACATTTTCCCCATGATCCAGGCCGGTGCCATCTACGAGGGCCGCTATCTCCTCGGCACCTCCATCGCCCGCCCCTGCATCACCCACGACATGATCAAGATCGCTCTCGCCGAAGGAGCCGCCGCCATCGCCCACGGAGCCACCGGAAAAGGCAACGACCAGGTCCGCTTCGAGCTCTCCGCCGCCGCCCTCGCGCCCAACGTGAAATGCATCGCCCCGTGGCGCGACGCCGAGTTCCGCAAGGAATTCCCCGGCCGTGCCGAAATGATCGCCTACGCCGAGGCCAACAACATCCCGATCAAGGCCTCCATGAAAAAGCCCTACTCCATGGACCGCAACCTCCTCCACATCTCCTTCGAAGCCGGAGCCATGGAAGACCCGTGGTATGACGCCACCACCGCGGCCGATACCGACATGTATGTTCTCTCCGTTTCCCCGGAAGACGCCCCCGACCGGGCCGAATACATCGAGATCCTCTTCGAAAAAGGCAACGCCATCGGCCTCAAACACGACAACCTCGACGCACTCCTCACCGCACTCGGCGACGTCAAAGCCACCGGCTCACAAGACGGCTACGCCCTCCTGACACCCTACGGCGTCATGCGCGTCCTCAACCTGCTAGGCGGCCGCAACGGCATCGGCCGCATCGACATCGTGGAAAACCGCTTCGTCGGCATGAAATCCCGCGGCATCTACGAAACCCCCGGCGGCACCATCCTGCTAGCCGCCCACCGCGATCTCGAAACCCTCGTCGTCGATCGCGAGTCCATGCACATTCGCGACAGCCTGATCCCGAAATACGCGCAGTTAGTGTATAACGGTTTCTGGTTCGCCCCCGAGCGCGTCGCCATCCAGGCCCTCGTCACCGAGACCCAAAAAACCGTCACCGGCGAAGTCCGCATGAAACTCTACAAAGGCAACGTCATGCAAGCCGGCCGTCGCAGCCCCTTCAGCATGTATTCCGAAGCCGTCGCCACCATGGAAGGCGGCCAGGAAGAAGCCTACAACCAGGACGACGCCACCGGCTTCATCGCCCTCAACGCCCTCCGCCTCAAAGCCACCGCCCGCCAAGGCAAATAACGCCCTCCCGCTTCGCGAAATAGGGAGAAGGGATGTCCTCATCCCTTTCTTCTCCTAATTAGACAGCCTCTTGTCGGGAAGTTTCGTTCCCGCCTGCGTCAAACTCTGAAGTGGCCCCGAAGACGGAGAGATGGGATGGCTTCTCAGTGTCATCCGATAGCCTCTCCGCGTTAGTTGGTATCCAACGACGAAGCCCAGAATGTTATACGGAATGGATAAGAGGATTACCAGCCACCCCCTGGTCATTCCCTCCACCGCGCCCCAACCGATGGCATCCCAGAAACGGCTGCCCTCGGGAAAGTAACCCGCCTGCATGTCGTGAATCACCCATAAAACTCCGCCGGCCGGGGATGCCAGCGCGATGCTGAGGACGATAACCAACGGAACGGCCAGACGCGGCCATCTTCCAACGGGATCGCCGGGCAGCAGGATGGCCACAGTGGCGATGACCGAATAGCAGAGCGAAACCAGTCCGATATACTGGAGCGGGTGTGCCCAGTGATAGAGAAACATGCGGTATAAGGCTCCGAACACCCAGCCCTCCGGCATGATCATCCAGAGCAGGAAATAACCCGCCGAACCTAAGGAGAATGACAAACCCAGCAGGAATGCGAACAGACTCAGAGTTCCTCTGAAACTGTGTGGTAGGCGTTGTTGAGGATGCCGCCACGTTGTCCTGCGCCACCTCCATTGCGTCGTCTGCATGCCCGCATGGTGGGCGGCGGCTCACGCAAGACAACCATCGAAAGCGCGTTCATCAATTCTTCACCTCATCTCCACGTAGACTGCCGAATCCCAATAGGATTGCCAGAAATCAGCCCGGGGTCGAGGCCGCAGGCCGAACACCCCGGGAAACAGATTGAAAATCTATCCGACCCCGGCAGGGGTCGCAGAAGCAGTGGCTCAATCCAAGAACCTCGGATCATACTCAATCCCCGCCCGGTCCAGCAGCGCGATCCATTCCTCGCGGAACGTCATCGTCCGGTGGTGCTCCTCCTGCTTGGCGATGTAATCCCTAACCGCCTCCCGCGACGTGGCGCTCACACTGAACGCCGCGTAACCACTCTGCCACGCGAACTTCTTATCCAATCCTTCCTCCGGGTGTTCGGCCGGAATACGGCCTCGACCCGGGGCTAATCTCCGCCATCCCTGCCGGGATGAAGAAACCGGCTGAAGCCGGGACTACGAGCGAAGAGCCATCTACCTTCCTCCTTCCCATGCCATTTCCTCGCGACTAGACTGCCGCATGACCGCCCTGTCAGATCACCTCTTCTGGGATGTGGACCGCTCCGGCATTGATCTGGAACGCCACGCCGCCTGGCTTGCCCAGCGCGTGCTGGAATACGGACGTTGGTCGGATTGGCAACTGCTGGTCGCGCACTACGGTAAGCCCCGGCTAGCCGATCTGGTCACCGGCCTGCGCAGTCTCCAGCCCCGGGCCTTGGCATTTTGCTGCGCTTGGTTTCAACTTCCGTCCTCTTCCTTCCGATGCTCCGCTTCGACGCCGTTCCCGAATCCGTGAGAGAGTTGCTCGCCCGTTTGGCCTCCCACGAGGCCTTGCGGGATTTCGCGCTCGGTGGCGGGACGTCGCTGGCGTTGCGGTTCGGGCATCGCTGGTCGGTGGACTTGGATTTCTTCACAACCGGGGAGTTTTCGCCGGAAGACTTGTTTGGAAGACTCGCGCTTGATGGCGCAACGGTGACCGCCCGGGCGGCAAACTCCCTAACGGTCGATGCTGGCGGCGTGAAACTGGATTTGCTGCGTCACGCCTATCGGTTGCTGGAACCTGCGGAGCGAATCGATGGAGTCACGCTGGTTTCCCTGCCGGATCTGGCGGCGATGAAACTCAACGCCATCGCCAACCGGGGATCAAAGAAGGATTTCTTCGATCGCGCGGAGTTGCTGGACCATCTAACGATCCAACGGATGATCGGCTATTTCACGGAAAAATATCCTTCGACCGATCCCTTCACGGTGATCCGGAGTCTTGCATGGTTCGAGGATGCAGAACAGGAACCGGATCCGGTCGCGTTGACGGGATTTACCTGGAGCAAGGTAAAGGTGAAGACCCGTGACGCGGTGGCGAGCCTTTGACTGGACGGTAGGAACAGCCTGTTCGTCACGATCACAACCGGATCTTCAGCCCCATTTCCTTCATCTCCAGCAACGCCTCCGCATTCCCCTTCGCATCATCGACCGGGTGATGGGTGTGCCTAGTCTTCCGCAGATGCTTGAAATTCTTGGACGTGTCGTGAACCAACCCTTTGTAAAGGCTGCCGAGATTGGTGGATGAATGACATCATTTCCGGACTCAGGTTAAGCCGGGAGCAGTTGGATGCGGTCATCCAACAGGAATCGGCCGGACTCGTCCGACGGGAAAATCTTTACCGCCGCGACTGGCCATTTCCCGCCATCGCCGGGCGCACGGTGATGGTAGTGGATGACACCCTCAAAGTGTAAGCTGCGGACGGCTATCTGGACGGCACCCTAGAACGTCTTCCTCAGGTGCGAGGGTAGGATGTTTAATTGCTCGCGGTATTTCGCGACGGTGCGGCGGGCGATCTTGATGCCTTGTTTGTCGAGCGCCTGCATCAGGATCTCGTCGGAGAGCGGCTTGGCCCGGTCTTCCGCGCTGACAAGCTGTTGGATCGCCTCGCGCACGCCGGCGTTGGAGACTTCTGCTCCGTCGCTGGTCTGATAGCCGGTGGCGAAGAACGCACGCATCTCCATCAGGCCGTGCGGGGTTAGTATGTATTTCCCGGCGACCGCCCGCGAGATCGTCGTCGCGTGCAGGTTGAGTTCGTCCGCGATATCATTCATGGTCAAAGGTCGCAAGTGGCGGTGTCCTTTGGAAAGGAAGGCCGATTGATGTTCGATGAGTTTGTGGGCGATGGCGAGGATGGTTTCCTGGCGCAGCGAAATGGCGTGGATCAAGCTGCGGCCGTCGCGGATTTGGTCGCGGAGGAACTGACGGGCTTTCGCGTCGGTGCCGTTTTTACCGATCATGTCCTTGTAGAAATCATTGATTCGCAAGTTAGGCAGATGCTCGCCGGTTAGGCGTGCATACCAATTGCCATCGTCGTCGCGCTCGATGATGACGTCCGGCAAAATGTAGGGATTCCCCGTGGGGTCGAATTCACCGCCGGGATTGGGTGTGAGGCGGCCGATCCGCGAGGCGGCCTCCGCGATGCGCTCGACATTGGTGCCGAGCGCGCGGGCGATTTGCGGGTGGCGCTTGCGGGCGAGGTCTTCCAAGTGATCGCGGACGATCTTGTATTCGATGGTTTCCTTGCCGGTGGAGCGCTCCAATTGCAGCAAAAGCGACTCGGGAATCCCCGACGCGCCGATGCCGGCCGGGTCAAACGACTGGACCAGCTCGAGGGCTTCATCCAGGTGCTTGGGCTTGAGTCCCATGCGGATGCCAAGCGTCTTGACTGGTAGATCGTGAAATCCACGGTCGTCGAGATTTCCCAAAACCGCCTGCGCCGCCTCGCGGATTTCAGGATCGGCCATCGAGAGATCGAGCTGGTGTTGGAGGTGCTGCGGCAGCGTCTCCGGCGCGACGATCGAGTCATACATCCGCTGGCGGCGTTCCTCGTCCTCGTGGGTCCACGGCGAGGATTTCCCTTCGAGAATGGTGCGGTCGCGCCAGTCGTCGTCGGTCTGGTTCATGTAATCCAGCGAGTCCGCCTCTTCGGGATCGGGTCCTCCCTCGTCGAGAGAAATGGTCTCGGTTAGATCCTCCAGCACCGGGTTGGTCTCAAGCGCCTGCCGGACGAGCTGGGACAGCTCCAAGGTTCCCGCCTGAAGGATTTCCAAGCTCTTGCGCATCTGCGGCGCAAGCGTTTGTTGCTGGGAAAACGATTGATGAAGCGAGGCGTTCGACATGGCCGACAAGGTGGTTGCCGGACGGACGGTATGAAGCCTGAGTCAAAAAATGAAGCAATGATTATGCCATTATGGAAATTTAATCTCTTGCGTTTCGTTTGAAAGCGGTCGCCGCAGTCCACCGAAGTTGTCTTTCAAGGCTTGAGGTCCAGCCGGAGGTTGTCGCTGATTTCCACGATCCAGTCGGCGGAAACACCGGCCGCCGCCGCGTGAGTGTGCCAGCCGCTGATCGCGGCATGCACTTGTTTCAGGATGGTTTTCGCCTTGGTCGGCTTGAGGTCGGCGAAGCTCGCGGCGTCCAGCAGATCGGTCGTGGCGAAGTTCTCGCGCTTTCCGGCGAGTGTCATCTGGTGGCGGTGGGTCCATGCGCCGTTCGGGTTGTAGGCGTAAATCAGATCGTAAGCCGGAGCGAGCCGCCACCCGCCGCGGCGGTCCATCAGAAAGGCGATGTTCTTGGTGTGGTCGTCCTGGTTCCGGGCGAGGATGTTGAACAGCGCGCGCCGATAGAGTTCTGTCAGATCCGGCTGCGGCAGTTGCAGGCGGCGGGCGGTTTGGAACGCCTGCTCGTAGGAATACGCGCCGGCTTGGTTGAAGTCGAAGTGGCCCATCGCGCACAGGCTCTGCATGTGGAACTTCCCGCCGTCCGGCCCGCGGTCGAAGCGGCGGGTCATGAAATGGGCGCGGCCGTTTTCCTCCAGCAGCCGGCAATCGCTCATCTCGATCCCGGCGGCGCGGGCCATCAGGTGATAGGCGAATTCGATGCGGCCGTAGCCGAGTGGATCGTTGATTTCCTTGTCGCGGTTGGCCGTCACGCCGTCGAATTTCAACAACCACGGCTCGAAATTTTGGCCAGCCGCCACCTGGCCGGAGCGGATTTCGCCGGTTTGCGGATTCCAAGCGATCACCGCCTTGGCCCGCGCGCCACCGGCGGAGGTACCCACGCGGAGAATCGTCGCGAGGGCTTCCGGCGGTTGGGAGAGATTGGCATGCAGGCTTTCGCGCGAGGCGAGCGCGTCGTTGGCGAGCTGGACCAGCGCTTCCAGATGCAGCGTTTCCGGCGGGAAATCCGGCATCAGCGTCGGGCGGAATTCCAAGGCTCCCATCGCGCGGGTGCCGAGGTAGCACAGGCGCTCCACCGGATCGAACGACTCGGGTCGGCGTCCCTGGTGGGCCAGCCATTGGTCGATGAGCAGGTTGCCGAATTTGTCGGGCAGGGAGTCCGCCAGCAGTCCGGGCAGGCCTTTGAAAGTTTCCCGCGGCAAGTTGGGAAATGAAAATCGACCCGCGCCCAGCGGCATCGTGATGGGTGAAACCTCGATGCCGCTGCCGAGGAATTCCGGCGCGTATTCGAAAACCCCCAGCTCACGCTCCGGGTCCCAAGTCACCGCGCCGATGGTGGTCTCGTAAAGCTCGATGGCGGCGGAAGTCATTTTTCATCCCCCCATTTCCAGGGTGTGGCCGGGGGTGTTTTGTGCGGCTTGGAAGCATACTTGCGCGGCGCGTCCTGCAGCATCGAGGTCATGGCCATGGGGCTGATGCCCGGGTCCGGCAGAAAGCTTTCCAAGGTGTCCAAAGCGTTCAAAGCCCGCAGCAAGGCGATGAGCGTGGTCAGGGTGGAGCCCTCGCCGTTCTCGATGGAGGTGATCGTGCGGCGCGCCAACCCGCTGCGGATCGCGATTTGTTCCTGGCTCAAGTTCAGGTCAAGCCGGCGGTCTTTGAGGCGCTTGCCAAGCTCTTGCTCGATTTGCGGGTTGGATAGGAATTGAATCATCTGAGTGAAGATTTGCTCAAAAAGGCGTCTTACACGCTTAATTGAGCAGATTTCGGCTCTAAAGGCAAATACTTTTAATTTGAATGCGCAATGATTCGCTCAAATAAGCCTGAATATAGCTTTTTTGAGTGGATTATTGCGCAACTTAAGAAACAGCCACCTCCTGAGAGCAGTGGTTGGTGCTTGTCGCCGGGGATGTTCTTCGCGCCTTGCGTGCTGCCGCGCTCGGGGTGAGCTATTTTCCCAAAGACGCGCCGGACTGGTCGCTTGACTCTACTTCGTTGGGAAATATGGCTACCCATATGAAGACAACCATCGAGATTGCCAAGCCACTCCTTCTTCGCGCCAAAGCGCGTGCGCGGGAGAAGCGGATCACGCTGCGATCCCTGATTGAGGAATCGCCGCGATCTGCCTCCATTATCGGGTGAAAAAACTTTGGTCCGCGGATCGGGATTTCTCGTCGTTCCAGGAATTGGTTTGTGAGAACCCGCTGGTTCAACGGGAGAAATAAACGACCCCCGCTTTGATGATCGGCTGGTGCTTGTCGCCGGGGATGTTCTTGGCGACTTGGGAGCCGCTGCGCTCGGTGTGCGCCATTTTCCCGAAGACGCGGCCGCAGGGACTGGTGATGCCTTCGATCGCGGCGAGCGAGCCGTTCGGGTTGATGGTGACGTCCATGGATGGGATCCCGTTCTCGTCGCAATACTGGGTGGCGATCTGGCCGCTTTGCGCCAGTTCGGCGATGACCGCGTCGCTGGCGAAGAATTTGCCCTCCCCATGGGAAACCGGGACGCGGTGGATGTCGCCGACAGCGCTGCTAGCCAGCCACGGTGAGAGCGTGCTAACGACACGGGTGCGGGCGTAGCAGGAAATGTGGCGGCCGATGCTGTTATGGACGAGCGTCGGTGCGTCGGGGTGGGCGTCGCGGATTTCGCCGAAGGGGACGAGGCCGGTTTTGACGAGCGCTTGGAAACCGTTGCAAATCCCGAGGATCAGTCCGTCGCGGTTTTTTAACAGGTCCATGATGGCATCCGCCACGCGCGGACTGCGGATGATGGTGGCGATGAATTTCGCCGAGCCGTCCGGTTCGTCGCCGGCGCTGAAGCCGCCGGGGAACATCAGGATTTGCGACTGGCGGATTTGTGCGGCGAGGGCGGTTAGGGATTCCTCGATGTGCCTAGCGGAGAGGTTCCGGAACACCAGGATTTCCGCATCCGCACCGGCTTCGCGGAATGCTTTGGCGGAGTCGTATTCGCTGTTAGTGCCGGGGAAGCTGGGGATCAAAACCTTTGGCTTTGAGATTGGGGATCGTGGATAGTGGATCGCCGATGAAGAAAAGAGCGGGACGTCCACGATCTCCGATCGACGATCCTCGATCTCCGGTTTCGTCGGATAGATCGGCTCGAGCGTGCTGGTCCAGGCGTTCTGGAGTTCGGTGAGCGTGTGGGCTTCGTTGTTGAGAACGAGAGTGCCGACCTCGGTGGTGTGGCCGATTTCGACAGAGTTGAATTCTAGCGGAAGCGGTTCGGCGTGCTCGATGAGGAAGGCGAAATAGCGTTCGCTTGCGAGGTCGAGAGTGGTGTTGATCTCGGCACCGATGTGGTTGCCGAACGCCATCTTCGCGAGTGCGGCACCGATTCCGGCTTGGCCGATATGATGGAGTGAAACGATTCTTCCTTCCACATTCAGCTCATGCAGCGCGGCGGCCACTTGCCTCAACTCGGTGAAGTCCGGGAGTTGGTCCGCATCGCGGGTGACTTGCAAGAATGAGATCGTCGAGTCCGCCTGCTTGAACTCGGGCGACAGCGCGAGGCTGGCTTTTCCGGGAGCAAGCGCGAAGGAAACGAGTGTCGGCGGGACGTCGAGTTCGTTGAAGGAGCCGGACATCGAGTCCTTGCCGCCGATGGCGGCGAGGCGGAGTCCGTGCTGCGCCTGATAGGCTCCGAGCAGCGCGGCGAAGGGCAGGCCCCAGCGGGTGGCGTCGTTGCCGAGTTTCGGGAAATACTCCTGAAGCGTTAGGCGGATGTCGGAAAGCCGCGCACCGGCGGCGACGGCCTTGCAGACGGATTCGGTGACCGCGTAGACCGCGCCGTGGAAGGGCGACCATGCGGAGATGTCGGGATTGAAGCCCCAGCTCATGTAGGTGCAGACGTCGGTGTCGCCTTCTAGTAGCGGCAGCTTGGCGACCATCGCGTCGGGCGGGGTGAGTTGATTGTCACCACCGAATGGCCACAGCACGGTTCCCGCGCCGACGGAGCCGTCGAAGATCTCACCGAGGCCTTTTTGAGAGCAGATGTTGAGGGAGGAGAGGGTTTGTGATAGGGAATGCCTGTTTAGATCGGCTCCCACTTCACAGACTTGTCTCTCAGGCTTCTTTCTGCCAAACCCTTGGCCTGCTCGATGCACTCTTCGTAAGACATCGGCGATTGTTTCGCCAACGCCGCCAATGCTTTCTCTGAATGCTGGCGATGCGCTGCGCTCAAGTAGTTCGGGGTAGGTTTCATGTTTGGAAGATACAGGTTGTGTCAAGGGGCCGGCGACATGGACCTTTGCTGTCTGTTGGACGCCGTTAGTGTCGAGGAAGGCGCGGGAGAGGTTGACGATGGTTTTGCCGCGCCAGGTCATGACGAGGCGGCCGCTGTTAGTTACGTTGGCGACGTGTTTGCACTCGAGGTTTTCCTTGTCGGACTCGGCGATGAAATAATCGACTTCCGAGGCGTCCACGCAGATCGCCATGCGCTCCTGGGATTCGGAGATCGCGAGTTCGGTGCCGTCGAGGCCGGCGTATTTTTTGGAAACGGCGTCGAGATTGATTTCTAACGATGGCGCGATTTCTCCGATGGCGACCGAAATGCCGCCGGCGCCGAAGTCGTTGCAGATTTTGATTTTGCGGGTGAGTTCCGGATTGCGGAACAGGCGCTGGATCTTGCGTTCGGTGGGGGCGTCACCTTTCTGGACTTCCGCGGAATTTTCGAGCGCGGTGTCGGTGTGTTCTTTGGAAGATCCGGTGGCACCGCCGACTCCGTCGCGGCCGGTGCGACCGCCGATGAGCAGGATGACATCGCCGGGAGACGGGGAGCCGCGGAAAACGTGTGAGCGAGGGACGGCAGAAACGACCGCGCCGATTTCCAGGCGCTTGGCGACGTAGCCGGGGTGATAGACTTCCGCGACCTGGCCGGTGGCGAGGCCGATCTGGTTGCCATACGACGAGTAACCACGGGCGGCGACCCGGCAGATTTTTTTCTGCGGGAGCTTGCCTGGCAGGGTTTCGGAAAACGGCGTGCGCGGATCGCCGGCACCGGTGACGCGCATCGCCTGATAAACGTAGGACCGGCCTGATAGAGGGTCGCGGATACAGCCGCCGAGGCAGGTGGCCGCGCCGCCGAAAGGCTCGATTTCGGTCGGGTGGTTGTGGGTCTCGTTTTTGAACATCACGAGCCACTCCTCCGTCGTGGAATTTGAGATTTCGACGGGGACGACGATGGAGGCGGCGTTGACTTCCTCGGAGACTTCGAGGTTGTCGAGCTCGCCGGATTTTTTCAGCTCGCGCATGCCGATGAGGGCGATGTCCATCAGCGTCACCGGCTTGTCCTCACGACCGAGCGTGCTGCGGGTGGCGAGATAGGTCTGCCAGGCGCGTTGCACGGGCTCGGTGTTTTCGCCGAAGGTGACCTCGTCGATTTTAGTTAGGAAGGTGGTGTGGCGGCAGTGGTCGGACCAATAGGTGTCGAGCATCCGGATCTCGGTGAGGCTCGGATCGCGCTCTTCCTCGTCGCGGAAATAGGTCTGACAGAAAACCACGTCGGCGGCGGACATCGCGAGGCCGAGGTCGGCGCGGAGAGCGGCGGGTTCGAGGTCGGCGAATCCGGTGAGGATCGCGACATCGGCTGGTTCGTGGGTCTTGGGTTGCAGTGAATCCGGCAGCGACATTCCGGCTTCATGGGAGTCCACCGCATTGATGATGAAAGATTTGATCTCGCCGATATCCTCCGGTGATAGGGTGCCGCTGAGGATGATCACCTTTGCGGAGGCCACGAGCGGACGGTCTTGGCCAGTGAGGATCTGGACGCACTGCGCGGCGGAGTCGGCGCGCTGGTCGAACTGGCCGGGGAGAAACTCGACAGCGAAAGCGTTCTGGTTTTCTGCCAGCGTGAGGGTTTCGGAAATGGAATCCACCTGCGGTTCGGAAAGAATCAAGCACGCGGCGGAGTCGAATTCTTCATCGGTGAGTCCATCGCAATCGTAGCGTTGGACGATGCGGACGCTCGTGAGGCCGGGAAGTGAGAGCGACTCATGGAGCTCTCGCAACAGGTGGTGGGCCTCGGCCTGATGGCCGGCTTTTTTTTCGACGAAAATGCGATTCATGGGAGCGGTGAGCGGCAGAGCTTTGGAAAGCGCCGGATGCTAGGACGCCGGACCGTGAGCGCAAGCGGAATGGGCCGGGGATCACATCGAGCGGCTGAGCGCTTCCTGATGCAGCCTTTCCAAGTCCGTGGCCGGGATCGGCGTGGGATCGGGGTATTCAAAAATTTCGCCCTCGAAATTCCGCAGCGTGATGCGCCCGGAGGCGGTATCCACCACATAGTTCGGATTGATCGGGATTTTTCCGCCGCCGCCGGGGCCGTCGATGACGAATTGCGGGATCGCATAGCCGGTGGTGTGGCCGCGCAGACCTTCGATGATCGCGACGCCTTCCGCGACTGGCGTCCGGAGATGGGACGAGCCGTTGATGAGGTCGCACTGATAGAGATAATACGGCTTCACCCGGCACATCAGCAGCTTTTGGACGAGCGCTTTCTGGACTTCCACGCTGTCGTTCACGCCGCGCAGGATGACGCTTTGGTTGCCGAGCGGGATGCCGGCGTCGGCGAGGCGGCCGAGCGCGTCGCGGACTTCCGTGGTGAGTTCGCGCGGGTGGTTCGAGTGGATGGAGATGAACAGCGGGTGGTGCTTTTTCAGCATCGTGCAGAGTTCCGGGGTGATCCGCTGGGGCAGGAAAATCGGAATCCGCGAGCCGATGCGGATAAACTGGATGTGCGGGATCGCGCGCAGACGGGTGAGGATTTTATCCAGCCGGTCGTCTGAGAAGAGCAGGGGATCGCCGCCGGAAAGCAGGACGTCGCGGACTTCGGGGTGATTTTCGAGGTATTTGAATGCCGGCTCCCACTGCGTTTCAAGATGCTGCTCGCCGACGCCGGAGACGACCCGCGAGCGGGTGCAGTAGCGGCAGTAGGACGCGCAGCGGTCGGTGACGAGAAACAACACCCGGTCCGGGTAGCGATGCACCAGCCCCGGCACCGGCATGTGGGAATCCTCGCCGCAGGGATCGGCCATTTCCTCCGGCGCGTTCCAGCCTTCCTCGATGCGCGGAATGACCTGGCGGCGGATCGGGCAATCCGGGTCATCGCGGTCGATCAGGTTGAAAAAGTGCGGCGTGATCGACATCGCCAGCTTGGTGCCGGCGAGCAGGACGCCGGCGCGTTCCTCGTCGGTTAGGTTCAGCCGCAGGTCGAGGTCGGCGAGGGAATCGACGCGGTTTCTGAGCTGCCAGCGGTGATCATCCCAGTTTCCGGTGTCTTCGTCCGACCAATAGCCGGGTGCATGGGAGATGAAGGCGGGGTCGAGGTCGGTGGGGCGCATGGAAGAGAAGAGGGGTCCGCGGAATTCGTGTTGGGTGGGATTCTGGACCGCTTCGGGAAATCCGCAACCGGGAATGTTAGCGGCTTATCTACCCGAACAACGCCGGATCAGCTCGATCAAGCGGCCGGTGGACGCCGCCACGGTCGGCGCGAATGGCAGCCGCTCATCCGCTTCCCTGGCCGTGACCAGCGGCCGGGTCGCGACGCGCACGGCTGGCAGATTCATTTCAAACAAGGTGCTGGCCGTGTCCGTATCCTCGCCCAAACACACGACTTCCGCGCCGTAAACCGCGCCGAGACCGGCGACGAGATTGAGCGGGGCCGCCGAAACGTCGCGGGAACTCAGCCACAACGCCTCGCCCGCGCCCATCGACTCCACGCACAGGACGGCCTTGGGCGGTCCTGCGGGTTTGGCCAGTTCCATGAATTTCGCCGCAGTTTCCACCACCGGCGAGTCCAGGTCGTTCGCGTGAGGCAGGAAAACGAAATGCACCGGCGCGCCCGGCTTGTCGCGGGCAAGCGCTTGGGCGGCGGCCAGCGTGGCGGCGAGGCCGGTGGCGTTGGCCTCGGCTCCGCGCGAGCCGGCGCGGCTGTCGTAAGACGTGATCACCCACACCGGCGGCGCGCCCGGCTTTTTCCCGGCGACACTCACCTGGAGGATCGGCCAATCCGCCGGGCCTTTCGTCTTGTGGACCGCGTAGCCGGTGTTAGACGGGCCTAGCAGTCCCTCGATCATCGACGCGCTCCGCGACAAATTCGCGGCGGCGGTCGCGGACGACGCGTTGCGCTCGCCGATGACCTCCACGATTTTCCGCAAATCATCCGCCATCAACGGGGCCGACACCCCTTGCGCGAAGCGCTCTTGCTCCACGAGCGCCTGCTTCTTCTCGCGGTGGAAATAATACCACAGCGCACCCGCTCCCGATCCCAGCAACCACAACGGCAGCAGGACTAACAGTAGCGTGACCCGGCGGGAGCGATCAGGAATGCCCATGCTAGACTTCCTTTCTGACCTCATCCACGGGTTCCGGAGCCGCAGCAGATCCATCCTCGGGATCCGACTCCACTTCGATTTCCTTCCGCAGCTTCTGGGAAACCCATGGCCGGATGAAGCCATACAACAGATACAGGCTGAACAGCGCCACCGGCATCACGTAGCGGAACTGCACCACGGCGATCACCACCAGCAAGGCAAGGACAATCGCGCCCAGGGTGCTGCGGGTTTTCCAGCCGACTTTCTTGAAACTCGGATAGCGCACGTCGCTGATCATCAGCAGGGACAGCCCTAACATCGCGCCCGCCAGAACGTATTTCCACAGGCCGATCTCGTGGTCGTTCTCGTAAAGATCGATCAACAAAAACGTCAGCGAAGCGATGAATCCGGCCGCCATCGGGATCGGCAGGCCGCGGAAATCGTTGGAAGCGCCTGGCTTTTTGGGCAGCGCCGCGAGGCAGTTGAACCTCGCCAACCGCATCGCCCCGCACACCAGATAGAGCAGCGCGATCGCCCAGCCGATGTTCTTCGGCAGCGGGAAAAGCACCGCGCGGGATAGCAGCAGCGCCGGAGCCATGCCGAATGAAATGATGTCGGCGAGCGAATCGAACTGCTGGCCGAACGGCGATTCCTGACCACCAAGCCGCGCCAGTCGGCCATCGAGCAGGTCAAACAGGCAGGAGCCGAAAATCAGCAGGATCGCGTATTCGTAGTATTGGTGGGAGATCCCGTAATACTCCTTCGCCGTAAGCGTGAGGTCGGACATTTTCCGCACCTCGACCTCGTTCAGCCCCTTGAAAATCATCAGCACCGCGAAAAATCCGCACGCCAGATTGCAGGCCGTCATCAGGTTCGGCAGAAAGTAGATTTTCGGTTCGTCAGGATCGCGTTCCCTCGGCATGGCCGGAGCTTATTCCACGGCTTGGGCTTTGGAAACAGCGTAAAAATCCCGGGGTCGCCCGAAGCGCACCGCACTACCCCCGGGAATCCGCCTCACTCCGCCCACCGCATTGATCATCGACCAGGCCTCGCTATTCGTCGTGGCGCAAAAGCACCTCGCGCGGCGCGGCATTTTAGCCCCGGAGCATGTCTCACTGGTGAGTTGCGACCCCGATCCGGTTTTCGATTGGTTCAACCCTTCCGTCGCCCACATCCGCTGGAATTCCAAACAAATCGACCGGCTGCTTATATCCGGAACCAGGGTCAGAACACCTGACCTTGCGCTTGTTTTAGCGGTGCTTGAGATGATCCCATTCCAAAGAATGGCGTCGGGCAGAATGCCCGCGCCACCGGTGGCCCGGGCATTCTGCCCGGAGCCTGATGCCGCGATTTGGTGTCACGCTCACAACTCCGACCGCCGTGGAAAACCTAACATTAGAATCCTTGATTCCACGGTCAACAGCCACTTGGCCTTTCACACGAGGTCAGGTGTTCTGAGGGTGGTGGCCGCTGCCGGGGCGGTGTCCAGAGTTCTTGTCCCGGCAGAACCCTCGGGCACCGCGATCTTTCCTCGCTGGGCGGCGGCAGGATACCGGAAAAGGCAAACCCGCCCTGTCCAGCATCGAAACGCCTTCCAGAACGGGTTTGCAGGCTCAGGTTTTACCGCGCACCGTGGTCCCGGTGCAGTAGAGCAAATGCGGACCGACGATCTCTCGCCGACGGGTGTTTTTATCACCGGAGGATGAACCGCCAAAGATGCAATTTTCACGCGATCGCGTGATTGTCCGTTAGAGCCCCGCCTCGGCCAGCCGCTCGTCCATCTCGGTCTTCTGGAGCTGGTTGGTGAACTCCGTTAGATCGCCGGCGATCACGCCTGCTAGATTGTGCGAGGTGAAGCCGATGCGGTGGTCGGTGATGCGGCTCTGCGGGAAATTGTAGGTGCGGATTTTCTCCGAGCGGTCGCCGGAGCCGATGAGCGAACGACGGTGGCTGGAGTAGGCTTCCTGCTGCTCGCGGAGTTTCTGTTCGTAGAGCTTCGAGCGGAGGATCTGCAGCGCCATTTCCTTGTTCTTGATCTGCGAGCGGCCGTCTTCACAACGGACATAGAGTCCGGTGGGCAGGTGGAAAATCTGGACCGCGGACTCGGTGCGGTTGACGTGCTGGCCGCCCGCACCACCGGCGCGGCAGACTTCGATCCGGAGGTCTTCGGGCTTGAGTTCCACATCGACTTCCTCGGCCTCCGGCAAGACCGCGACGGTGACGGTGGACGTGTGGACGCGGCCCTGGGTCTCGGTGGCGGGCACGCGTTGGACGCGGTGGACGCCGGATTCGTACTTCAAATAACGGAACACTTCCTGGCCGGTGATTTTTAAAATGACTTCCTTGAAACCGCCGACTTCGGACGGCGAACTTTCGAGGTGCTCTGCCTTCCAACCGCGGAGGTCGGCGTAGCGTTGATACATCCGCATCAGCTCGGCGGCGAAGAGCGATGCCTCGTCGCCACCGGCACCGGCGCGGATTTCTATCAGCGCGTCGCGGTCCTCGTTGGGATCGGCCGGGAGCAGGGCGTACTGGAGGTCGCTGCCGAGCTTTTCGATTTCGGTTTCGAGGCCGGGGATTTCCTCGGCGGCCATCGCGGAGAAATCGGGATCGTCGGATTTCGCGAGCTCTTGGTTGTCGGTTAGGTGGCGTTTGGCGGACTCGATTTTATCCCACAGCGCGAGCGTTTGCTTGAGCTTGCCATGCTCGCGGAGGATCTCGGTGGCGCGCTTGGGATCAGCGAAAAGCTCCGGATCGCCGACGGCTTCCTCCAGCTCGGAGAAGCGGTCGCGGCGTTTGGAAATGAGAGAGGAATAGTCCATTGGATAGAAAATGCTGAAAAGCTGAAAACTTAAATGCTGATAGGTAGTCGAGGACTTCAGTCCGTCTTGGGAAGAGGAAGAACGGACTGAAGTCCAGGACTACTTTCCCTGCAAGCGGGACCGCGCTAACGGAAGCCGAGGAACTTCCTGCAAGCGCGCGAGGACGCCAAGACCGCAGGCCGCGTGGCGCATTCCTGCGTCCGTCGGGGATCCGGTTTCATGGGGTGCGTCAGTGGCAACATGGGAGGACGCTACCGGCTCCGTTCGATTCGGCAAGTCGGATTGCACGCGATCCCAAGGAGCGGCGGAACGTGTCCGCCGATGCCAATGAAGGGCCGGTGAGGTAAGGCTAACCGCTTCCAATCGTCCTCCCATTGACGTGGGCGATCGCGTATCGCCCCTCCTTGTTCTTGCCGTGGTCGATTCGAATCCGGCGGAATAAATTCCGCGCTGCAGTCGTCCCGGCGCTTGCGGGGCTGTCAGGGTTTGCTAGGTAAAGGCCGTGGCGCAGCAAAGTGACGTTCGGGAGGTCCTCCAATACATTCCCCAGTTCCGCGGGAAAATCTTCTTCGTGTTGATTGAGGCCGGGCTGTTGCCCGAGCCCGCGGTGGCGGAAACCTTGCTGGATCTGGCGGTGCTCGAAGACCTCGGCGTAAAGCTGGTGCTCGGCGTGCTCGGCGGCGATTTGAAGGATCTCTACGATTGGACGCTCGAGTGCGAAATCCTCGCCGCCCGCGTTTCCCGGCCG
Source organism: Akkermansiaceae bacterium (assembly GCA_031429315.1). Taxonomy (GTDB): domain Bacteria; phylum Verrucomicrobiota; class Verrucomicrobiia; order Verrucomicrobiales; family Akkermansiaceae; genus Luteolibacter. Next base: position 21,337 of record JANOZJ010000088.1, read on the forward strand.
ATCACCGACCCGCTGGCCGTGGCGGAGGCCTTGGAAATCCTGGCCCGCGGGCAGTCGGCGATCATTGACGCGTCGGCCACCGGACCGCTCGATTCGCCGGTGGTGGACTTCGCCCTGAGGATCGGCGTGACCAAAATCATCACTTTGTTAGAGGAGGCGATCCTCATCGACGGCGCGCCGGCCCACGCGATTCGCGCGGCGGACGCGGAAGCGCTGGCCAGCCGCAGCGACCCGGCGGGGGCGGCCTTGCTGTTAGCGGCGGCGGCGGCCTGCAAGCGCGGGGTGCCGCGGGTGCATGTCCTCAACGGCCGCCAACAGGGCGTGCTGGTGGACGAACTTTTCTCCAACGAGGGCGTCGGCACCATGGTCCACGCCGACAGCTACCGGGTGATCCGCGAACTGCGCGAAGAGGATATTCCCGAGCTGCTAGGGATGATCGGCCGCTCGGTGCGGCGGACGAAACTGGTGGCGCGGACCTATGAGGACATCCAGTCGCGGATCGAGGATTACCGGGTGATGGCGATCGATGACAACGTCGTCGGCTGCGTGGCGTTGCACGAGTATCCCGAAGAAGACTGCGCGGAAGTGGCTTGTTTGTATGTGAAAATGGCCCACGAAGGGCGGGGCTACGGCATCGAACTGGTGCAACACGCGCAGAAGCTCGCGAGCGAGCGGGGCATTCTGCGGGTCTTCGCCCTGAGCAACCGCGCGGCGGATTTCTTCACCACCAAGCTCGGCTATGCGCCCGCGACCGTCGAGGACTTGCCAGAAAAACGCCGCGCGCAATACGAAGCGAGCGGACGTGACTCGCTGGTTTTCTCGCTGAAGCTTGCAGCGGATTGATTTGGGACACATTCCTCAGGTTGCCAGCCCGCACCCGTCCTGTTAGCGTTCATCTGCGGTTAAAAATTCTTAAACTGACAGCATTGAGCGTCACGCCGGACTCGATGCCACCATCCTGCTGCCGGAGATCGACGCCACTCTTTCACTCGCCGGTCTTTACGAGCGCCTGGAGTTTGCTCCGTGAACCGCCGCTCCTTGCACAAGAGCGCTTTACGACTTCTTCGGTCAGCTCCGTCGGTCGCGGTGGGGTTGGGAAAACTAGGAAGTTATTCCACCCAGTTCCCGCAAAGATTTAATTTGCGGGATGCTGGAAATCGCTATTTTAGGGTGGTGCGTCAGATCCACCAAACCACCATACCTAGTTTTAACTACCCCCAAAAAAATCCCATGAACCCACTCCGCGTCATCAACTCGATATCAGGAACCCTGAAACATTTGGCTCTCGCCGTGCCCTTGGCAGCGGCACTATGGCTCGGTGCAGGGCCTTCCGCGCAAGCGATCCCCACGGACGCCTTGATCCACTATACCTTCGACACCGGCTCGATCAGCGGTGCCACGGTGACCAATAACGGAAGCCTAGGCGCTGCGGCGAACGGCACGATGGCAAATGCCACGTCCGTCACCGGACAGTTCGGCAATGCTCTAAGCTTCACCGGCAGCAGCTCC
>JANOZJ010000089.1:0-3438 GCA_031429315.1 Akkermansiaceae bacterium
TTGCTTCACTCCCCGGCGGTTGCTGGGTTCTTCCTGGACGATGGATTTCCCGTCGATGACGAGCGAGCCGCCATTCATTTCGAGGAAAAATGTGTAAGCTCCCGGTTTCGCAAGGTTCACCCAGCCGGCGTATTTCACCGCGATCTGATGGCGGACGCCGACCAGACTCGCCAGCGCGAAATCCTTCACCCGCCCGGCAGTGTGCGGCTTGACGTTTTCGCTGGCCAGCCCTTCATAGACAGCACCTTCATACAATGTGTAATCGAGATTTCCCGGCACGCGCGTGTCTTGAAGCAGGAAATGAGAGATCCGCTCGATCTCCTTCTGCGGCAACTTCATGTTAGGCATCCGTCCGGAAGGGCGGGTCGAGTGCGGATCCTGCAGAAACCCCGTGAGGCTCTTGAAGCTGTATTTCTTGTCCAAGACACCCAGCGGCACGGAATTCTTGGAGGGTAACTCCGCGCCCCGGTCGTCGCGCGGCGAGTGGCAGGCGACGCATCCGCGGGAATGAAACAATTGCTTTCCCTGCTGCGCGGCCACCGCATCCGGTGCCTGCGGCGAAAAGGTATTCTCCTTCAAGGATAGCAAAAAGTGGGTGAGCGCGACTGACGCATCCTTCTTCTCCGCGCCGCTTAACTGACCGAGCACATCCGGCATCGTCGTGCCGGGCTTGGTCCCGTGCGGATCACGGATGAACGCCTCAAGATAAGCCGGGTTCACCCGCGAGCCGACGTCGGCGAGGCGCGGTGCTTTCTTGGACTGGGCCGCTAGCGATGCGTCGCTGGTGTGGCAGGCCGCACAATTCAACTCCTCAATCAGAACCTGACCCTTAAGCTCGGGCTCAAGTTGGCTCGTGGTCAGTCCGGGGAAAATCGCCTCCGCAAACAGAACCGGAGTGGCGCAGATGAGCAGCAGCGAACCAAGGTGGATTGGTGAGAGAAATTGGAACATAGATAGGTTATGGAATTTGAACGGGGGTGAAAAAACAGGGCGAAACTGATAACCCGAGAAAGAAAGAATCTACCACTGATTGCAATGATTTACTGATTTCAAGACGGTGAATTTCGCCAGGACTTGCCACTCTTCCAGATTCTTAATTTTAAAATACGTGGTTGAAAACTCTAATCATCCCCTGTGTTGGGACGGCTAGGGAGTTTCGGTATCGACGATGGTGGTGACCGTCGGTTGGAGGGCACCCGGCGTCGCATGGACAATGAAGATCCGTCGGAAACCGTCGAGATACTGCAATTGCCGCTCGGTGAACACGGTCCAGGCTTCGCCCTGTTTGTAGTAGAAGTTCGTCTGCGCCATGTTGTATTCGTTGACTTTCTTAACGGGTGGGAGACGGGCGATTTCTCCCGGGTGGATGGGCAATTTATGCTCGCCGGCTTCGATGGCGGCCTCCACCGGCAGCAGGGTAAGCACTCGACATTCACCTTTGGGAAATGCCTTGGCAGAATCGTCGATGAACACCATCCGGTAGGCGGGTTTCGAGCCGACGGGGCTTGGCAAGACGACGACGACTCCTCGCTTGGTGTTGGGAGGAATCTTGCAAGTGGCCGCTAAACTCGCTTCGGGTTTCTCGGGGTCGATCACCGCTTTGTCGTAAAGCACCAGCGAGCCATTGAGCGGTAGCGTCAATTGGGGCCGGGACAGGTCTTGCTGTCGGAACTCCAACTTGACCACGGCACCTGCCTGGTCGGTTAAAAAAAGCGCGGCGGTGGGATTGACCGGATCGTGCAGCACCGCGCGAATCTGGAACGGCGTGGCGGTTTCGTTCTGTTGGGCTTGGACTGCTGCGGGCAGCCAAAAGAGTGTGAGGAGACAAAGGGAATTTTTAAGGATCATGTGAATCAAATTTCGTTGCTAGCCAGCCAGCGGAATGACACCATGTTCATCCGCCGTCCGAAAGTCTTGTTAGCTGGAGACGCGGTGGAGGTTACCGCGGTGGGCAGCGTGATGTCGTAGGCATTCACTGACGGACGGTCCACCGGGTCAACATATTCGGGCACCCGTTGCACCACGGCTTCCGCGTAGGCGCGAGCGGTGATCTTGCCGCTGGCATCCTGCGCTTCCCCACAGACGCGGATGACGAAGGTGTCGGAGCGCACGGTGGCGGCCGGCTCGAGAATCCGCAGCAGGTCTCCTTGGGAGATCCAGCCGGGGGCCCCGGCAGCGGGATTGCCGATGGTCGCGGCCAGCGTTTTGTAGTTATAGACAGCGGTATCGCTGAAATGAGTCGTGGCGAGCGGAGTGACGTTAGTGCTCATGAAAGCCCCGTTGATGCCTGAGTCGGAAATGGCCTTTTCCAAGGCTCCACTGAGGGTGAGGGCGGACTCCGTGCCCACCTGGCGGTTCACAAATTCCGACATGGACAGGAACGGCCCACGCAAGCGCACCTGCTTGACGATTTCCGTCGCCAAGGCGGTAAGCTTGGTATCGTCAAGTTCACGGTAGCCGTTCCAGTCGTTGGTTTTAACGTCGTCGATTTTGGGGGCAGCCGCTGCGCCACCGGCAAGGCCACCGTTGAGCAGTGACATGGCGAGGATAGGAACTCCAGGACTGGCCTTGGTTTCCAACGTCGCATTCTTCGCCCAGAGGGTGGCGACATCGCTCTTGTTCATGGATGCCAGCACCGCCTTCCACGCCTGCACGCTCGTCGAGTTGACGTTGAACGGGCCCCGGATCATCTGGTATTCTGCGGCCTTCTGATAGGCGGTGCTATTTGGCTTGTTGGAAGCGAAGAGTTCCGCCTTGGCGGTGGCTGCGGTCGTGCCGACGGGCAGGTAAGGCTGGAAGGACTGGGTGGCCAGCGGAGCAGTGCCATCCATGAACTTTTCGAATACCGTGTCCGGCTTCACCGTGGTACTACGGGTCGCGAAGGTCGAGAAATAGAACCGGTCGTATAAGGCGTGGTTTGCCAACACGGAATGATCGAGCAACGCAGAAGCGGGAGGACCCTCGATCACTGCGTTAGCGGACATCAGCGGGTGGAGCAGGGAATTGCCGACGGGTTGCACGAAATGAGGCAGATGGGATGACGTGATGGCGTTCGAGCGGCGGAAGTCCGCGATGGTCTGCATCGGCCCGGTGGGGATTTCGAGATAGCTCCCCGACTTGATGCCTCGACCGGTCCTATTCCCGGTGAGGGCAGGAACCCGCGCAACTTTGGTAACGGGATCTTCGCTCACGTCCATATAGTCTTGGTAGTCGCCTCTGCTCAAAAATGGCTGCAAGTTCAGTTCGTAGGGTTGGGCACCGGGCTTACCCGTGGCCAAGTCCATGGTGAGGACCGCACGCGAGGGATTGTGGAACAGGAAGGGTTTGCCCGCCAAGCGCCCGTCTTTCAGCAAGTTGGTTTGCGGAGAATCAGGTCCAGACTTAATCCGATTACCCGTCTCATACACTCCGCCGTTGGTGGTGCGAGCATAGGCAGAG